>CALDFV010000236.1 GCA_937942145.1 uncultured Opitutaceae bacterium
GTCTAAAAGCAGCAGACGTCAAAGGCACTAATACCGTATCATCCTGGTCTTGTCCTCCAGAACTTTGTCCCTTGGCTTTCAGCACACCTATGATTTTGAAAGGAGTCTGTTGAATCCGGACGGTCTGCCCAATGGGATTGCCCCCTCCGTACATATTCTCAACCACCGAGGCGCCTAGTACCGCGACTTTACTCTTGGCCCGCATGTCACGCTCGGTGAACATCACTCCGTCTTCGATTTCCCAGCTCTTGATCTCCAGAAATTCCGGCCCCACTCCTTGAACCTGGGAAGCCCAATTGGTTCCGCCCCCGATAATCTGACCGTTCACATTCACGATACCAGAGACGGCGGAGATCAGGGAGCATTGTTCCCGAATAATATCCACGTCCTTGATATACAAAGTACGAGAACTCCCTGAGCCACGACGGACTCCTCCGTAAGAATTAGAGCTCGAACGCACCATAAGCAAGTTTGTACCGAGAGAATTGATACGCTCTTCTATATTCTGCTGAGCCCCATCACCAATAGCTCGCATTACGATTACCGCTCCCACACCTATGATGATGCCAAGCATCGTAAGTATGCTTCGGGTCCGGTTTTTCAATAAGCTGCTCTGGGCAATGGCTAGTAATTTAAAAATCTTCACTTGGTTTTATAGGTGGGGAGGACTGACTCAGTCCTCCAATTTTGGGTTGTTCGTTCGGAGGACCAGGCGATTCCTCCCTACCATTGAATCAGATAATATCATAGCCCAATTACCCCTGAAAACGCTTCCAGCTCCTTACGAGCATCGCCCCGATCCTCAATCTTGCTATCCCTTACGATCAATCCGTCCCGCATCTCAACGACTCGTTTGGTGAAACGAGCTATATCCGGTTCGTGCGTCACCAGCACAATGGTGATGCCATGCTGATTCAATTCCTGGAACAGACCCATAAGATCCAGAGAAGTGCGTGAGTCCAAATTCCCCGTGGGTTCATCAGCTAAGATGAGAGCAGGATCGTTGACCAATGCTCTCGCTACCGCTACACGCTGCTGCTGCCCCCCTGAAAGCTGTTGCGTATGATGATCCATGCGATCGCCCAGCCCGACTCGCTTAAGGCACTCCGCCGCCTTGTCCTTTGCTTTCACCTTAGATGCTTTTCGCTGATACACGAGAGGAAGCTCAACATTTTCCAGAGCGGATGTGCGGGAAAGAAGGTTAAACCCTTGAAAGACAAATCCGATTTTCTCGTTCCGAATCTCAGCAAGCTCATTGCGGGAGAGATCTCCCACGGCAA
Organism: uncultured Opitutaceae bacterium; assembly: GCA_937942145.1. GTDB lineage: Bacteria > Verrucomicrobiota > Verrucomicrobiia > Opitutales > Opitutaceae > Pelagisphaera. Next base: position 1,281 of record CALDFV010000236.1, read on the forward strand.
TTCCATCCAGAAGGTAGGACCCATCCGTCGGCTTATCGAGACAACCGATTATGTTCATGAATGTGGATTTTCCCGAGCCAGAAGCGCCCATGATACTGACAAACTCCCCAGGGCTAATAGTCAAATTGACCCCGCGAAGCGCGTGTACCGGTTCCGCAAGCGGGTACGTCTTCTTTAGATTATTTGTCTGTATAACGTCTGGCATGACAATAGAGTTGATAGCCCTCAAAAACCGCGGCCACGACCACCGCCGCCACCGCCAGGACCGCGACCACCGGTTAGTCCCCCGAGACCTCCCCCTCTTCCTCCAAAGACGGAAGTTGGCTGGGGATTAGTCGAGGGAGTTAGCACTTTGGCTATTATTTCCAGTCCTTCTTCGATTTCGGTATCTTGAAGGGGCAGGACTTCAGCGCTCAATCCGTCAGTCACCCCCGTGCGTACGGGCAACATTTGCAATTCTCCTTCTCCGTCGAGGTACCAAAGTGTCGCAATATTCCGACGATTTCCACCGCCTCCTGCTCCACCACGGCCACCACCGCTTTGGGCTCCACCAAAGCCACCAGGGCTCGAACCAAATCCGGGAAGGCCACCTTCTCCTCGCTGTCGGCGTTCGCCGGCAGCGCCACCGCCCCCCTGGCCGCGTTGACGCCCTTCGCCACCACCTGCGGCTTGACGCTGAGCGAGTATCTCCTCGCGCCGTTTCTGCATCTTGGCGATCATTTCGTCATTCATCTTCAGGCTCAGAGCGGATGCGGGAACCGAAACCACATTTTCCACCTCCTCTACAACAAAATCCAAAGTAGCCGTCATTCCGGGAAGCAACACGCGTCTCGGATTCTCCGTTTCCACAACTACTGTGTAATTCACCACGTTCTGCACTACTTGCGGTTGCAGTCTTATTTCAGTGACCTGACCAACAAAAGTCCGCTCAGGATAGGCAGCCACCGTGAAGCGAACCTCCTGTCCTGTCTTAATCTGCCCGATGTCACTTTCATCCACATTCGCTAGAATCTCCATCAGCCCCAAGTCTTCCGCGATTATAAAGAGTCGTGGGGTATTGAAACTCGTCGCCACGGTCTGACCTTTTTCTACATTGCGATCGATGATTACCCCGCTGATCGGCGCGCGTATCTCGGCGAACTCGCGACTGCGCTTAATACGCTCCAACGATGCTTCTGCACTCATGACACTCGCTTCGGCAGTCTGTAATGACACTTCATATCCGAGGAAGTCCTTCCCCGAAAGAAATCCCTTTTCGTTCACCGGCTTAAATCGCTCATAATCCAATTTAGCCTTTTTAAGATTCGCCTTCTGTCTCAATACATCCGCCTCAGAGCTCTTCACTTGGGCGTCCAAAACAGATGGATCGATCAGGGCAATGAGCTGTCCGACTTCCACGGTGTCATTAAAGTCCGCATACACGTCTTCAATCGTCCCTGATACTTGGGAGCCGATTTCAACTAGCTCTCGTGCCGCCAGTGTCCCCGTGGAAGAGACCATATTCTGGATTGTCTTACGTTCGATCTTCGCGAAATTGTAGACTGGGCCTTCGGAGTCGCTCTTATCATCCTCTCCGAAATAACGGTAGCCACCATATCCGACGGCACCTAATATGGTTAGCAGTATAAATATTTTAGTCTTCATAATAAACTACTCCAGTCCTGGGATATTTGTATTTAGCTGGTTCAAGAGAAAGGATTCAATGGTTCCGTCTTGAAATGCGATATCGAGGCGATTCACGAACAGGTCAAAGCGGGACTCCTCTACTGAAACAGCGGCATCGAGTCGCGTGGATTGCAGCGTAGTAACATCTAGCAATGTCGCCGCTCCTGCATCGTAACGGGCTTGTTCCGCCTCTAAAGCGATCTCGGCGGAACTCAGCTGTTCTTGAGAGGCCTTAAGCTGCAGCTTAGCCGTATTGAAATTGAGCATGGCGAGGCGAAGATCCGTCTCGGCGACTTGCTCCAAGTCCTGCAGATCGAGTTCTTCCTGATCCTGCTGCAGCCTTGCTCGGACGATACTGGTCTCCGTGCGTCGTCGGTCAAAGATCGGAACGGATACGGACAATCCGCCAGAAATGTCGGGTGAATTCTTGAAGTATTGCTCCCCAAAATTTCCGATGGGACTGCGACTCGAGTAGCTTGTGCGCAATCCCGCGTTCGCCGAGAGAGTCAGCTTTTTGCCGGATTCTGCGATACGGATATTCTGCTCCGCAGCCGTCAGTCGAAACTGCTGGGCAAGCAAGTCGGGGCGCTCGAAAACTCGGGCAAGTGATTCCTGAATCGATGGTTCGCCAATATTCTCAGGTTCCAGCCAGTCACTATCGTCTAAATCGAGAACTACTTCGTCTCTAGGTGGCAGCAAAAGCAGATCCTTCAAGAGATACAGGCTATTCTCATAGGCTCGATTGGCAGCGGCAACCCGCCGCTCGCTATCGGCTACGAGAGCCTTCTGCCGTTGCACGTCGGCGAGGATGCGAATCTCATTTTGGTAGTCGAAATCAATACGTTCGAGATTCTCCAGACGCGTCGCCAACTCCTCCGTCTGAATATCGATGGCTTTCAAGTTTAGAATAGCTTCCAAATAACGGGCTACAGACTGGAAAAGAATCTGCTGTTGAGAACGGTCCAAGTCCTTGCGACTCGCCTCCAGGCTAGACATCGCTTGTTCAAGTGAGGCTTTCTGCTCGTCGCCTCGGTAAAGCGTTACAGAGGAATTCAAGCTGCCGCTTGCTGAGTCAGTGAACGATCCGTCATCCCAAACCGGATCCCTCCCATCTGCCGCATACCGCGTCGAAATACCAGCGGAGGCCGTCAAGTTGGGTTTAAAGTCGGCCTTCTCCGACTCAACCTCATTCTCACGCAGCTGTACCTGGATACCTGATCGCTGCAGCAGCAGATTTCGGTCAAGCGCCAACGAGATCACTTCTGGGAGTGTCAAAGTGTGGGTTATTGGCGCATCCTGACCGATCAGAGCCAAAGGCAGTAATAACAGGAGAAGGTTGAATTTTATGAAACGAAGCATTGTGCAAATCGAAAGAATCGATGGGGACTAAACCGACAACGCGGCGAATTGAAGCCGGGTTTCAAAAAAGACAGATTAATCTTTCCCCACGCATTTCTCCGCAATTGAATCGATTTGCAGGGCAATATCATCAGGCGTCCCTTTGAGTCTGCTACTCTAGCATGGCATCCCCCAAGATCATGCCCTACCCCGAGACCTTTTTCATTCGACACTCCATTCACAAAAAACGAAAATCCTATCCTGTACATCGAACTAGATGCGTTCTCACTTCCCCATATCCCCCAAGCCGGATTTCATTCTGCCCAAGTTCAAAGCCGCTCTCATCATCGGAGCTTCGTCTATGAGCCTTTTCGCGCTGGATGCGACACCGGAACAGGTCGAGTTTTTCGAAAACAAGATTCGCCCAGTACTGGCGGAAAGTTGCTATGAGTGCCACAATAGCGTCAACAAGGCCAAGGCCGGGTTGGCTTTAGACTATCGAGGTGCCCTCCTCGCAGGCAGCGAAAACGGAAGCATCATAGAGCCAGGGAAACCCGAAGACAGTGTCTTGATCTGGGCCATTCGCCACGAAGATGACTTGGAAATGCCTGAAAACGCTCCTAAACTCGACGACCGTGTCATCGCCGACTTTGAGGAATGGATACGCATGGGAGCCCCGGATCCCCGTGATAAAAAGCCAACCCAACTTGACCTAGACAATGCCGTCGCTTGGGATACGCTGCTCGAAAAACGCAGTAACTGGTGGTCTTTTCAGCCGCTCAAAAAGACAACTCCTCCCAAAGCTTCAATTCCGGATTGGAATCAAAGCCCCATTGACCAGTTCCTATTCGCATCGCTTTCGCAGAAAGGGCTGAGGCCCCAAGAGCAGGCGAGTCCAGAAACGCTCGTTCGCCGCCTGCATCTGGTACTCACTGGGCTTCCTCCGAAGATTGAAGTGGTAGAACAGTTTACGGCAGACCCCAATGAAACGGCTTATTGGGATCTCGTGGATACGCTTCTCGCATCCGAGGAATTCGGCGAGCGCTGGGCTCGCCATTGGATGGACTGGTATCGTTATGCCGAATCCCATGGGAGTGAAGGAGACCCCAATCTACCCTACGCATCCGCTTATCGTGACTACCTCATTCGAGCGCTCAATGCCGATGTTCCCTACGACCAACTACTAACGGAGCACGTAGCGGGCGACCTCCTGAAAAAGCCTCGCATCAACCAGGAACTCGGTATCAATGAATCGGCTATCGGGCCCGCCCACTTTCGCATGGTGCCCTACGGATTCGGTGTGGTCGATGCCTATCAGGAACAGATCACCAATACCGAAAATCAGATCGACGTCCTCTCGAAGGCCATGCTGGGCATTACCGTTTCCTGCGCCCGTTGTCACAACCACAAGTTCGACCCGATTAGCCAGAATGACTTTTACCGGCTTTATGGCATTATGGCGAGCAGCCGCCCCGGTACGCTTAATATCGATACACGGGAAAAACAAGAGACGAACAAGAAGGAACTGGAGAAACTGAAACCCAGTATCCGAAGATCCATGGCGGATTTCTGGCTGAAGAATGTAGATGCCGCCGTCGACAAACTAGCCACTTTCAATTTCGCCGAAACGGAGGAAGAAAAGGCAATCCGTGCCGACCTGAAACTTCCTGCAAGGAGACGAAAATTAGCGCTGCCCACCGATCCCGAACGCCTAAGCCAGTTATTCCTGAAACGAGAGATCGACCAAGTGGGAGAATATCACCCATTGGCTCCGATGAAACTGTGGAAAAAGCTACCCCTCGAAGAATTCACCGAGAAATGGAATCATCAAGCGACGAAACACCACGCGGCGCTCGATACATACGAGGCGGCTAAAAAGAACGCCACCTTCTACGCCGATCTTCGGGATCAGAAAACCCTGGATCGCTGGTATCGCAGTGGAAGCGGACTGGGTTCCAAGGTCAGTCCCGCGGGATCATTCTCCGTCGCGGGAGAGGGAGTCTATGCGATATCCGGGATTTACCCGCGGGGCGTCTACAGTCATTTGACCTCCGACAAGCACAATGGGACTCTGGCCTCTCCCAACCATATTGCAAAGGGTGAATGGAGCTACCTGCGAGCTGCGGGACTCAACGGAGCGATTCGCATGTCGGCACGGAACTATCCCTTAGAACAAGGACTGCATCCCTACGAAAGGGCAGAAACAGGAATCTCGCAATGGTACCCGCTGAAAAAATACAAGTTCTGGAATGGAGAACAAATCCACTACCAGATTTCGACCATTGGCGACAAACCGGTCAACGCATCAGAGGGCCGTTCCTGGTTTGGGGTGACTGAAGTGATAGGCGGAGACTTCAAGGTCAAGGAACTAGGAGTTCCGCTATACACAGTGCTTCCAGATGGTTCCAGTCTTAGAGAACCGAATTCCCTTCTAGCAATTTACAAACGGGCCCTCCGGGCATCCATCATCGCTTGGAAGAGCAGACAAATCACCAATGCGCAGGCCGAATTTTTGAGTGCCTTCGTACGGTTCGACCTCCTGCCCAATCGACTTGAATCTCTGCCTGCTCAACAACGTGGACTCGTCTCTCAATACCGCAATCTGGAAAGCGAAATCCCCTTCCCGACTCGAGCTCCCGCTCTCCTGACAGGCGATGTCATAGATCAGCCACTACTCATTCGCGGTGACTACAAAAACCCCGGTGAGGCGGTGCCGAGGCAATTTCTGGAAGCATTCGACAACAGGCCCTACAGTAACAAAGACTCGGGACGGCTCGAGCTCGCGCAAGACATAGCCGGCAAGACGAACACCCTTAATTCGCGCGTTCTGGTCAACCGACTTTGGCACTATGTCTTTGGGCAAGGCATCGTTTCCACAACCGACAATTTTGGCCGACTAGGCAAAAAGCCCACCCATCCGGAACTGCTTGACTACCTTGCTTTGAATTTCGAAAAAAACGGTTGGTCTATCAAAACCGCGCTTCGGAACATGGTCGCCAGCCGCGCCTTTCGCTCGGGAAGTCTCGCTCCTGATGAAGCGAACGAAAAAGATCCTACCAACCAATTCTTGTCTTATTACACACCTCGTCGTCTGGACGCGGAAGCGATTATGGACTCGATCAACAGCCTAGCCCAAAAAGATTTCGAGCGGGGCGTCTACAAAATGTCTAAACGAAACCAGTTGGACCCCTTTCTCTCAACGTTCAATTTCCCGATTCCAACGACGACCGTCAGCCGCCGAGACAGCACAAGTGTGCCTGCCCAGGCGTTGAGCATGATGAACGGGCCGTTCATTCAGGAATCCGCCAAGCGTTGGGCCGAAAGAGTCGATTCACAGTTAAGCGAATCTAGCTTCGATCAAAAACTGGAAACTCTTTTTCTTGGGGCCTATGCGCGGACTCCGAGCAAATCTGAACGTGAAACCCTGGAAGCCTACTATAAGAGCATCAATGATCCCAATACCGCCCTTGAGCGAATCGCCTTTACCCTTTTAAATACGAAGGAGTTTATCTATGTCTATTAATCTCCAGAATCGCCGTGAATTCCTGACCCTGACTTCAAAGGGAGTGGCCGCCCTAACCTTGTCGAGTCTCATCAACTCAGCGTCCGGAGAAAGTCCCTACATTCCCACGCTTCACCATGCTGCCAAGGCTAAGTCTGTAATTTTTCTCTACATGTCGGGGGGCGTATCCCACGTGGATTCCTTTGACCCGAAGCCCCTTCTGCGGGAAATGCACGGTCAACCCATGCCGGTAGAAGTAGAGCGAACTCAATTTGACCAGGTGGGCAACATCATGGGCTCTTTTTGGGATCACAAGAAATATGGCCAGTCCGGCATCGAGATGACTAATCTCTTTCCCAACATCGCCGAACATGCCGACGACATGGCGGTGATCCGGTCGTTGACTGCCAATTTCAGCGAACACGCCCAAGGCAACTTCTTCATCCATTCAGGCTTTCCTTTTCTCGGCCATCCGAGCGCCGGAGCTTGGGTCAATTATGGTTTGGGCACAGAAAACAAAAACTTGCCTGGATACGTCGTGCTCCAATCCGAACACTCTGGCGCCCCTCATGGAGGCGTAAGCATCTTTGGAAACGCTTTTTTGCCCGCCACAAATGGCGGTTCCATTTTCAACGTTTCCGGCAGTCGAGCGGTTCCAAACATTCAGCCTGCCATGCTAGACCATGAGCAACGTAAAGCCCTCGACATCATTAAAACGCTAGATGCGGGGTTTGCTCAGCGCACCGCGGCGAAGGATGCGGTCATGGCCTCTGTCGAGAACGCAGAGACCGCCTACCTTATGCAACAAGCCGTTCCTGAGCTCACCGACATTTCCGATGAGCCTGAGTCCTTGCTGGATGAATACGGAGTTCATGATCCTGTCTGGTACAAATCGGAATACGCCCGGCAATGTCTCATGGCGCGACGCCTAGTCGAGAGAGGTGTTCGGTTTGTTGAGCTCTCCTGCTGTCCCTTCGAAAAGGGTGTGCAAAAAGCCAATCCATGGGATCAACACAACAAAATCGAAATCGGGCATGGGGCGATGGCCTCCCAAGTCGACAAGCCGATCGCAGCCCTCCTCACCGACCTAAAAAATCGTGGTCTACTTGATGAAACCCTCGTCGTTTTCACTGGAGAATTTGGGCGCAATCCCTTCGCCCAAGGAATCGGCCGTGACCACAACCCCCAAGGATTCAGCGCCTGGATGGCAGGCGGAGGCACAAGTGGTGGCACCGTTTATGGGGCGACAGACGAGTTTGGCTACTACGCCACCGAGAACGTATCCAATATTTACGAACTATGGGCCACCGTGCTCCACTTGCTCGGCGTCAATCACGAGAAACTCACTTTCCAGCATGGTGGCAGAAATCTCCGACTGACCGATGTGCACGGAAAGGTCTGGTACGATATCATCACTTGATGACTCAGCCTTAGCTAAGAAAGCCAGGCAGCAACCGATTTCATCTCACACCTCCCAGATCCAGTCCCGCCTATCGTCGTCAACTTAACTCTATTTTTAGGAATTATCGCAAACTTCACGAAGAAGTGTCGTCGTAGCTACATCGCAAAGCAGGGTCGTTTTTGCTCCGCCACTCAGTAATAACCCCGACCTTCGGTGA
>CALDFV010000237.1 GCA_937942145.1 uncultured Opitutaceae bacterium
CTTTACCCATCGTTTCCGAGTTACTTGTGGCGTCCAGGATATCGTCCATTATCTGAAACCCAAGGCCGATACAGCGTCCGTAATCGGCAATTTGCTCTATTTGATCCCTGCTCGCTTTCCCAATGGTCGCACCCATCTTGAGGCTCCCTTCGATTAGGGCAGAAGTCTTGTTCAGGTGTATGAAATTCAGTTCATCCCCGTTGAGTTGTTGATCCTCTCCAAGAATGTCCTCCATTTGACCTCCGATCAGCTTTTGGCTACCTGCAGTTTCAGAAAGTATATTCACGAGTCCAAGCCCGATATCGGTATAACTGGAGTAGTGGGTAGCCAATAGTTCGAAGGAGAGCGTCAAGAGAGCGTCTCCCGCCAATACAGCCGTGGCCTCGTCAAATTGAATGTGGCAGGTCGGGACTCCGCGGCGAAGCGGGGAATCGTCCATCGCAGGCAAGTCATCATGAATCAAGGTGTATGTGTGGAGGCATTCAACCGCGACCGCAGCTGGGGCAGCAGATATTTCGGTGTCGAAAAGGTCTCTGGATGCAAGCAGCAGCGATGGTCGAATGCGCTTTCCTCCTGCGGAAAGACTATATCGCATGGCTTCGTGGATTCGTTTCGGGCGTGTCGATGAGGACGGGGTCAACTTGTCGAGCGCTTGCTCAACCTCTCGGACGTATGCTGCTAATTTCTCTTTGAACTCCATGCAAAATGCGCGATCATAGATTAAAAATCAACTGAGCTTTCCGAAATGCAAACAATTGAGCAAGTATCTAAACGACTGTCGTCTGACCCAAATTGGTTCAACAAGTGTATGTTGGGGGTTGTTTTCTCGATAATTCCAATCGCTCATTTCGTAGCGTTTGGGTACTTATACCGCCTGTTTGCCCAGGGGAAAGCGCAACGCGAGATCTCTCTTCCGGACTGGGGAGATTGGAAAGGGATGTTCGTTGATGGTTTGAAGTTATTCCTCATCTTTTTCCTGTTCGGGTTTATTCCAGTCGCATTGATGGGCGCCTTGGTGGGCCTTTCCCCTTGGGATTCGGTCTTTGTGAAGATTCCTATGGCTCCGGTTCTGTTTTTTGCGGTTCCGCTTCCGAGCGCTGCTTTATATCTCTATTTGCTAAACGAAGATTTTAAGAACTGTTTTAATTTCCAAGCTCTGGTTGGGCTGATGAAGGCCGGAATCCATGCTTACTGGGTACCTACGATCGCTTATATCGGGCTCTTGTACATACTCCCTTTTACGTATTTTGCAGGAGGTATTATTTATTTCTATTTAATGGGCAATGTCTTCAAGAACCTCCAGCTAAAAGCCGATAGAGGTTAGTTAGAATATGAAAAGAAGACTGCCGAAAGAGCCATCTACCTTTGGCATGATTCTTACCGCAATATCCGGCGTTTCGCTCGGAATTCTGCTCGGCAGTTTTATTTTGCTACGAGAAGCGCCATTGAGAGGAAACGAACCTGCCGAATCCGGTAAAATTGGAGATTACGCGGTCTACTACTCTCCAGGGTCTGCAGCGGCGGCTGAGTCGGCGACGGTCAAGTCTCGGATCAGTCGGCTGGGACGTCAGATCCCCGGTTCCATCCCCTTTACGGAAATGGAGATCAACCACTACTTGAGCCAGTTCAAGAGTGCGGATACGAATGAGGATGGTACTCCGTCAAATATTTCGTTTTCCTCCCCGAACGTACGAATCGAGACCGATCGTTTCGTTTTGAGCGGCAAAATTATCGTCAATCCACAAAAAGACCGCTTCGAAGTGCTTATGCAGGCGTTTGGGCGGTTTGAGAATGGAGAGAGTGGGGTAAAGATGAAAATTGACAAAATCCTTTTAAACTCTCTCAGAATACCGAAAGTTGGTGGTCTGGTTGACAATCTGTTTGAGTCAAACAAGGCAATGTTTCCACTGCCGACTGAAGTGAAAAGCTCGCTGGGAGCTATTCGTGAAATTGAATTGCTAGAGGACCAAATCGTTCTGGCTCTTTAGTCTTCGATCGGTGTGAAGGCATCGATGATTTGGTTCAAGTCGATGTTCTCTTGGATAATCTTTTTGATTAGAGGTATCTTGTCGTTGTCGCCAGGCTGTGTTTTTACAGTCATACTGTGAATTCGAGACGCTACAGTGTAGCTGTCTGTCGATACCGAAATGAAGGGGATACGGCTCTTTCCAATTCGTTCAAGAAGTTCAGGGCTCGGCCGAATGTCTCGGGTCAGAATGATGCAGGAGATCGTTCCTGAGGTGTGGTGAGATTCGTGGGATAATGCGGCTAGAACGATGTCCTCCCGGTCGCCCGGAGTGATTAGAAGCGTGTCAGGAGACACTGTATCCAAAAAGCCAGTTGCCGTCATCGCCCCGATAACGATGTGGCTGAACCTTCTGGGCCGGATCTCGTCGACGCGATTCAAGGGAGTTCCGTTCACTCGTTCTCGGATTTGCTCTAGATTGGGTGAAGTCAGCACCTTTTCTGAGGGCAACAGACCAAGAAGGGGAATGCCCAAACGTTTTAGGGCCAAGCTTGTATACTTCCGTATCATCTCCATTTTGTCGGCCTCTACCTTGTTGATGATCGCGCCAACGACTTCGACCCCTTCCTGATCGAATAGGGCCTTGTTTAAGGCAATCTCGTCAATGGGTTGACCGATCCCCCCCCTGCTTACGATAATCGCCTTAGCCCCAAGCAACTTAGCGACTCTTGCATTCGAAAGTTCGAATACGGACCCAACCCCTGCGTGTCCACTCCCTTCGATCAAGGTAAAGTTCTTCTCCCAAGAAGCTCGGTCGAAAGCGTTGCAAACTTTATCCGTTAAGTCTGCTCCCATCTTTATTGGATCATCGAGGTAACGTTTGGTGAAGGAGCCATCGATTGCGATCGGGCTCATACTTGAAATGGGGGTTTCAACGTTGTAAGTCTTCTCAAGAAGAATTGAGTCCTCGTCGATCAGTTGTCCGTCAATTTTTACGAACCTTTGGCCAACCGGTTTAATGAATCCAACTTTTGAGTACTTTTGTTGAAGAGCGGCGAATAGGCCGAGGCAGGTGGTCGTCTTCCCGTCGTTCATTCTCGTGCCAGCCACGAAAATGCGATGCGTTGTATGGTTGTTAGGGCGCGTCTTTAGTTTGCGATCCTTCATATCATGAAAAGCCGTCAGAATGAGTCCGGGTTCTCGCCCATTCCGAAAAGGAGGCGATGGTCAATGGCTTGGCATCCTGAGATTGCAGCTGCTCCGAGAATGTCATGAGCAGTAGCGCCGCGACTGATTTCGACAGCGGGCTTGTTGAGACCCATAATGATTTGGCCGTACTTGTTTGCTCCGGAAAGAAGGTGGATTAACTTTGTGGCTATATTTCCGCTATTTAAATCGGGAAAAATGAGGACGTTAGCGTCTCCTGCTACCAAGCTGCCTTCCGTTTTTTTCAGTTGAGCAGTCGCTCGATCCAGTGCGGCATCGATTTGAAGATCTCCGTCAATGTCTGCCTCGAGGCCTATATTTTTAGCTTTTTCCCTCGCTAAGGCAGTAGCGGCCTGAACCTTGGCGACCGAGGGATGGCGAGGGTTCCCATAGGTCGAAAAACTCAATAGCGCCACCTTGGGGCGTTCGTTGGTTAGATGGTGGGCGAGAGATGCGGTCGTAATCGCTATATCGGCAAGCTGTTCGGCATCAGGATCAGGGATCACTCCACAGTCGCCCATGAAAAGCGCCCCGTGAATTCCGACTTCCTTTTCTTCCATGTCGATTACGAGTAGGGAAGATGCCGTTTTCACTCCCGTCTGGGTACCGATTACTTGGAAGAGCGCTCTGAGGGCGTTTGATGCTTTCGTAGTAGCTCCTGACACGAGCGCGTCGGCACGGTTACTCTTTAGCAATAGAGTTGCAAACACGCTTGGCTCCACGGATCTAGCCTCGATCTCCTCGTCGCTTAATCCAGCGAATCGAGGAATGGATCGGAGTAAGTCTCTCATCTGGCTGATGTCAGAGCTGCGTTCCGGTTCCATTATTCGAATCCCTTTAGTATTAATGTCGAGTTTGGCTGCCATTACTTTGATTGACGTTCTATCGCCAATCAAAATAGGGGCGCCCATCTTTCGAGTGACGATTTGCCGGGCCGCTTGAAGGACTCGAGGGTCATTCCCGTCAGTGAATACAAATCGCTTGGGATGGGCTTGCAGCTTACCGATCAGTGTTTCGGTCAAATTCATTGCTTAAAGTGTTTTGCTAGTTTGTCAGACGCTGAGGATTTTTGTTCGCTTAACTAGCAATTTGAGTGAAGTCGGATTTTAGGTAATAGATGAGATTCGATAAGTAGGTTTGGGGCCGAGAGTGTCAATGTTCGTCATTCGATTCCGGAGCAAATGTCTTGCTCGTCCGCAGTCTTTCTCTGTGATCTAGGAAATGTCGAAAATGATATCTCGAATGGGCGTAGTCTCCGCGATGACCATGGTGTCGCGGGTGTTTGGCCTGTTTCGGGATATTTTTATTACGGCGGTATTCGGAGCGAGTCTCCTCAATTCCGCATTTACGGCAGCGTTCACACTGCCGAGTCTTTTCCGACGACTTCTAGGGGAGGGCGCTTTGACGGCAGCATTGATGCCAAATTTGTCGGAGGAAATGGAGGAGAACGGACGCGAAGCCGTTTTTCGACTCGTTAACAAAACCTTGTCGTGGCTCCTTGTCATTTGCGTGCTTCTTACGGGATTGGCCTATGGTGTATTGTTTTGGATTGAAGAGTCAGCGGTATTGGAAAATTGGATTATTGGGGCTGGTCTTGCGAAACTAGTGTTTCCGTATATTGTCCCAGTTTGTTTGGCTGCCGTGGTCGCTGCCGTACTAAACATGCTGGGGCGGTTTGCCATTCCCGCGATGACGGCAATTTGGTTGAACAGCTGTATGATGCTCTCGCTTGGAATTGGGACCTGGCTATGGGTGGAGAGTGAGGTACAGAAGATGAACTTCCTCTGTTTGGGCGTTCTTTTGGGAGGACTGCTTCAATTTATGGTGCCCTCTCTGGCTCTTGTGAGGGAGGGCTGGAGGCCACGATTGGATTTTTCGGTTTCTCCTCGGTTGAGATCGGTGCTTTTCCTGACTCTTCCAGGGATTTACGGTACGGCATCACATCAGATTAATGTGATGGTCTCCCGCTTTCTTGCTTTGGACTTCAATGAATCCGGAGCGACTCTCATATACCTTGCGAATCGTCTGGTTGAGCTTCCTTTGGGTGTATTCACTATAGCAATATCTACCGTTGTCTTTCCATCGATGGCTCAAGCGATCGCCAAAGGGAAAGGGGTTGAGTTTGGGGCAACCTATCGTAAAGGAGTATCGTTGTCTATGATGCTGACGTTGCCAGCTGCGGTTGGGCTCTCAATGTTGGCTCCAGAGATTGTTACCGTTCTATTCGAGCGAGGAGAATTCAGTGCGGCAAACTCGAGTTCGTTGTCACCGATCTTGATCATCTGTGCCATTGGCATGCCTTTCTACGCTTTTGTATCTATCGAGACTCGAGCTTTTTATTCTAACAAGGATACGAAGACTCCCGTCAAGGGATCTACGCTGGCCTTGATAGTGAACATTATCCTGAGTATATCGCTCCTGAGGCTGCTCGGGCGGATAGAAGCATTAGTAATAGCCAGCAACACCGCTATCGTAGTCCAGGCGGCCTACATGCATCTTCGATTGCGCCGATTAGACCTTTCGCTTCGATTGGTGGAAGTGATGCCGTCTATGTTGAAGTATTTAGTTGGCTGCATCGTTTTGGCAGTTGTGGTGGGCTCGTTAGAGCTAGCGCTTGACGATGTTCGACCATCTATTCGGGTGGCTGTATCGGTGCCCATTGGAGCCGCAGCATATTTCGTAGCCTTGAGGATTTTAAAAGTAAAAGAGATTAACGATGCTCGCTATTTGTTCGGAAGCAAGGGTCGAAGCGATTGAAAGGTTTAAATGAAAAAGGGTAAATCAAATGCGCGAGGGACAAGTCTGATTCTCAAACGACTGGGTCCTCGAAAAGTTTTTTCGAGTGGCGAACGGAAATTTATGGCATCATTCGATAGTAGCAAGCTGTCGTACGAATACGACGCCTTGATTCGCGCTCGGTCAGAGGACGACGTCCGCGAGACTTTGAAATTGGCAAATAAGTATAAGATTCCCGTAACACCACGTGGAACGGGTACCTCGCTGACTGGTTCGGCCAGCCCAGTCAAGGGAGGTTGGGTTTTAGATGTCAGCCTTATGAAGCGGATCGCTATTAAGAAGGACAAAGCCATGGCGATTGTCCAGCCGGGGGCAGTGGTAAGTGAGATTCAGAAGGCGTCAGAGAAGGAGGGGCTCTTCTATCCGCCAGATCCTTCTTCGCTTAAGTATTGCACGATTGGAGGCAATATCGCTTGTAATGCGGGTGGCATGAGGTGCGCGAAATATGGGGTTACGCGTGACTTTGTCTTGGCTTTGGAAGGGTTTATGCCCAACGGAGAGAAGGTGTCATGGGGAGGAGAATACAAAAAATTTGCTACCGGATACAATATACGGGATTTGTGGATTGGTAGTGAAGGGACTTTAGGAGTGGTCACGAAAGCGGTCCTGCGCCTCGTCCCGAAACCGGATGCTCGATGGACGAGCGTTGCTGCCTTTAATTCTGAAAAGAAGGCGCTGCAAGCTGTGCGGGCTCTGCTAGGAGAGGGACTGACCCCGTCGATACTTGAATACTTGGATGAAGATTCGATCTACTGCGCGGAAGAGATTGCAGGGGTTAGACTGTTCAAAAAGGTGGAGGGAAAGCCGCTTCTTTTGATTGAGTTCGACGGCAGTGCGAGCGATTTGAAAGATTCGAAACGTCGCCTAAAAGCTTGGGCCAAGCGTTGGGCGATCGCCTTTAAAGATGCTCGTTCGGAAAGCGAAGCGGAAAACCTTTGGGAAGTGCGAAGAAAGTGTAGCGGGGCCATGTTCGCTCTTGGGAATGCCAAGTTGAACGAGGACATCGTTGTTCCGCTTGAGAATCAAATTCGATTCTCGGAATCGTTAAAGAGACTAAAAAGAAAATGGAATTTGCCAATGCCTACTTTTGGTCATGCCGCGGATGGAAACTTGCATGTGAATATTATGTTTCATCGCGAAATCCGTGGAGAATGTATTCGAGCAGAAGGGGCTGTGCAGGATCTGATGGAAACGGTTGTCTCATTGGGAGGAACCATTTCAGGTGAGCACGGGATTGGTTTAGCGAAGTCCCCCTTTCTTAGAATAGCTCGGAACACCGCTGAAATTTCCGCCATGCAAGCTATCAAGAAGGCCTTGGATCCAAATGGAATACTCAATCCCGGAAAGGTATTCGAGCCCTATCACGTTTGGAAGAAGACTCCCGTTACGATCCATGTGCCTTGGGACAAAAAGCCAATTTTGAAGCGCTAGTCTGGAAGTGCAGTCTACGAGCCGTTTTTCGCTTCGTTGTGCGCCCAATCGAGCCAGGGGAGAAAGGCTTCGATATCGGATGTCTCGACAGTGGCGCCTCCCCAAATGCGGATGCCCCGAGGCGCGTCGCGATAGGAGCCAAAGTCAAAGCCGGCACCTTCTGCCTCTATCCGTGACACGAGTCCTTTTGCGTAGCTAGTTTGCTCTTCGTCCGAAAGAGCTTCATACCAAGGATCAGTGAATTTTAGGCATATGGATGTGCTGGACCGTTGCGAAGGGTCCGTAGCGAGGAAGTCGATCCAATCATTGGAAGCCACCCAGTTTTCGATCGCTTTCAGGTTCGCTTGGGATCGATCGATCAATGTGGGCAGGCCACCAATTTCTTCGGCCCAACGCAGTCCATCAAGCGCATCTTCTACACAGAGCATGGATACGGTGTTGATCGTTGCCCCCTCAAAAATCCCCTTGATCAACTTACCTCCTTTTGCGAGGCGAAAGATTTTAGGTAACGGCCAGGAGGGAGTGTAACTTTCTATTCTCTCGATCGCGCGAGGGCTGAGGACGATCATTCCGTGGGCGGCTTCTCCTCCCATAACTTTCTGCCATGACCAGGTCACAACGTCGAGCTTGTCCCAGGCAGGATCCATAGCGAAAACGGCGGACGTGGCATCACAAATCGTTAGACCTTTTCTGTCTGGGGAAATCCAGTCTCCATTGGGTACTTTGACTCCAGAAGTGGTTCCGTTCCACGTGAAGACGACGTCGTTCGAAAAGTCGACTTTCGTAAAGTCGGGCAGCTTGCCATAGTCGGCGGTCAATGTGTTCACATCTTCCAAATCAAGTTGTTTGATGACATCGGTTATCCAGCCTGCTCCGAACGATTCCCAAGCGAGCATGTCAACCCCTCTTGCTCCGAGAAGCGACCAAAGAGCCATCTCAACCGCGCCCGTGTCGGACGCCGGCACGATTCCGCAAACATAGTCGTCTGGAATTCCGAGAATCGTCTTCGACCGATCAATCACTTCCTGGATTCTCGCCTTCGAGTTTTTTGCTCGGTGCGATCGCCCAACGAGAGCGTTTTCCAGGTTGGCTAGTGACCAGCCAGGTCTTTTCGAGCAGGGCCCAGAGGAGAAAAACGGGCGACTTGGTTTATGCGTTGGTTTCATCGTTTTCCAAAAAATAAGCGTGGCGGATAATGGACTGGAACCTTGGTGTCAATAATCGCGAGTATAAAATGTGTATCAGTTGGCCTAATACGTTGTATTGTCCAGGGAGTTGAAGTTGATTACGGTATGGCTTATATCGCCGCCGTGTATGAGCTCTCTGTCGGAAGCTTCCTCTGAATTCATCGTTTCCAGAGGGTGGTACTCGAATTGGAAGGAGTTTCCTTGCCGGTTGAATAATGACCGAGAAATGGTTCTCGCAGCCCGCGCCTTTACGATTCGAGCCTTTTCGATATTCCGGCAGGGAAAGTTGAAGCTGTGCACGATTCCATAAGGGGCTGTAGGAGCCTTGATGATATCCTTTACACGAGATACTAGAATCTCTGCTGCGGCGCGGACATGGTTTTCCATTTGTTCGGTCAGAGGATTTTCGCGTTCCCCAATTGCTTTGAATTGTTCCGGATCGAGATACATGGACGCCGCTATCGCGGGGAAGCGTTGCAAGGCCCCCTCTAGCGCCGCTCCAATTGTGCCCGATGACGCGATAAAGCTAAGGCCAGCATTGTGGCCAATGTTTATGCCTGAGACGACTGCGTCTGGCGTGTCTATGCAAAGGTGCTCCAATGCAATATTGACGCAGTCACTTGGAGTACCGGTTAATTTGTAGGCAAAACATGGAAATGAGGCCTCTTCTTCGAGCTGTACCGATCCGCGTCTGCTCATTGCTTTTCCGATCCAGCTCTGTTCTTTTGCAGGAGCGGCTACGACAACGTCGTGATTTTCTGAGAACACCTCAGCTAGAATTCTAAGAAAGGGCGAGTCGATACCGTCGTCGTTCGAGAGAAGGATGTTCATAGTTTTAGGCAAGGAGGTGTTACAAAAAAAGGCCAGAGCATCATGCTCCGGCCTTTAGTTAGATTGAAAGCTTCAAGTAACTTTATTCAGCAGCCTTTTCAGTTTCGATCTCTTCGCTTGAGTCCGCTTCTTCTGGCTCCGCTTCGCTTTCGCTTGAAGCAGCTTTGCGGGCTTCGAGTTCTTCCAGGGCGGCTTTACGGCTCAGGCGTACGCGGCCTTTCTCGTCGATGCCAATGCATTTGACCACCATTTCGTCGCCAGGCTTGCACACATCCTCGGTGCGCTTGACGCGGAAGTCAGCCAACTCGGAAATGTGTACCAGTCCTTCCTGACCGGGTAATACCTCCACAAAGCAGCCAAATTCCTTAACGGCTTTGACTACACCGCGGTAGATCTTTCCCTCCTCGATTTCGCCGCAAACGAGATCGATTTCCTGGATAGCGCGATTCATCGCCTCTTCGCTAGTCGCGTAGATGTTCACCTTGCCGCTGTTGTCGTCATCGATGTCCAGCTGCGCTCCGGTGATTTCAACGATACGACGGATGTTCTTGCCGCCAGGGCCAATGAGAGCGCCGATCTTTTCTGGGTTAATTTGAACCGTGGTAATCCGCGGAGCGTTTTCGCTGACGTTCTCACGTGGCTTGTCGATAGCTTCCGCCATGGAGTCCAGAATAGCGATGCGAGCATCTCTCGATTGGGCGACTGACTCACGCATGATGTCGAAAGGCAGACCGTTGATCTTGAGGTCCAGCTGGAATCCAGTGATCCCGTTGCGGGTACCAGCGATTTTGAAGTCCATGTCGCCAAAGTGGTCCTCTTCACCTAGAATATCGGTGAGAAGTACATGTTTAGCGATTTTTCCATCAGATCCGTTCTCGGTCACGAGTCCACAGGAAATCCCGGCAACGGGGTCCGAGATAGGTACTCCTGCATCCATGAGAGCCAAGCACCCTCCGCAGATGGAAGCCATCGAAGTGGAGCCATTTGATGCCATAACCTCGGACACGATTCGAATCGAGTAGGCGAAGTGATCTTCTGCGGGAACCACGGGAAGCAGAGAGCGTTCAGCCAGGGCGCCATGCCCAATTTCGCGTCGACCCGTAAAACCAAAGCGACCTGCTTCTCCTACTGAAAAGGGAGGGAAGTTGTAGTGCAGCATGAATGACTTGGATTCTGGACCTCCCGTTACCGCATCAAGCCTTTGTGCTTCGTTCGTTGGGCCCAGTGTCGCAAATACAAGCGCTTGCGTTTCTCCGCGGGAGAAGAGGGCGGAACCATGTACACGTGGGAAGAGACCCACTTCACTGTGCAACTCGCGGAGTTCTTTAGGACCGCGTCCGCCGGAGCGGACCTGAGATTCGAGAATCGGGGCCCGGTAGGCCGCTTCTTGCATTTCCTCCATTGCCATCGAAAGCTGAGCGGGATTGTAGCTTTCTTCACCCAGCTTTTCTTTGAGAGCACCGCCAGCCTTCTCTTTAAGCGCGTCCATTTTGGCGTTGCGTTCTTGCTTGTCACCAAGACGAGCTGCGGCGTTAACGTCTTCACCAATCAGGCTTTCAACGAATTCCCGTACTTCGGGATTCAGCACTACGAGTGGGAATTCCGACTTTTCTTTGCCTGCGATTGAAACCAGTTTGTCAATGCCAGCGATAATTGGCTGAATCGCTTCGTGAGCGTACTCAAGCGCGGCGATAAAATCATCTTCCGGAAGTTGAGCAGCGCTCCCCTCGATCATCAGCATGTCGGTTTTAGTTCCGACATAGATTAGATCGAGTTCTGAAGCATATTGCTCTTCCAAAGTTGGATTTGTGACGAATTCGCCATCAATACGTCCAACACGCACAGCTCCGATAGGTCCATTCCAAGGTATGTCTGAAATGGCCAGAGCAGCCGATGCTCCGTTGAGCATAGAAATGTCAGGCTCGTTTGTCTTGTCCGTTGAGAGAAGGAAGCCAATGATTTGGACTTCATTCAAAAAGCCTTTTGGAAAAAGCGGACGGCAAGGGCGGTCGCAAAGGCGCGAAGTTAGAATTTCCTTTTCGGTAGGCCGGGCTTCACGTTTGAAATAACCACCGGGGATGCGTCCCGCAGCGGCGTACTTTTCGCGGTAGTCGACGGTAAGAGGAAACCAGTCTTGGCCTTCCCGGACGGTGCTCGCCGCCGTGGCGGAAACGAATACACAGGTTTCGCCAACGGTTACAGTTACGGATCCACTTGCCAGTTGCGCAAGGTCTCCAGTGGAGATGGTCATGTTTAGAGCATCTATCGTTACACTATGTTTTTGTATCATTATATTTCTTACATTATCGCGAACGACGAAAACATGGCGTTTTAGAGAGATTTCCGGATGAGACCAGTAGCGATGTCATTCGGAAATGTCCCTGTTCGCCAAGTTTTCTATCGGAGGCGATTTTTGTTTTATCTTCTATCTTTGAAAAAGGGCCCGATCCTCTAGTCTTTATGGATGAGGATGCAGGCCCGGATTCTGGGTATGTCGCGTTTCACCTGATTGGTTGGCGCGATCGGTTGGCAACTTAGTATAGCGGCTCAGGGCCGCTTCGACTATTTTCGTAGATTGAGGCGCTGCAGTAGCTCGTTATACTTGCTAAGATCGTTCTTTCTCAAGTAGTTGAGCAATTTGCGGCGGCGGCTAGTCATGGCGAGCAGACCGCGGCGGGTGTGGAAATCTTTGCGATTGGCGCGAAGATGCTCCGTCAAATGATTAATCCGGGCACTGAGAAGAGCGATTTGAACATCGCAGGAGCCGGTGTCTGTATCGTGCGTCTTATAGTCGCCGATGATTTTAGTTTTATCGATTGCTTTGCTGTGTGGCATATTAGTTTTTGAGATCACGGAAACGGAGATTGCCCGATAGGGAAATCGCTAGCCAAGCTCGTCGCTGGGCTAACCGCTACTACTCAGGAAGGTCCTGAATGTTCCGCGGAGAAGGGCGATTGCCTCGCCGTCCTCTAGCGTAAAGGGGATCACAAGAATCGATTTTTTGGGCAGCGCAATACAAAAATCGATCTGAATGGCACAATCGACGAATGACTGTGGATTATCCTCGGAAAGATCCTGGGTGTTTGGTCAAAACCGTCTAGAAAGCCTTGTTTTGCAGACGCATGGCGAATCTCACCAGCTCGGATGGACTAGATAGCTTAAGCTTTGACTTGATGCGAGAGCGATGAGATTCGATCGTTTTGATGCTGATCTTCATTTGCTTAGCAATTTCTCGATTGTCCATCGATTGACTGATATGTTGAACGATTAGCAGTTCGCGGTCGGAAAGGCGTTCAAACCGGGATCGGCTTCTCTCAGCTTCATGTCCGCTCATCCGGTTCAGTATAAGGGCCCTCATTTTAGAGCTCAGATAGAGTCGACCCCTGGAAACATCATCAAGAGCCTGAATAAGCTCCTCTAGGGGCGCAGTCTTCATCGAAAATCCCTGTGCGCCCGCTCTTAGGCATCGTTCCGCGAATAAGGATTCATCTTGGGAGGTGACCACGAGTATT
>CALDFV010000238.1 GCA_937942145.1 uncultured Opitutaceae bacterium
TTGGTAGAAACGTAGAGCAACGATCTTTCCGGGTGGGCGACAATCGTGACAGCGCTGAAGCCAAGATCCACCTTTTTGTCGACGGATAGGGTGAGCTGGTCGCCTTTTTCTGTAGCTTGGACAATCCAAAGTTGGTTGCTCATTCGGCTTGGGAGGTAGGCTTTGAAGTCGGCTCCGAGAGAATGGCACCCGAGAAGACAAAGAATATACAGCAGGGTTGGGAAAGAATTTGGAAATGATCTCATGACTTGAGGAATGAATAACCCTTGAGAACGAATACGCATCGATTTGATAACTTATCTAAATGCCAAAATTCATCAACTCTCGTTTTTCAAATCGCATTAATATCGCTCTTTAAAAACCCATTTACACGCTGTAGAGACCCGCCAAGCGAAACTGGATTGTCGCCTCAGCCACCGACTTGTCGGGGACTTTGACGAGGCGACCTACATTGCAATTCCCCTGTAGGATGGGTCGCTGACTCGTCGTCGGGCAGAGAGCCAAATATCTTTTTTTGATTTTTTCTTAACGTAATTTGAACTCTTGATTGTTATCCGTCGAGAGGGGGGGGGGTATTTCTATGCCTCTTCCGAGATAAGATGTCCCAAAGAGAAACAATATTATAAGAACTTAGTAACATTGGATAAACTCAGTACAATCGGCTGTTGGGCTTCGCCTCCGCAATCTAGGCCAGCGAAACGGCTTTCAAAACCCCTTTACGAATCCAACCGCAAGGTAGCAATCAGCGTTTCGGTTTGAATAATTGATTCCCATCAGAGAACTTATCCAGAAAGAACACTCCGTGCGTAAATTCTTAAAGTGATTGCATCAATCCTTATAGCTCCGAATGGGAATCTATGCTATGCTTTAATTTTAGACCTATATGACGAAAAATGGTTAGTCGTTTTATAATCAATAAGTTAACTCATTCTCTGCCCTTATTTTATCGCCTGGCTTGGACAGCGGCGCTGCTCACGGGAATTGGTCTCGGAAAACTGCAAGCAGAAGTAGCTAAAGAATTCACCGAAGGGGAAAAACTGTTCGCTCTGAAGGTGATGCCCACCCTAGCCGACAAGTGCTTCTCTTGTCACGGTGATGACCCCGAGGAAATCGAAGGCGACTTAGACCTCACGCATTTGGAAGGGTTGCTCAAAGGAGGCGAGTCATTCGATGACGTGGTCATACCAGGCGATTCCGAATTTAGCTTCATCATGGAAGCGATCCGCTGGGAGGATCCGGACTATGAGATGCCTCCCAAGGAAAACGATCGCCTCACCGAAGAGCAGACCTGGGCCATTCGCGATTGGATTGACGCCGGCGCCCCTTGGCCAGAGGAGGACCGAGTAGCCCTTATTCGCGATCAATACGCTGAGGGAGTGATCGTGCAAACCAGCGGAGCGCTTTCAGATGAATGGGCCAATCGTCGGTATAAGGAAGAAGATCTTTGGGCCTATCAACCGATTAAGAATCCCGTCGTTCCGGACACACATGCCAAGAGCGCCAACCCCATCGACGCCTTCATTGACTATCGACTGGAGCAATACGACATCCCCGCAGCGCAGCCGGCAGACCGGCGAACCTTGATCCGCAGGGCTACATTCGACCTCATCGGCCTACCGCCCGCTCCCGCGGAGACTGAAGCCTTCATCAAGGACAAGCGGCCGGACCTGGAAGCTTTCAAGGATGTGATCGAGCGATTGCTAGCCGATCCCAGATATGGTGAGCAATGGGGCCGTCACTGGCTGGATGTGGCCCGCTATGCGGACTCTTCCGGGTTTTCCAATGACTACGAACGTCCAAACGCCTGGCGGTACCGCGACTATGTCATCCGCTCGTTCAATCAAGACAAGCCCTACGACCAGTTCATCATCGAGCAAATCGCGGGCGACGAATGGGATCCGGAAAACCCGGAAATGATTCTCGCCACCGGTTTCCTACGTATGGGTTCCTGGGAGCACACTGGCATGTCCGTGGCTCGGATCACGCGGCAACAGTTTCTCGACGATGTGACCGACATTGTGGGACAGCCCTTCCTTTCCCATCCACTTCAATGCGCCAGCTGCCACGACCACAAATTTGATCCCATCCCCACCAAAGACTACTACCGCATCCAGGCGGTTTTCAACACGACTCATTTCGCGGATCGCGAAGTCCCCTTCCAAGAATACGAACATCTCGTTGATACGGATGAAGTCGAAGTCATGGAGAAGCGAATACAGTATTTCGCTGAAATGCGGGATACGATTAACGCAAAGCAAAAGGCGGCTCGCGAGCAATGGTGCATCGACAATGGCGTCCCTGTAGGAACGCGTAGAGAGCTCGTAAAACAAGGGATTCCCGAAGAGAAACTGCCACCGCGCAACCTCGGATTAACCGACGAGGAAATTGGCATCGTTAAAGTGGGTCAGAAAAACGTCGCTCGAACCACGTTCGAAATGAAGAAATTCGAGCCTTACGCCATGTCAGTCTACACAGGGCCTTCGCCAGAGAAACCCCAAAGTTCAGGGTCTATGCTGACCATGCCAGAGAACCCCAGCGAAAGTGGAACCTACGAGAGTTCACATATCCTGATCGGAGGAGACCCTTTCGGACGCGGAGAAGAAGTCACCCCAGGCGTTTTCAGCGCTTTACCCGGATCGAACGATACCATTGAAGCCAACCCTTGGAATACGATTCCTAAGTCACCCGAGGGTCGTCGTCTGGCCTTCGCCAAATGGCTGGCCAGTTCAGACAATGTTCTCGTCCCGCGTTCTATTGTTAACCGGATCTGGAGCTACCACTTTTCTCGAGGAATCGCGGGGAATCCCAACAATTTTGGAGCGATGGCAGGGAAGCCGACGCATCCGGAGTTGCTCGATTTTCTCGCTACCAGATTTGTGGAAAACGGATGGTCGATAAAGGATCTCCATCGACTCATCCTGTCTTCCGAGACTTATCGGCGTTCCACAGAACACGAGAACCGAGAACTTGTTATCGAAAAGGATCCGCTTGGTGAATCTTACGCTGTATTCAGACATCGAAGACTGAGTGCGGAAGAACTGCGAGACACCATGCTTTTTGTCTCAGGCGAGTTAAGCCCGACCATTGGCGGACTTCCCGCTCGTCCTGAAATCAATATGGACGTGGCCCTCCAACCCCGCCAAGTAATGGGCTCCTACGCCGCTTCCTACGAACCTTCCCGAACCCCTGAACTGCGCAATCGCCGCTCTGTCTACGCCAAAAAGATCCGCGGACTCCGCAACCCATTCATGGAAGTCTTCAATCAACCCAGTCCTGACGAGTCCTGCGAGTTTCGCCATGCCTCCACCGTGACACCCCAGGTTTTCAGCCTCTTTAATGGCGAAGACTCCCTCAATCGTTCCATCGCCACTGCGATAGATCTACTGGAAAATAACAGAACGCGTAGAAAGGCAGTCGAGAATCTCTTTCACCGCGCCTATGGGCGTAAACCTGACAAAGAGGAGCTTGCGCTTTCTCTCGAACACTGGAAAAAAATGGAGAAACGTCACGAGAGCCTGGACTTCCCTACAAGAGAGCTCCCCAGAGAAGTAGAGCGTTCAGCGGTTGAGGAAATGACGGGTGCGCCCTTTAGCTTCAAGGAAGTCTTGTTTGGCTTCGAGGCCTACGTCGCTGACCCTTCGCTAGCTGACGTTGATGCCAAAACGAGAGCCCTATCCGACCTTTGCCTCGTCGTATTCAACAGTAACGAATTTCTGTATGTTTACTAGAATCAGTAGGAGCGGCTTTACGCCGCGATCCATCAACTATATCATCGCGGGATAAACCCGCACCTACATTAGAATTTCCGTTTCGTCATGAGCCAAAACCTACTCCAACAGATCGCCGCCAATCAGGCTGCCGCCCGCTCCCTCAATCGTCGTAGCTTTCTCTACAGTATGGGAGCGAGCCTCGGAAGTATCGCCCTCACTGGACTCAATGCCAAGGCTGCCTCCTCACCAGTAGGACCACTCGCGCTGAAAAAACCGCACCTTCCCCCCAAAGCCAAAAACTGCATTTTCCTCATGATGGAAGGCGGGCCGAGCCATATCGACACCTTCGACCCTAAGCCCGCCCTTAAGGACCTCCATTTGCAAAAGTTCACTCGCAGTGGAGAAGCCAAATCCGCCATGGAAAGTGGAACCCGCTACTACGTGCAGAGCCCCTGGACATCCCGTCAAGTTGGACAATCCGGGGCCTGGATGACCAAACCCTGGCAGCATCTGGCTGGAGTGGCAGACGACATCTGTTTTTACCGCGGTTGCCAGGTCGACTCCGTCAACCATCCCACTGCGATGTTTCAGGTAAATACTGGAAATCGCTTTGGGGGTGATCCCGCCATGGGATCTTGGGTGACTTATGGGCTCGGTTCTGAAAACCAGGATCTACCGGGATTCATCGTTCTTCCTGAATTATCGTATCCACAAGGTGGATCACCCAATTGGGGTAACGGCTATTTGCCGGCACACTACCAGGGAACCCCTTTACGCCCCCAGGGATCCCCCATCCTCGACTTAAAACCAACTGCTGGAATCTCTCCTGAGCATCAGCGTGAAAATCTAAATCTCTTGAGTCGATTCAATCACGATCACCTGAAAGAGCATCCCTGGCAAGATGACCTACAAGCGCGCATCGAAAACTACGAATTAGCCTTCCGCATGCAAATGCAGGTGCCCGGCATTCTCGATATCGACCAAGAAGACGATAAAACGAAAGAGCTCTACGGGATTGGCAACGATGAAACGGAAGTATTCGGCCGGAAGCTACTCCTCGCCCGCCGGCTTGTGGAAAAAGGCGTCCGCTTTATTCAAGCCTATTCCGGAGGCTGGGATTCCCACGACTTTTTAGAGCGGGCTCACGGACAACGTATCCGGAATATCGACAAGCCCATTGCGGGCTTGATCAAGGATCTCAAACAGCGCGGATTGCTAGACGAAACATTGATCGTCTGGTGCGGTGAGTTCGGCCGTAGTCCAGATAATGGCATTCGCGACGGAGGCGCCGCCTACGGACGCGACCACAATTCCAACGCAATGACCATGTGGTTTGCCGGTGGAGGCGTAAACGCGGGCCATACCGTCGGAGCCACTGACGAATTAGGGGCGGAAGCCGTGGACGTCGTGCACAATATTCGAGATGTCCACGTCTCTTTGCTTAGTCTTTTGGGGCTCGACGACAACAAGCTCACCTACTTCCACGCCGGCCGCTTCAAGCAAATGTCCCAATTCGGGGGACAGATTATACCCGAACTGATAGCGTAGGAGGGGCAACTTGAGCGCCTGGTCAAGGTGGCTTTCAGCGACATAGGCGTCGCTGACGCGACAACAGATTTAGTTACTGGTGCGTTTGGACCATTTTCCGGAGTAGCAACCGATCATCAAGTTCGCGGCGTTGGCCTAGGTCTTCCGAAACTTGTGTCGTAAGGCCTTGCTCGCCTTGCGCTGCGCTGCTTGAAACTGGACTCGCACCCTATGCTCACTCCTTTTCGTAAGTGGTATAAAGAAGGCGAGAGCGAGATCATGCAACCGAACGCAAAGAGCGTATCCTGCTTACTCAAAACCTGATTGGCGACGCAAGGAGACAGCCTGTTTGATGCAACGCATCAACCTGACAAAAATCATCCTGCTCTCTCAATATTCCCTTCTCTCCTTCGCTCAATCACTACAAAGCCCCTATTCCTCAAACGCTAAATCGGTGTTTGCAAGCTCTTCAAAAACTTTGGCGATGATCGTTGTATCTTTGTCACCCCAACCTTGATTGATCGCTCGCTGACGCAACTGTTGAACGATTGCCCCCAGCGTCTGGGGCGTGCCCAGTCGTTGAGCCAAGTCCAACGCTAGTCCGGCATCTTTGACCATGAGATTCATTCCAAAGCCATCTTCAAAATCGCGTTTAATAATTCGCTCAGGTAGCGCCCGATGTAAATGAGCGTTATTGGCGGCCGTACCTGAAAGGACTTCTCTCATGTCAGCAAACCTAAGCCCTGCTTTGCGTCCCATCAAGAGCGCCTCGATGGTTGCTGCCAAAGTTACCCCCGCTAACTGATTGTTGATGAGTTTCATCGTAACCCCTGCCCCAGTTGCGCCACAATGGACGCTTCGACCCAAATAAGCGAGAAACTCGCTGGCCTTTTCAAAATCCTCATCCGATCCCCCTACCATAAATAGTAACCTTCCTGCTTCCGCATCGACCGTAAGCCCTCCGATCGCCGTATCAATTATCTGTATATCCTTTTGGATACATTTTGCTGATACGTTCCGGGTAACCTCTGGATCAATCGTACTCATTTCCAGCCACATTAGATCCGGGTTACCCGAAGCCAAAACCCCCTCCTCTCCCTCCGCCACAGACGAAACATGAGGACCGTTCGGGAGGACCGTTAGGAGAATGTTACACTGTCTAGCTACATCCGCAGGAGAACTCGCTGCTACCGCACCTTTATCTACGATCCGTTGCAAGGCTTCGGGATTGATGTCGTAAGCGACGAGGGGCACTCCTTCGCACAGCAACCTACCTGCCACAGGGGAGCCCATTTGGCCAAGGCCAATGATACCTACTTTAATTTTCTCTGCCATATAATGTTTTAGTAGACCCCTGCGTGTCGACCGCTGCTGTGGTGAATTTGGTAGCGGCCGATCTCCGAGCGCCCATTGTTTGATTTATCATGTGGGCGCTCAGAGATCGCCCGCTACCTTCAAAGTCCTCTAAACGTTCAAATCCTTTTCCATATTCCAGGGGATAAGTGCTCCGCTGCGATCAAGAAAGCAACCCGTTTGCGACATATCCACTTTTGCCAATACCTGCCGCATCATCCTCACAGATTCAT
>CALDFV010000239.1 GCA_937942145.1 uncultured Opitutaceae bacterium
CCTCGAACACCATGGCACACCACGGCGTCACCGGGCAATTTGACCTGGAGCAGGTTTTGACGGTGACCGGAGTCGTGAACCGTGTTCGCTTCGTAAACCCACATGCCTACGTCTATTTCAAGGTCACCAACGCGCAAGGGGATGAGGAACAATGGCGCTGCGAATTGCGCTCCGGCAGCCTGCTCAAACGCAAAGGCTGGACCGAAGACATGTTCAAAATCGGTTCAACCATCAAGATATTTGGATCACCGGACCGAAGGGATCCCAAGACAGTCTATACCGAGACAATCACATTTGAGGACGGCACGGTAATCGCCCGCTATGATGCGTTGGACGATTCCGGAAATACAATTGCGGGCGAGCGGGAGCTTACACGTGAAGATGGCACACCGAATTTGGCAGGGAACTGGTCTGAACCGGTAAGAAACAGTCCTCCCCCTCAGGGTCCACGCCCGAGATCGGCTCCGCCCCAAGGTGTTAATCTCTCAAACGACGGCTCCCCCCAAAGAGTAGACTTTCCACCCCCTACTGGAAACCAAGCGAGAGCCGGTGGCCCCGGAGGCGGACGGCCTGAGGGCGGACGACCGGGAGGAGGACGACCCGGGGGTGGCAATCGACCGCCACAGTACGTGTTAACCGAAATCGCGCGTGAAGAAGCTGGGAACTTTACTGCAGACCAAAACCCTCGATTCAATTGTGAACCCACCAACATCATCTTTGACTACGCTTTTGATCAGATGTTGAACAAAATCGATCAAACGGGATCAGCGATTGTGATCTCTTACGGCTTTATGGATCTGGTTCGCGTCATTCACCTTGTCGGTGACTTCCCAGATGAAATTGAACCGAGCGTAGCCGGCTACTCTATCGGCAAATGGGAGGACGATACATTGGTCGTTCATACAAAAGGCTTTAAGCCGGGATTTCTTCAGGCCCCTGGAGGACGCGCTAGAGGAGCTGTCCGACACGGTGACCAAATGGAGATCACCGAGCGATTTACTATGAGTGAGCACGGCAATGAACTCACCCGTGAATACACCGTGGTAGACCCTGTCTATTTGGCTGAACCCTATTCGCACAGAAATTCGTCATTGTATACGACCGACCCTTTTATTCCGTACGAATGCGAAGAGTTGAAGGACGATAGGCAGCAGTAAGCGGGATTCCTATTCGTATCCGCTATTCAGCTACGTTGTAACTTTAGGCTGCACAAAGCGGTTTTTAATTCTAAGAATATATACCAGGAAGAAGGACGATGACCCATAAAAAAAATCTAATCATCGGCATGCTTGCATCTTTGATCAGCATTGTCCTCCTACCCTCTAACGCCGCAGCGCACCACGGTATTACTGGACAGTTCGACCTTGAACAAGTGCTGAGAGTGAAGGGTGTCGTGAATCGTGTTCGATTTGTGAACCCACATGCTTATGTCTATTTCAAGGTCAAGAATGACCAGGGCGAAGAAGAGCAATGGCGTTGCGAATTGCGCTCGGGGAGCTTGCTCAAACGCAAAGGCTGGTCTGTCGACATGTTTGCCATTGGCAGCACAATCGAGATATTTGGATCACCAGATCGTCGCGATCCTAAAACGGTCTATACCGAGACCATTACCTTTGAAGATGGTACGGTAGTCGCTCGCTACCAGGCATTAGACGATTCAGGAAATGTCATCCTTGGAGAGCGTGAACTCAAACGTGAGGATGGAACCCCAAATTTGGCTGGAAATTGGTCAGAACCAGTGCGAGATGGCCCTCCACCGCGAGATCCCACACCAAGGTCTGAGGGCCCGCCACCGGACCTGGGTCTCACAATTGACGGATCCCCACAACGAGTAGAGATTCTTCCACCCGTGGGAAATCAAGGAAGGCCGGGGGACGGAGGTGGTAGGCCGCGACCACCACAGTATGCTCCAACAGAAATTGGGCGCGCCGAAGCCAGCAACTATTCAGGAGAGGACAATCCACGATTCAATTGCGAGCCAACCAACATCCTCTTTGATTACGCTTTTGATCAGATGATGAACAAGATCGAGCAAACGGGTTCCACCATTGTTATCACCTATGGGTTTATGGATCTGGTGCGCACCATCCATTTAATTGGAGATTTCCCGGAAAACATCGAACCCAATGTTGCCGGGTACTCCGTTGGCAAATGGGAAGGTGACACCTTGGTCGTCCACACAAAAGGCTTTAAGCCAGGTTTTCTTCAAGCCCCTAGAGGGTCCAGAGCCGGCGTCCGGCACGGTAACCAGATGGTAATTACAGAACGATTCAACATGAGTGAGGATGGCATGGAGTTGAAACGTGAATATACGGTAGTTGATCCCGTTTATTTGGCAGAGCCTTACTCAGGTTCGAATTCGTCCCTTTACACAACCGACAAGTTCATTCCTTACGAATGCGAGGAGCTGAAGGACGAGACACAATAACCGAGACGTTCGTCGATAACTGAATCATAAACCAATTTTGAATGGAAATACTGTGGTGGATTGAAGATTCCTGGCTTGGGATGCTTGTTTCGAGCTCCCAGTGGGGTTACCCGATCGTGTTATCTCTGCATGCGGTCGGCATGGCTGTATTGGTCGGAGTTTCATTAATTCTCGCCATGCGCGTACTAGGTTTTGGTAACGCTATTCCAGTCACCGCATTGGCTCCATTCTGGACCATAGCTCTAGTAGGCTTCGTGGTAAATTTATTATCCGGCGCCGCCTTGTTTATGGGCAATGCATCTGTGCTGTTTTTCAATACGGCTTTTCATATCAAACTGATCGGAGTCGTCGTGGGCTTGACGCTTACATGGTGGCTGGTGAAAATCTGCATACGCGGAACCGGTGAGGTCTCTGCTTCTCACAAAGGATTTGCCGGAGTCGCTCTACTCGCTTGGGCCGTGGCACTCGTCGCGGGCCGTCTCATCGGCTATTTTTCATAGGAACGGACAAATGGATACGCTTATAGAATGGCTAAATAGCACCGCGCTCAATGACTTCATCATGTCAACCGCCTGGCTATGGCCAACGCTGGAGATCGCGCATTTTTTCGGTCTGTGCCTTCTTCTGGGAGCGTTGATCGTATCCGACCTTCGGATGATGGGGGTGGCGCGTGCCGTACCCCTTGTCTTGATTGAAAAGTTCATGATCTTGGCTGTCATTGGCTTCTCGATCAACGCAGTCACCGGCATCTTTTTTATTGTTGGGGATCCCGACCGTTACTTGCCCAATATCGCCTTTCGCATCAAAATGGTACTGATCGTGATCGCAGGCCTCAATGTCGGCTATTACTTGTTGCGAGTAAGATCACAGGTCCTGAGTGGGAGTAAAGACACAGAACTATCTTCCGGCGGGCGCCTGATAGCGGCTCTATCGTTAGTGCTTTGGACCAGCATCATAGTACTGGGGCGAATCATTCCCTATGTCGAAGAGTAGCCAAACAGTTTGGCTGCGCTATGGGCGTTGGGTAGTATTGTCAGCAGTAGCGTTAGTCGTTGCAAGTGAAGGTTGGTCACATGGGGTAGCCAGTTCAGACCAAGGATTTCTAGCACGGGCGGAAGGTGTGCATGCAGGCCCTTTCCTCTATTTGGGTGCCAAGCACATGGTCACCGGTTACGACCACCTTCTCTATCTAGCCGGGGTCATCTTCTATTTACGGGCGCTGACCGACGTGGTAAAGTTTGTGAGCCTTTTCGCGCTCGGCCACTCTATCACGCTGCTGTTCGGAGTGTTGGCTGGCATTAATATCAGTCCCTATTTCATCGATGCGATCATCGGACTTTCCATCTGCTACAAGGCTCTGGAAAATTTGGGAACGATTCGATTTATCGACCCAAAACTTGCGGTGTTTGGATTTGGGCTGGTCCATGGATTTGGCCTTTCAACGAAATTGCAGGATCTGGCGCTATCTCGAGATGGACTCATTGCCAATATGATCAACTTTAACATCGGAGTCGAGATCGGCCAAGTAATTGGGCTTGTGATTCTATTCATCGGTTTATCCTGGCTTCGGGAACGCCAAGACTTCGATACCGTTTCCCGCAATACCAACGTAGCGTTGTTCGGTGCCGGTTTGGTATTTTTTGGCCTGCAAATGACGGGTCTTTTCGTAAACTAAGGTCGTATTATGAAAGAAGAAAAATCATGGACTACTCCAACAAAGCTTGGCGTGGCTGCGGCTGGGGCCGCCGTCTTGCTGATCGCCGTTATCTTGCCAGCGGAGTACGGCATCGACCCAACCGGGTTCGGGCGGCTTACGAGTATTAGCGCCTTGTCTGAAAATGCCCCAGCCCCAGCCCGCGATTTCGGTCAGACCATGGTATTCAACATCGAGGAATACGACCCCACCGCAGAGCAGATCGAACAATCGATCCGAGGACTCATTCATCTAGAGGAAAAACCGTTCCTTACAGAAACGATCGATCTAAAGATTGAGGACTTCGGGGAAATCGAACACAAGTTTATCATGCCAGCCGATACCACCCTACTCTACTCTTGGGAGGTGCTGGACGCCAAAGGCGATGGGGTTTTCTTTGAATTTCACGGTCATCCATCCAGTGCCGATGCGCCGAACTATCCAGAAGGTTTTGAACAAGCCTACAGTAAGGGTGAAGGCACTACGCAAAGTGGATCGTTCACTACTCCCTTTCCTGGCTACCACGGCTGGTACCTCATGAATCTTGAAGAAGGACCCATTACCGTCCGCTTGCAGGTCAGCGGCTATTGGCAGGAACACAAGGAAATGTACCGTGCAGTCGACGGCAAAGTACTGAAGGTAGTCGAGTTTTAGCTATTGAATTTGAATCATGACCCCAAGGAGCCTGAGGGAACAGACGTTCCAACGACAAGGTCATTCCCCTTATCAAATCGATGCCTCTGGGCTAACATTAATTGGACTGGAAAAGCGCTCGAGAATTCGTTCCGTACAATTGATCGTTGGCCATCTCCATCCGATGTTTACCGGACTAATTTGAGCCGAACCGATTCAGGAAGGCCTGGGTGGAGAAACCGACGAACATGGCTTTGTCCAATTCTGGATCCGGGTCTAGGGGTGACGTATCCGGTGGACGGATTGTTAGCATGCGGGCATTGCAAGCGGTAACTGCAGGTAGCGCCTCAATCGCCTTCTCGCCGAGAAGCTCAATTACCCGGGCCGCGTGTTGAACCGCTGCGAGATTCTCTTCTTCCAAAGCACTAGCGAGGGCTGAAATAGATTTTTCAATACGTCCGTGACGCGCAAGCGCATTGGCAGACTCGATGCGAACATTCGGAACTGCGTCCTCTAGAGCCGTCGTTAGCGCATCGATCGCCTTGTCGGAAAGCGACTGGGCCGCGCTGAATCCAACGGCTCCCCAAAAACGGACGCCGGGATCACTATGCTCAAGGTTAGCGAGAAACTCATTTTCCGAACCTTGCCCCACTTGTGATGCGGCCTTGATAAGGCGGGACTGCTGATAGGCGTTCTGGGAAGCCCGAGCAAGATCGTAAGGAGTCGAGCCCTTGCTGGTCTCCCAGGCAAGAGCCTCCGGAATGAAGCCCAGGTCGCGGCTATCACGAAGGCGCTTATCAAGCTGCGTGCGCATTCGTTCAAGATTATCCTGGTGGGCAGGCGAACCGGCGAGATTCTTGAGGTTTTGCGGATCGGCCTGACAATCGTAGAGCTCTTCTAACGGACGGGTGGGTCCCGCGAAATGCCGTTGCGGGCCCGTCATAAATTCGGTTTTAGCATGGGCGTAGATTTCGTGACGGATTTCCCCGAGATCCGGCCAAGCCGTGGGCTGATTGTAACCGAGATGGGGCATGAAATTTCGGATGTAGAGGAAACGCTGGTCCCGAACCGATCGGGCGAGATCATGAACTTCGTCGACACGATCTCGATGACCATAAGTGTATTCTCGGAGCGAATCGTCGGCCCTTCCCAGGAATGGCTTTCCTTCCATGTATTCAGGGATTGCCTTACCGGTGAGGCTGAGAACAGTGGGCCCAAAGTCGTCGAAGCTTACCAGTCGATCTGTGCGAGTACCTGGTTCCGAGGGAGATAGATGCTGATACCTCTCCGGAAAGCGGACGATAAGCGGAATCTTGAGACCCGAATCCAGCAGTGCCCGTTTGTGACGGGGCATCCCAGAGCCGTGATCGGAATAGAAGAAAACGATCGTGCTATCGGCCAGTCCATCGTCTTCCAGTTGCTGAAGAATGGCGCCGACCTCCTTGTCCATGGCAGTGACACAGTCATAAAACCGAGCAATCGTTTTCCGAATAACCGGAGTGTCTGGATAGTATGGCGGAACAGGCGCAGTCTTCGGACTGTGAATTTCACTCGCCTCAAGCTTGTTCTGAATTTCCGAAACAAATTGCTCATAGGGCCAAACCATCGTCCGGCTTTGATGGGAGGTCATTAAGTTAAACACGGAGAAGAATGCTTTGCCTTCTTCCCTACTCCTCCAATGAGCCTGATCGCTGCTCTCGTTCCAGGAAGCTTCAACAATGGCTTCCCAATTACCGTTATTGTAGTCGGTCTTAACGTTGTTTGATGTGTAGTGGCCCGCATCACGAAGAAGACTCGGGAATCCTTTCATGTATCCAGGAATTGGAAACGCAGAACGCATTTGCTGCGTACCCTGAGAGGTAGCGGGCAGTCCATTGATTATACAGGAACGGGATGGGGAGCAAACAGGAGCCGTAGCGAACGCATTGGTGTAGAGGACACCGTCGGACGCTAGCTGGTCAATATTGGGGGTAATCGCGTAGTCATCTCCATAACAGCCCAATGTCGGGCTCATGTCTTCGGCGGTTATCCATAGAATATTGGGTACAGACTCTTCATCTACAGAAGGTCCGTCGGCGGCGAAGGAGGAAACAATCATAAGAAGCAGCAGGGAAATTCGGATCATTTTCAAGGATGAGGGATTCGATTTGGGAGCAGCGACAACGTATTAGTCGCTGGACGTTTCCTTTATTCTAATGTTGCGGAAGGCCACGGTACAGCCTTTGCCATGGTCTTGGAAGGCAATCCATCCCT
>CALDFV010000240.1 GCA_937942145.1 uncultured Opitutaceae bacterium
GGGCGCTCGGAGATCGCCCGCTACCTTTGTTTCTTTCGGGCCAGATGGCGTGCTCTCTTGATTGCCCTTGTTACATTGTTAGCCTCAACCGCAAACTCGGCTGCTACCGACAAGCCCGTCTTGCACGGACGCCATTGGGTGGCGATCACGGGCAAGCCGCTTGGGGCGACGGCGGGGGCCAAGATGTTTGAGCGTGGGGGAAATGCGATTGATGCCGCTTGCGCGATGCTGGGAGTGGTATGCACAATGTATGACGATGTCGCTTGGGGAGGGGAGACGCAGGCACTGATTTTTGATCCGCGAACGGGTAAAGTGGTCGGAATAAATGGGCTGGGTGTGGCTCCTTCAGGAGCGACTGCGGAGTTCTTCGATGGGATGGAATTTGAAGGCAAGGCGCTGAAGTACCCGCCGGGTGAGGGGCCATTGGCGTCTTTAACTCCGGGGAACCCTGGCGCGTTGATGGTCATGCTGGCTGAATTTGGGACCTTGTCCTTGAAGGCGGTATTGGAACCCGCCATGCAGATGGCGGAAGGGTATCCGATTGAGGAAGAAACGGTTCGAAAGATCGAGCGAAGCGAGGAGAAGCTCAAGCAATGGCCGTACTCAAAAAAGTTGTTTTTTCCTCATGAAGATGCGTTTCGCGAGGCCCCTCGGGCCGGCGAAATCTGGCGTCAGCCGGACCTTTTGAATACGCTGCAAAAACTAGTGGATGCGGAGCAAGCAGCGCTGGAAATGGGTAAGGACCGGAAGGCAGCGATTATGGCGGCGTACGACCGCTTTTATCGAGGGGACATTGCCGAAGCGTTTTGTCGAGGATCCCAAGAGGTAGGTGGGCTGCACCAAGTCGAGGATCTGGCGAATTGGTCGGTCAAGATTGAGGAACCCGTGCAAACAACCTACAAAGGGATTGAGGTTTACAAGCTGACTAGCTGGACGCAAGGGCCGGCATTGCTGCAGACTTTGAATTTGCTCGAACCGCTCGA
Organism: uncultured Opitutaceae bacterium; assembly: GCA_937942145.1. GTDB lineage: Bacteria > Verrucomicrobiota > Verrucomicrobiia > Opitutales > Opitutaceae > Pelagisphaera. Next base: position 984 of record CALDFV010000240.1, read on the forward strand.
CCTTCAGTCGATGGGGTACAACAGCGCTCGATACATCCACACGCTTTACCAGGCGATGAATCTGGCATTTGCGGATAGGGATTTCTATTATGGCGACCCTGACTTTGAGCCCAAAACTCCGATACAAGGCCTGCTTTCCAAGGAGTATGCGGCGGATCGATGGAGGCTCGTTGATCCTACTTTCAATCTCCCAGACATCCGTCCCGGAGATCCTTATCTCTTCCAGGAGGGAGACAACCCCTTTCCCGATCTTCTTAAAAACTGGTCTAATTTGAAGTCGGCTAAATATGAGGAATTCGCTGAACAGGAGAGACTGGATAAGGAATTTCTCTTGGGCACTACTTCTATCCAAGCAGCGGACAAGGAAGGCTGGGCCATATCCATCACCCCAAGCGGAGGCTGGTTGCCGGTACCGGTGGCGGGGAGCACCGGCATTGGCATGAACCAGCGAATGCAAAGCTTCGTGCTCGATCCAGCGGAGAATCCTTACAATGTGATTGAGCCGGGAAAGCGTCCCAGGGTAACGCTGACGCCGACGATCGCTTTAAAGGATGGAAAACCCTTTCTGGCCTGTGGTGTTCAAGGTGGGGATACTCAGGACCAAAACATTCTGCAGTTTTTTCTCAATATGGTCGAATTCGGGATGACGGTACAGGAGGCGTGCGAGGCCGCCAACCTGACCAGTTTTCAGATGCGAAGTTCCTTTGGGGAACATGATGTGCAACCGGGAAAGCTAACTCTGGTCGAGGAGGTGCCGTCTTGGGTGCGAAAGGACCTGGAGCGACGGGGCTATTGGCTGAAGTTTGAAGACAAAAATTCCGGTCCCCTCACCGCGATCTACTTCGACCGGGAGCATGGCACTTTCTGGGGTGGCGCCAGCAACTTTGGCGATGACTACGGAATAGCCTGGTAGTTCGTTATTCCGCTTTGACCTGAGAGCTTTTCTAAATCAGGGTTTTCGCTTTGCTTATGAGACCCATGTTGCGACCGCTTTGCCCCGTTTCCCTTTTAGGAGTTTTACATCTCGCTGGGACGGCCGACGCGTCGGTTGATTTTGCCCGCGATATCCAACCCATCCTAAATGCGAATTGTGTTGAGTGCCATGGGGGCGTAAAAGCCGCTGGAGATGTTTCTTTCGTCTATGAAGACCGGGTCATCAATTTCATCGGAGATTCCGGAGTTCCCATCGTCAAACCCGGAAAACCCGACGATTCCGAGCTCATTTACCGCATTACCACTTCCGACGAAGACGATCGAATGCCTCCACCGGATGAACATGATGCTCTCACGGAAGATCAAATCGCTCTGTTTAAGAAATGGATCAATGAAGGAGCCGAATGGAGCGCCCACTGGGCCTTCCAGGCAGCCGAACGTCCAAGCATTCCGAAATCTTCATTGGACGAAAAAGCCAATGGAAACATTGATCGCTTCTTGTTCCATAGGCTGGAGGCGGAAGGCCTCGAGCCAAGCCCACCGGAATCTCCCGGCCGATTGCTCCGACGGCTCAGCTTAGCGCTTACGGGCCTGCCTCCCACAAGCAGCGAACTCGACGCGTTCGAATCGGCATACGACATCGACCCGAAGCAAGCAGTTGAAAACAGGGTAGATGACCTGCTCAGCCAACCAGCATTTGGAGAACGCTGGGCGTCCATGTGGCTCGACCTGGTACGCTACGCCGACTCGGGTGGTCTCGGACAGGATCAAAAGAGGACGATCTGGGCATACCGCGACTGGGTCGTCAAAGCCTTCAACGACGATCTCCCTTTCGACGAATTCACTATAAAACAGTTGGCGGGCGATCTACTGCCCGATCCGAGCCTCGACGATCTAGTGGCCACAGCTAGCCAGCGGAATACTCAAACCAACGACGAGGGAGGGACCGATGACGAAGTTTTTCGGGTCGAGGCGGTGGTCGATCGAATCAACACGACCTGGCAAACCTGGGGCTCGATGACCTTCAACTGCGTTCAGTGCCACGACCACCCCTACGATCCCTTCCGCCATGAAGAATACTATCAGTTTATGACGTTCTTCAACAACACGGCGGATTCGGATCTACAAAAAGACGAGCCGTTGTTGAAAGTACCCGAGAACCCAAATCAGTATGAAGAAGCGACGGAATTGAGACGCCGCATCCTCGAGCTCAAAGAGACGTTCTGGGAACAAGGAAACACGTTAAAGGCAAGCGCCGACTGGCAACACGTAAAGGGCCTCGAAGTCGCGTCCAATAATAGCACCCAGTATCAAGTCGACGACTCAGCCGGCTACTCCGAATTCCAAACTGTGGGAACAGTTGAGATAAAAACTCACACAATCATTACCATCCCCGCCTCGAGTGTTGAAGACCAGCCAACTTCCGCTCTGCGTCTCACGGTATTGCCCATCGATCCCGATACCGCCGTCGACAATCCCCCATGGGGTTTTCTCGTAGACAAAATCGAAGCGGAGATCGTCGATGAAGCAGGCAATCGAATGCCTGTATGTTTCAAAGCTTCCGCTCCAGACGTACCATGGATGCCCACGGAACCGATGGAAACGATTCCTCCAAATGGGGGAGGCTGGGGAGCGGATTCAAGGGTTCACTACGCCCGTGATATTGCTCTCATCCCGGAAACGCCAATTAAACTAAAGGTAGGGGAACGCCTTTCAATTCGTATCCATTGTAACAAGACGGGGCACGGAAGTCATCCCATGGCCATTCAACGCGGCCGATTAGATATTACCTCGGATGATCGATGGACGGAGTTTGTATCGGAGGGAGCGCATTCGTACGCCCTCATGCGGGAAATCGATCGATTAACTAGGCGCTATTCTGAAATCCCGGGAACCACCGTTCCGATAATGCACCGCCGTCCGCCACAGCTCGCTAGGCCAACTCGCATATTCGAGCGCGGCAACGCGTTGGAGAAAGGAGAGGCCGTTACCGCAGCCATTCCTGCCTCCCTCTTGAAAATCGCTCCCGCCGAGCCAGATCCCGATCGCCTCACTATGGCCAGGTGGTGGGTATCCGATAACAATCCGCTAACTGCCCGCGTATTCGTCAATCGACTATGGGAACAGCTTTTTGGAGCCGGCATTGTCTACACGCTCGAAGACTTTGGATCATCTGGGGAGAAGCCATCCCATCCAGAGTTGATCGACTATCTGGCTAGGCGTTTTCAAGAGGACTATAACTGGAGCGTGAAGTCCATTTTGAGAGAGATCGTTCTCAGCTACGCCTTCCAGCAATCTTCTACGATTAATCCCAAACTCAACCTGCGCGATCCAGACAATCGACTGCTAGCCCGTGGGCCTCGACTGCGACTTACCGCGGAAATGGTTCGCGATAACGCGCTGGCCGTCAGCGGACTGCTTTCTACCGAAATTGGCGGCCCTCCCGTGCATCCACCAATTCCCGAGGGCATCTGGCAGCCTTTCCTCAGCCGAGACAAATGGGAAACTCCCGAAAGAGACGATGGTGACCGGTACCGAAGAGCGATCTACACCTACGTAAAACGCAGTATCCCCTATCCGACTTTCGCTAGCTTTGACGCCCCGTCCCGGGAATTCTGCAATCCTCGTCGTCTAAATTCCAATACGCCTTTGCAAGCACTTGTAACCCTAAATGACACCGCCTTCGTTGAATGTGCGGAAGCTCTCGGGGAAAAACTGGAAGGTGGTTTCTCAAGCGGGCCCATCAGCGAGTGCCTCTCACTTGCCTACAGACTTGTTACGGGTCGCAATCCACCGGACTCCTCTTTGCGAGAGCTCGTCCGATTGTATGAGGAAATGCTGCAAGAGTCGCCAGAAAAGGCATCAACGGTCGTTGCTCAGGTGCTGCTAAATCTCGATGAATCCCTCACTTATTGAATTTCGTATCAAAAACTTTCTTAATCGATGAATCTCGAATCGCTACTCCAAGAATCTCGCCGACGTTCTCTCGAACAGGACACCCGACGACAGTTCATCACGCGCTGCGCGACCGGACTCGGAGCCATGTTTCTCGCCAGTCAAAACGCTTCCAGGGCCTCAGTTTCGTCGTCGGGACGAAGCTCCTCCAATCCCTTCGGACAGCTGGCAACCCATTTTCCCAGTAAAGCCAAGCGGGTAATCTATCTTCACATGATCGGGGCTCCGAGCCAATTGGAGCTGTTCGATTACAAGCCGGATCTCAAGCGACTGGATGGCCAGCCCTGCCCGCAATCCTTTCTCGAAGGCAAGAATTTCGCCTTCATACAGGGCACTCCCAACATGCTGGGCCCCCAGTTTCCGTTCAAACAGCATGGAGCTTCCGGAGCCTGGGTATCTGACCGGCTTCCCCATTTCTCGAAGGTCGTCGACGACGTCAGTTTCATCAAAACCCTGCAAACCGATCAATTTAACCACGGGCCCGCTCAGCTAATGGTTCACTCCGGTCAGCCGCGAATCGGCTATCCGTCCATAGGTTCCTGGGCCACTTGGGGAATGGGTACCGAAAATGCCGATCTCCCCGGATTTGTCGTTTTGCTTTCCGGTGGCCGCATCCCTAGAGTTGGCAAGGCCCTCTGGGGATCGGGCTTTCTTCCCTCGGTTTACCAAGGGGTCCAATGCCGCTCCCACGGAGATCCCGTTCTCAATGTATCCAACCCCAAAGGGATGACGAGAGACTTGCGACGTCAGGCCTTGGATACCATTCGAAATCTGAACCAGCAGACCCATGACGAATTCGGCGATCCGGAAACGCTAACGCGGATCGCCCAATACGAAATGGCGTTTCGCATGCAAATGGCCGTGCCCGACGCTATGGATATCGAAAAAGAGCCGGATAATGTTCATGAGCTCTACGGTACAGAACCAGACAAGGAGAGTTTCGCCAATAACTGCCTATTGGCCCGTCGATTGGTTGAGCGCGGAGTGCGCTACGTACAGCTGTTCGACTGGGGATGGGACTCACATGGAGCAGCAAGTTCCGAGGCGTTAAACGGTGGCTTCCAAGACAAGTGCCGCGAGGTCGACAAGCCTATGGCCGCTCTGATCACGGATCTCAAACGAAGAGGCCTCCTCGAGGACACCCTAGTCGTCTGGAGCGGCGAATTCGGCCGAACCCCCATGCGGGAAAACCGAGGCGGAACCAATGAAAGAAAATATGTTGGGCGCGATCACAACCCGGGGGCATTCACGGCTTGGATGGCGGGCGGAGGGGTTAAACCAGGCATGTCCTATGGCGAGACCGACGAAGTGGGCTACAGTCCCGCCGTTGATCCTGTCCCTCTGGAAGACTTTCATGCGACTCTACTCCACCTGCTCGGCTTCGAGCACAAGAAGCTGAGTTTACCCTTTCAAGGTTTGGATCAGCGTCTCACTGGCGTGAAAGACGCCAAAGTGATAAGGGAGTTGCTGGCGTGAAATTCGAGACTCGTAGGAGCGGCTTTATGCCGCGATTTGTCCTCTTCCATCACAGTATAAAGTCGCTCCTACATTCTGAAAAATGAAATGCGGACCAATCAATGGTACCCACAAAGTCCACAAAGAGAATGAAGCAAATACAATTGGGTTGAGAAATCTTGGTTGCCCTCAGTGGTCTTCGCAGGCGACGCTCCTATTAATTTTATGAAACTATTGGCTTCGTTATGCTCTCGTATACAATTCTTCTATACAGGGTTGTTTATTTTGTCTTTCTCCCTGTTCGCGGAGAGACCTAACGTTTTATTTATTGCAGCGGATGATCTGCGTACGGATCTGAATTGCTACGGTCAAACGCACGTGATCACTCCGAACTTTGACCGGTTAGCAGCTGAGGGCATCCTTTTCGACCGAGCTTATTGTCAGCAAGCGGTTTGCCATCCTTCTCGAGCGAGTCTGATGACTGGGAAGCTGCCTGATACAGTCGGCGTGACCAGTCTGTACACTGACTTGCGCGTGGCCGCTCCTGATGTTGTGACCATTCCTCAGCACTTTCGCCAACATGGCTATGTTGCGGAAAGTTTTGGTAAGATCTTCCACAATGGGCATGGGCATCATGGGGATCCTGGATCATGGACGGTTCCTCCGCACCGTTTTGGAGACGGGCAGCAGTACATGCTGGAGGAGAGTCGAGAAGCAAGACGCGTCAATCGTGAACGACTGGCAACGGCGGAAGGTGCGGGAGAACGTCTTGGTGGACCTAAAAACGGACCCGTCATCGAGAGTTCGAAAGGAACGTATTCAGAGTATAGCGATGGAGCGATGATGCTGAACGCGCGAGAGGGACTCAAGCGACTGGCGGGCGGTAGGGATCCCTTCTTTTTAGCGGTTGGCTTTTCGAAACCGCATTTGCCGTTCAATGCTCCGGAGAAGTACTGGAATCTTTATGAACGAGATAAGCTGAAACTACCGGACAATCCTTATCCCCCTAAAGATGTTCCATCCTACGCCCTTCACACGAACGGCGAACTGAGATCCTATCAAGGTGTGCCATGGAAAGGGGATATTCCGGACGAGTTGACCTTAGAGCTTCGCCATGGCTACTACGCCTGTGTCAGCTATATAGATAGTCTGCTTGGTGACTTGCTAGAAGATTTGGATGCGCTGAGGTTGCGAGACAACACGATCATCGTTTTCTGGTCCGACCATGGCTTTAAACTGGGGGAACACTCTCTGTGGCACAAGCACACCAACTTTGAACTGGATTGCCGGGTACCGTTCATGATCTCCGCTCCGGGATACCGGAAGGGAAAGCGAACCGGATCGCTCGTCGAGCTGCTCGATATTTATCCGACGCTTTGTGATCTCGCAGGCTTACCCATTCCCACAAACTTAGAGGGGACGAGTTTACTTCCCATTCTAGAGAATCCGAAGAATACGGTACGCAGTTTTGCCCGCAGCCAGTATCCAAGAGGTTCGAACATCATGGGCTACACGATCAAGACGGACCGCTACCGATACGTGGAATGGACGGATACGCGCACCAACGAAGTCGTCGCCAAAGAGCTGTATGACCATTTTGTTGATGGCCCGGAAAACGTGAACCAGGCGAACAATCTTAGCTATCAAATAGAGATGGGTTTGCTTTCGGAAAAAGTCAGTACGTTTAATGGAGCTCCTTGAAAATGGGCCCGCTTGTAATTTGTGGTAGATTTTAATGAAGAATGAATAGGCCTGTCGTTATTATCGGAATCGGAGAAGTCGCTGGCGTACTTGCCAGAGCATTCCTGCGTGTTGGGCATCCTGTTGTACCAGTAACGCGACACATGGATATCATCGCTGAGGCCAAGGAGATCTCGGACCCCCTAATGGTAGTCTTAGGAGTGGGAGAGAAGGACTTTTCGTCTGTAGTGAAAACGATTCCTGATGGATGGAGGGATCGATTGGTTCTTATTCAGAACGAGCTGCTGCCTCAAGACTGGGAGGTTCATGGGATTGAGAATCCCACGGTCCTTTCCGTATGGTTCGAAAAGAAAAAAAGCATGGACTACAAGCCGCTCCTGCCAACACCGATATTAGGACCCCATGCTGACTTGATCGCCGAATCGCTAGTCGGTATTGATATTCCTTGTACAGTATTGGAAAGCCGTGAAGAAATGCTTGTCAACCTTGTGCAAAAAAATGTGTTCATTTTGACGACGAACATCGCGGGTCTCGCTCTGGATGAGGGTGCCACGACGGCGACGCTTTGGGGCGAGAGCAGGCAGTTGGCATTGGATTTGGCGAATGACGCCATTGACTTGCAAGAAGCGCTGACGGGCCAATCCTTACCTCGTGAACTACTCATAGAAGGTCTGGTACAGGGATTGGGGGCGGATCCCCATCACAAATGCAAAGGACGCTCAGCTCCAGCCCGTCTCGCCCGAGCGATTGCAATTGCCGATGAAGAGGGAGTGAAAATAAAGTCAATTCGAGATCTGGCCAAGCGTTTGAATTAACGGTTGAGCCCGCCGAGATTGAATGGGAATTCTCCTCGTTCGCTGTGACTAAAGGTCTCTATCAAGATCGTAATGAGATTCCTGGGTAATACCTATAATGATACCCCGTCGTGAGTCTTGATGTACTCGGGATCGATTTTCACGCCGAGCCGAGGGCCCATGGGGACTTTGATAGTTCCGTCGATGCTCTCAAAGGGTTCCGTATTACTCTCCACGGGAACGACGGTTCCATTGGCGTCGCAAGTATGGAACATTTTGAACTCGTGGTATTCGGCGGCGGGGCAGACGGAGACCATTTGCAGCATGTAAACGTATCCGAGACCTCCATCCGAAATGTGCGGAGTGATTTGAAGTCCGGCAACTTCTGCCATACGAGCAACCTGCATAGCGCGAATCATACCAGCATAATAGAAAAGGTCGGGCTGCACGATTTGAAAGACTTCGTTGCCGATCAGATAGCGGAACGCATGTATGCCAAATTCCTCTTCACCACCGGCCATGGGAATGTCGAGAGCGAGCTCAACCAGCTTCTGCTCCTCATACCAATCCCACGGAATAGGCTCCCCATAGAAGTAGTAGTTGTACTCTTCGAGAATCTTGCCAATGCGAATGGCTTCCTTGACGTCGTAGGTCCCATTGCCGTCGATCATTAAGACGATTTCATCGCCGAACATTTCCCGAGCCATGCGTATCAGTTTTTCGGTCCGCCCGGGCGCGTTCTCGTTATTGCGACCGAGATTGTCGCCACGACCGGCTCGAATCTTGATGGCCTTAGCTTTTGTCGCTTCTTAGTCTTGTCGTACCAGTTCGAGCGATGTCTTCGGGCTCTTTCTTTCTCAGCTCTCCTAAGCGGGTCCCCAAATAGATAGCTACCTCAGGATTGACCAGGTCCCCAATCAATTGGCCCGCAGGTTTGCCGACAATATTCTCAAGCATATCGAGAATGGCGAACTCGATCGATGCGATTTACACGCATAGGGGAATGCCTTGCCGCTTGATGTTGTTTTCGTGGGCGTTGTAGATGAGCTCATCTAAGTCCCGGGCGTCTTTGCCTGCGAAATGGTGGTGGAGGTTGTGAACGAAGGTCGGCCAGCCGGACTTGGCGATGAAAGGGGGCTAAATAGAAAGGCCCTCGGCTCCCTCTTTGGAGCGGACACGGCAAATGCAGTTGTCACGATCGCGCAGCAACTCCAGCGAGTAGATGATGACTGGGCTTGGAAACAGCTCGCGTTTGAGCACGGGTTGTTTGAGTACCGTGTCCAGTGCGGCATAGCGCTCACTTAGAGGATGGATTCCACGCTTCGAACTGCAGGAAATAAAGGGGAAAGCGAGTGATGCGCCTCCTGCTAGAGTGGCGGACTGGATGAATTGACGTCTTGAGCTAATTACGATGGGCTGTGGGATTGAGGTGAACTTGAGCAGATTAATAGGGATTGGTCGAATCTCAAGTGGCTCGCTGGAATTTAGAATTATGTATCCAAAAATCTCTGAAAACCCTATTTGAATGGGATTTTTGTTTTTCGACTCTCAGTCGATGAATGGGCATTGTCACCGAATTCAGTTGCTTAAGAGGAATATGAATCTATGCGGATGGGATGGATCACTATTTCCACTCTTACGGAGGCCTTGGGCTGCAGCGTTACATGGTTTCGGACAAGCCTCGAACAGATTCGTTTGCGGCAGCGATTAAGGAAGTTGTTCAGGAGGGGGACGAGGTTATCGACGTAGGTACAGGCACGGGACTTTTGGCGATACTAGCTGCCAAGGCAGGAGCCAAGAAAGTCTATGGGTTAGATGACTCGGATATCGCGGAAGTTGCGAAGACGCTGGTCGAGCGAAATGGACTGACGGACGTGGTGGACATTGTACGATGCAATGCCAGCAATTTTGATTTAGGAAATACCACGGATGTGATCGTGAGCGAATGGCTTGGTCTCCTTGCCTTTGCGGAAGCGATGCTGGATGATCTGATTGTGGCCCGAGATGCAAACTTGAAGCCCGGCGGTACTATGATTCCATCAGAGGTGGATGTGCTCTTGGCTCCAGTGAGCTGTCCCGATCTGTACAATCGGGAAGGGCCGGGATTTTGGCGGGAGCCGATTCACGGAATCGACTATTCGATTTTGGAGGAATTGGAGCAAAATCAGGAACTGTCGCTGCAAATCAGGGTGCCGGCGGAGTCAATGCTAGCAAAAGGGCAGCCGATGGTTTCCTTGAATTTGGCAACTGCCTCGAGCGAGGATCCATGGGAACGCGGAGAGCTTGAGTTTCAAATGGAACGCGGAGCCCGTCTGGATGGATTCGTGGGCTGGTTCTCTATGCAGCTTTCGCCCTCGGTCCGTCTCGATACGGGGCCTGATTCCCCTCTGACCCATTGGCGTCAGATTCATTTCCCATTCAAGCCATTCGATGTGGAGGCGGGGCAAATCCTGAAGGTAAGGTACACCCTCGACCGTTCGGAGCAGCACTCTCGGGCCATCCTTCTTGATCTGGCAGTTGGGGAAAATCGCTATTGTTATCAAGTCGGATAGAGATGTAGGCGCTCGGTCCATCGACGAGCTCAGGGTAGTAAGCCGATTTTGAACCCAGCTCGCCCGACACGCGGGATTGGGCCCGAGATTCTTTGCCTTTGAGTTGATGGGCAGTTAACGGTTGCAAAGGGGTCGGTTGAGTTACTTTTTTAAACCAAGTGAATCGATATGCTGTTTTCGTTCGTTCGTTTGCCGCCGCCGTGGCGGGAGGTTCCGTTTTCGCTGCGGCCGAATGCGTCCGTTTGGATATTGAGGCCGACGAGATCTTGCAAATCCCTCAGTTAAGTGACGGTGAGCCGTCGGCGGGTAAGCGGGTTAATCTAATAGCTCCCGAGTACTTGGGTACCGAAGTTTTCCATACGCTCTATTTGCCAAGGAACTGGAGATATAAGGGAGAAAAGTTGCCCATAATTTTTGAATACACGGGTAATTACTTTCCTAAATCAGGATCGACGGGCGAGGTTGAAGATGCAGGGCTAGGTTATGGTCTGTCAGGAGGTAAGTTTATTTGGGTCTCATTGCCTTACATAAGCCAGGATCATAAGGACAATCAGGTGACTTGGTGGGGCGACGAGCGCGCAACGGTTGAGTACGCAAAGGTCAATGTGCCGCGGATTATTCGAGAGTACAACGCGGATCCCGAAGCGGTGTTTTTGTGCGGTTTTTCCAGGGGGGCGATTGGGGTGAACTATCTTGGTCTCTATGATGTCGAGGTTGCTCGATTATGGTCGGCCTTTATTACTCATGACCACTTTGATGGGATCAAAGAGTGGAAAAATACCGAATGGGGAACGCCGATGGAAAAGTACCGTGCGGGAGCGATTGAACGCCTGAAGCGAGTGGGTGATCGGCCTTACCTTGTCAGCCAAAATGGTGGCACATCTGGTACGAAGGAGTTTATTGAATCGGTTTTGCCGACCACCGACAATTTTACGATCAGCAATATCAATACAAACGAGATCTTCGGGAGCTTCCCTCATCCAATAGCCGTTCATCCGCATACTGATAGGTGGACATTCATTCCGAGCAAGTACCGCTTAAGAACGTGGAAGTGGATCAATAGGGTGGCGGGACTTTCAAAACCAGAATGATTGCAGGAATGTTACCCTTTTCTTTTTGATACGCTGAGGAAATGGGCATTGCCGGAGCGGTGATGCTCCTCTTAGGGGTCTTTTCTGTATTGAGAATGCAATACGCTCGGATTTCCTCAGACGATTACGAGATCCAGGGCGTGAGTTTTTGACCGGAGGGAAGGAGTGAGATTGAGGGCTCTGATGAAACGATTCACTGAAGATTAGCAAAATCGTCGTTTTCGGCACTTGCACCCGTTGTAAGATTGGAAAACGTTTTATAGCTCAAAGGACTGAGCAGGAGGGTAGCCATGCTGAGAATCCCGTAAATTTGAAATGGGTCGAATAGAGATCAAAGCGCTAATTGTTGAATCGGATGCGTCGAGGACAAATCGGATCGTCGCGCTTCTCGAGAGATCAAACGATCAACGGTTTCGTTGTTGCACTGCAAATTCCTTGGTGCGGGCGAACAAGCTGCTTGTAGAAAAGCGATGTGACATCGTGCTAAGTTCCCTCGAGCTAGTGGATGCCAAAGGATTGGATTCACTTGTCTCGTTTAACCTAGGTAGAGCGGATACTCCTGTCATAGCTCTCGTAGAAGGAGCAGAGTCTGATTCGGTATTAAATGCGGCTCGAAGCTTGTCCGATGATTGCCTCTTTTGGGGAGAGCTCGGGGAGGATAGCCTTGTTCAATCCATTTCCTATGCGCTCGAGCGCCGTCGCATGCTTCGAGAACTGCAGATTCAGCGGACTGAAAAAGTCGGAGGGTATGAGAATTCCCATTATCGAGGGATCTTGGATAAGATTGATGAGGCGGTCTTTGTCGTTTCCAGAGAAGACGGGGTTTTATTGTACTCGAACGAAACCGCTAAGCGTTGGTTTGGCGCAAATATGGGTGAAGCCCTCGAGGATGTACTGGAGTACGATCTCCTTGAAGTTGAGGAGGTCGAGATGGAGATCTCCATCAAGAATTCTAGCTATCCGCGAGCGGAACTGAGGTCCTTATCTGTGGATTGGGGCACGGAATTGGCGTGTCTCATTTCGATGCGGGACATATCTAAGCAGAAGAGAGCGGAGGACGCTTTTCTGGCGAGTCAGAGGAGGCTGGATCTAGCCACGAGGGAAGTAGGGTTTTGGTCATGGAATTTGGCGAGCCAAGAGGCGCAATTTAGTGACTCGCTACGAAGGACGTTGGGTTACGAGCAGTCTGTATTTTGCGATACATTTTCAGATTTCGAGGAATTGGTTCACCCAGAGGATAAAGATCGAGTAAAAGCTGAATTTCGCGTTATTGCCGGTGATTCGATATATGATTTTGAATTGAGATTTAGAATACGTTGTGGAGATGGCCTCTATGCGAGCGTGGGAATGAGAGGTGGTCGAATTCCATTAGGGGATCCAGAGCCGGTTGTGATTGGGGGCTCGTTGTTCTGGCTGAACGACAATAAGGAGAATTATGTTTCCACGAATTCTGGAAAGGCCGGTTTTGAAGAACCATCCAAAATACAAAGGAAATCCGTCAAGAAGAATTTGGCTGCGGGTGGAATCGCCTTGATCGTAGACGACGAAGAGGTGCTTCGCAAAGCCCTAGACTCTATTTTGGCTTCCTATGGATTCACTACGCTACTCGCCAATGATGGGGTAGAAGGGATAGAGCTTTACGAAAAGCATCAGGGGGAAATTGAAATCGTAATTATCGATATGAATATGCCCCGTGTTGATGGTAGTAAAGTTTTTGAACGGATACGAAAGGATGGTGATCGTATCCCGATTATAATGACGAGTGGAAACGATGACAAGCAGGCATTGCCGTTCTCAGATGGGGAGAAGGAGAACTGTGACTTTCTCTTGAAACCGTTCGGACTAGCTGATGTGAAGCAAGTCGTAGACCGGTTTGCCGGAAAACCGGTTGCTTTTGAATAGTGGAACCGGGCCTGGCCCGAATTTGCTCTAGATGAAAATGAAGGCTGGGTTTTCGAGGATCGTCTTGAGCGACTGGAGGAATTGGGCTCCGGTCGCCCCATCGACAACACGATGATCGCAGCTCAGGCCGATTTTCATTATTTGCGCGGCCTCAATACTTCCGTTATCTCGGACGACTGGACGGGCGATTGTGGCGCCAACTGACAGAATTCCTGCGTTTGGAGTGTTGATGATTCCGTAAAATCCGGTTACGCCGAACATACCGAGATTGGTTACCGTGAAAGTGCTTCCGGACATCTCGTTGGGGGAAAGTTTTTTCGATCTGGCCTTAGTGATTAGTTCTTTCGCTTCTGCTGAGATTGATTTCAGGGACTTTGCCTCCGCATTTCTGATGACTGGGGTCAAAAGGCCGTCTTCGATTGCCACGCCAAAAGAAATGTCGACGGAACTATGTTGCCGGATGGTCTTTCCTGCCCAAGAGCGGTTCATTGCGGGAACCCGGCGTAAGGCTTCGGTTGCTGCTTTCAATATGAAATCATTGACACTAAATTTGACGCCTCCTGGCTCCGGTGGAAGGGCGGCTAACTCCGAATTGAGTTGTTTGCGCAAGTCCAGCAGTGCACCGACATCGATTTCTGATTCGAGATAGAAGTGAGGAGCGGTCGTTTTGCTCTCTTGGAGCCGTTGGGCGATGATTGCCCGCATTTGGGAAACCGGAATGTCCTCGGCTACAGCTATCCCGCCCGACGTGGAAGCAGGGACATCAGTTGAAGTGGCTTGGCCCACAGATCCTGAACCCGCTCCCAGCACGTCTTTCTTAACAATTCGACCGTTGGGACCAGAACCGGTCAATTTGGAAAGATCGACGCCCTGTTGTTCCGCAATCTTCCTGGCTAGCGGGGATGCTTTGATTCGACCGGTAGCCTCTTTTTCTTGAGTAGGAGCAGGTTCTGCTTCTGAAGTTCCTGAATCCGATGATGCATTTTTTGAGGTCTCAGGTTCTGCATTAGCCTCTGCGCTTGCGGGAGTATCCGTTGCCGGCGTGGACTGGATATCAATGGATTCTCCTTCTTCGCCGATGGCGCAGATGGGAGATCCAACGGGCACTTGGGCGCCGACGGCGGCAATCTGCTTCAAGAGCACACCCTCGTCAAACGCTTCCAGTTCCATGGTTGCCTTGTCGGTTTCGATTTCGGCAATGACGTCGCCGGACTCTACGGTGTCGCCTTCATTCTTGAGCCAGTTAGCGACGGTTCCCACTGTCATGGTGTCGCTAAGTTTGGGCATGTCGATTATAGTGGCCATATTCTGTCGGAAATTATTTGTGGTGATTTTATCGGGTCAGCAGATCTCCAGTACTTTCTTTACGACCACATTGGCTTTGGGAAGCTGGATTTTCTCCAGAGGTGGACTGTAAATTGCCGGCGCGTCGATCGCAGATATCCGCTGGACGGGAGCGTCGAGATAGTCGAAGGCTTGGTTCTGAATCAGGTAAGCGATCTGGGCATCGACACCGCAGAAGGGTTTGTTCTCTTCTACCAGCACGGCGCGACTCGTCTTTTTGACTGAATTGACAATCGTTTCCTCATCTAGGGGGCGGATTGATCGCAGGTCCACGACTTCTGCATCAATATCATGCTCCGTCTTCAATATTTCTGCTGCCTCCAGGCAAACCAGTACGGAGGGTCCGTGCGCGATTAGTGATAGGTCGGTGCCTTCCCGCGTAACCTTTGCCTTTCCGAGGGGGACCGTGTAGTCTTCGTCCGGAACTTCGCCCACGTCATTATACATGATGGTACTCTCCATGACATAAACCGGGTCGTTGTCACGGATGGCGGACTTCATCAAGCCTTTGGCATCGTAAGGATTGGACGGGCAGACAACTTTAAGACCCGGAGTGTTGGCGATAAAGTTTTCTGGAGTGTGAGAGTGAGTGGCTCCAACACCGGTGCCGCCGTTTGCGGGTCCTCGAATAACGATTGGCACATTGATTTTTCCTCCAGACATATAGCGGACGCTGGCGGCATTGTTAATGATCTGGTCCCAGGCAACGTAGGCGAAGCTCCAGAACATGAGTTCCATAACCGGTCGTATCCCGAGCATGGATGCGCCAATCCCCATTCCGATAAAACCCGCTTCACTGATCGGAGCATCGACAATTCGTTTGGGCCCGAATTGCTTCAGGAGTCCCTCTGTGACTTTGTAAGCTCCATTGTATTCCGCAACTTCTTCGCCGATAATTACGACGTTTTCATCGCGATTGAGCTCTTCTATCATAGCGTTTTTAAGCGCTTGACGGTAACTGATTTCTGGCATGATAAAATTCCCTGATTGGTTTTGCGTATCTAAAAATAAGTTACGAATTTAATCGTTGAAGAAAATTCGACCCTCGGACTGCTTTTGATCTGGATTGTCCTCTTCCCAGTACACGTCTTTCAATATGTCCTCTTCGATTGGAAACTCGCTTTGCTCCGCGAAGGCGGCAGACTTTTCTGCTTCCTCTTTCGCAGCGAGGTCTATTTCTTTGATGCCATCGTCGTCCAACAGTTTTGATTCAAGCAGATAGTCGCGGTAAAGGATTATTGGGTCATGGTTTTTACGGTAGTCGTCGATTTCCTCCTTGGAACGATATTTCTTGTGGTTCGCATCGGCGATGGAGTGACCCTGATATCGGTAGGTATGGATCTCCAGAAGGGATGGCTTGGACTCATCTCGGGCTAGATCCATCGCTTTCTTAACCCCTTCACGAATATCGAAGAGGGACTCTCCGTTAATCTTGGCCCAGTTCATATTGTATCCATCCGCTCTTACAGCAATGCCAGCTTCGGGATGCACGCTGGAACGTTCCTGGGAAGTCCCCATTGAGTAGCCATTGTTTTCGATGATGTAGACGACGGGCAGGTCCCATAGGGAAGCGATATTCAATGATTCGTGGAAGGCCCCTTGGTTTACGGCTCCATCTCCAAGGAAGCAAAGGGCACAACCTTTTTTCTCCTGGTATTTCAGGCCATATGCCAGACCGGCTCCTAACGGTGTTTGTCCCGCAACGATTCCATGTCCGCCCCAATAGTTTTTGCTGGGGTCAAAGTAGTGCATCGAGCCACCTTTTCCTTTGGAGCACCCGGTAGCCTTCCCAAAAAGCTCAGCCATGCATTCGTCCATACTCATCCCAACTGCGAGAGCGTGTCCATGATCACGATACGCGGTGATTACGTGATCATTTTCCTCCATTAAAGAGACGCAACCGACAGCGATGGACTCCTGTCCAATGTAGAGGTGCAGGAAACCTGCGATTTTCCCCTGTTGGTAGGCACGAAGGGACCTCTCCTCGAATCTTCTGATTCGGACCATTTCCCGGTAGAATCCAATCAGCTCTTCGGCCGTCAGTTTGGCGTTGGCGGGAGTTTTGGCTTCTTTGGCGAGATTTGCCTTTGTCGGCTTGGGTCGCGCAGATTTCTTTGGTGCGGTGGTTTTGGTCACGATTTGAGTTTTTTCTAATTTGAGCCGGAAGAATGATGGCAATTTTCTTCAATGATCAAGGGCATATCGCAGATCCTAGAGTTTCTTGCAGGTATTTGGGCGTCAGGATTTGCCTTCCCAACCTTCAATCACTTGTTCCACGACGATTTCCAGGGGTTGCCCTGGCTCGCAATTGGCTCGAGCGGACACGAAACTGTCTTTGTAATCGTCGTAGATCGCCCAAAGTCCCTGACGGTCGGTTTCAGGTATCGGAAGGGTGTCGATTTGTTCCCGCGAGAAGAATGAGAACGTTCCCTCGTCTATGGCTTCAGGAAGTTCGTGAATCGCTAGTTGGCTGTCGAATAGGAACATTAGCCAGTGATTACTCCCTTCGTAAGCTTTCTCCGCGATCATGCAAAAGAGGTGGAGTTGGGAAGGGTCAATTTTAAGCCCAATTTCCTCGAACGTCTCTCGAGCGGCGCATTGATGGGGGGATTCACCCGTCTCCATTTCAAGCTTTCCGCCAATAGGGCTCCAGAGACCCTGATTCGGAGATTTCTTTCTTTTTAGCATCAGGAACTCTCCTTTGATGTTTCTGATGAAGATCAGGACGCTTATCTTATATTTCATGGGATCTGGCGGAGTTCAGGCAGTGGAGAGAGATAGGAGGGTCAAGCGGAAAGCGAGAATCAAAAAGACGCGGAAAGACGTGCAAAGTCTTGCGGGATATCAATTCTTTCGCTAACCAAGGATAATGTCTCGCCAATTCAGTATATTCAGCTTTCTGCTGATCCTCTGTTTGCCTTTTTTTGTTGAGGGGTCGGTCGGAGTCCGTGACATTGAACTTGACCGACTCAACGGGAATTCTTCATCAGGCGATTGGCTAGAGTGCACTATCGAAGTCGAGGTGAGGCGAGATTCGCAGGACCCTACCCGCAAGAACCCGAGTTATGTGGACGATTTGGTGGTAAAGCTGATGCTTGGCGTGGAAGTGGAAAGCGAGTCGGGGAAAACCTTCGAGTTCTTCCGATCTGAAGCCGCCCTGGTCTCCTTGAAGGAAGGGCGTCACTACATACGATTTTATCTGCCGCCTGAGATTGTGGAAAGGGACCGGGTGCGGAACGAAGTTCATTCCTTTTTGGTTCAGTTAGCGCGGTCCGGGGGCCCTGTTTTCGAGACAGTTTCGCGACAGTTGGAAAGGCCGCAGGTCAAAGACAGTTTCCTTAAACGGATCGAGGAAGAATCCCCTCAAAATGACGGCATTCTCCTGCCGCAGTTTAAAACGCCTTTCTCTGACGCCTATTCTCGAGAAACCCCCAGCTACCGAGACTTGGACACTCCAGTCTTGGTTCCTTAGCTCTCAAAAAAGTTCGCCTGCCTGAAATCGGTTGATTTTTGGATGTTGCGCCGCTGTGAAATGGGTGAAATTGCTTATTGTCGTTAGTGAATCGCTCTTTGTTTTATGTCATGTGAGGAGCAATTCGTAGCAGGTGGGAAGTAATTCAGGGTTACATGGAATAGTGCATCGGTGTAAACACTTGTTGGTCGACCGTTTTTTCTTGTACCGATCTGATGTATTTCAAAAAATAGTAAAGAATTACAAATGAGACCTCCTCACTACCTAGTTGTAAGCTGTGGCTCGAGCCACATTGCTGCTGTTCATCTGTCGATGAACACAAGCGGTCGCTGCGAGTTGGTCAACTACTGGAGGAAGGAACTAGATCAGTCGCTCAGCGAGCCCCTGCTCTGGCTCAAGGCGGCATCCCAGTCTTTTGGCGATGTCCGCTCTCGCTTCAAGGGTGACATGCCTGTGGGGTATGCGCTTCCTGGCAATCTGGTACTGACGAAGTATCTGAAGATCCCCCAAGTTCCTGTGAAGAAGCGGGAAAAGGTGGTCGCGTTTGAGGCCAGGCAGAATATCCCGTACCCGATTGCGGATGTGGCTTGGGATGACTATCTGATCGACGAAGATGATCTGGACTTCGAAACCGTCATCGCCGCATCCAAATCTGAGCTTGTGGAATCGCTCTCACTTTACGGAAAGCAATCCAAGATGGATCCAGATGTGATTGAACCGACTTTTGTGGGTTTGATCAATGCCTTCAGGTTCAACGAGCCCGAAGCCAGCGGTTGTTCGCTTCTTTTGTCGATCGGCGCAAAGTCGACCGACATTGTCTTTTTCGATGGTAGCAAGTTCTATTCAAGAAATGTGTCTCTAGGGGGTAACACAGTAACCCAGGAAATTCGAGGCGCTTTAGATTTGCCCTTTGATGATGCTGAGAACATCAAGCGAGCTGCGAGCGCGGGTGACCCTTTACCAACGGGGGAGCAAATCGCCTTTAGGGAGGCTCAAGACAGCTTCCTCAAGAAGCTCAATGTAGAAATCAGTCGAACCCTTGCCATTTACAAGAATCACGGATACGATGACGATCCCGTTCGGTGCTACATTACTGGGGGAGGGTCTCTGCTGCCGAATCTCCAAGGTGGTTTGGGAGACCGTCTCGGTATACCTGTGGGGCACTTCGATCCCTTGAAAGAGGTTCGAGTTTCTACAAGTTGTTCTGACGAGAAGCTCGAAATGGATAAGGCTTTTCTCGCGGAGGCGATTGGAATCGCGATAGGGCGGTTTTTGCCCGACTCGACGCAAATCAATCTGCTCCCGAGGAGTATCCTATGGCAGCGGAAATTTAAACGCCAGCAACCTTACTATCTTTTTGCGGGCCTCGTGGCGTGCGCGGCGATCGCATTGCCACTTGTTAACACAAAAATAGCGGCACAACGATACGAAGAGGAGATCCGTAATCTAGATTCGAAAGTGATTCCTCTCCGGGAGCTCAATACTCGCATCAATAATCGAATAGCCGATATTGAGAAATTGAGAAGCGTGATTGGGGAGGCGAGTATGATCGCGGAGAGTCGTTCAAACTGGATACAGTTTCTGAATGACATTCATTCGCGGCTCGACGACGTGGAAGACGTATGGATAGACCGAATAGAGGTGGCCCGTCCGGTAACTCTCGCCTCAAATACTTCTAACCGTTTCAATTCTAAGCGAAACAACGCGAATGCTGCAGAACCCAGCAAGGTCCGCCTTCATCTGGAAGGGCGGTTGCTCGATGTGTCCAATCCCCTTTCGACAGTGAGCCAGGAGTCTAATCGCCGGGTGTCGGCTCTGTTGGACAGCTTTGCTGCGTCCGAGTTTGTTGAAGGTCTGGAAAACGAGAGTTTCGACAATAACGTGCCTGGCATTCTGAAGTTTAATTTCACTTTGGTGGTCGATTCCGCCCGCCCATTGTAATTCGATGTTCTGGCTCAAGCGAAATCCTTTTTTCTATCTCACTCTTGGGCTGCTTTTGGTGGTCGCGATTGGGGGGATGCTTTACACTTCGAAGGATGCGGATAGGCTCGATCAGCTCAAGGATCAGTATGAGTCCAAGGACAAGCAATTACAGCTTTTCTTGAGTCGATCTCCCGCTCCCACGAAAGCCAATCTTGCCGTTTTGGACCGAAATTATGAGCAATTGATGGAGGAGTTTAAGAAATCCCAAGCTTCTCTTAATCTGAGTACATTCGACAAGGATCTGTTTTTTGGAAAACCGCCTTCGAACAGCAACGATGCCTTCTTCATGATCGCCAAGTACGTCGAGGATGCCCGGCGACTGGCAATTAGCAGTGGCGTGAAAACGGTCGAGGGCAGCCGATTTGGGTTTAAGCAGTACGAGAACGTGGGACCATCGAAAGAGGATATTACTCGGGTCCATCGGCAGACGAAGATTATGGAAGCCCTGCTTCAAGCCCTATTTGACTCAGGCATCAGCGAGTTCGTATCCATCAAACGTGAAGGATCGGAAGAAGCTCAGCCGCAAGTGAAAGGGAGAAGTGATTCAACTTCGAACGGGGAATTATTCAGTTTAGAAGGCGATGGCTTGGTTCGCAGCACGGCTTCATTCGATTCTCTGGCCTTCCGGTTGGAATTCAAGGGTCAGTCCCTCGCTATGAGAGGATTCCTGAATCGAATCACGGGTTCGTCTTTGCCCTTTTCAGTGCATGAAGTTGATGTGAAGCTCGAACGTGAATCTGGGTCTGATGAAGGTCGCAGTGCGATTATTGACAATCCGTTCTTGAGCGAAGAAAACTCGAATGCGCAATCAAGGGCGGTTCAGGTGCCTATCATATCGGAAAACGAGTCTCACTTCGGTGTGACCTTGGAGTTTCTTGAGTTGATTGATAGTGGGGAATTGACTGAGGTGGAGCTTGTGGAAAAGGGAAGTGGCAATGTTTAGATTTAGTCTATCAGAATTTTTGGATAAGTTCATCCTACTGGTTGCGATGGTCGTTTTTCTTCTGATGGGGATTATGAGCATCAAGAGTGTGAAAAGTTTAGATACACTATCTAGTCAAGACATGCCGATGCTTTCAGAGAATAAGGTGGACGTGGAGCCGTTCGTTGTAGATAGGCATATCCCTAAGTCAATTTCCTGGGCCCCTCCTCAGCCTCAATCTCGTGGAGAGGATTGGGTTTTCGATGTGTTTACGCCTCCGGTGCTTTACTACAACCCTGCCTCGCGAGAGTTTACGGTAACTTCTCCGGAAATAACGAACTCGAAATCCAAAGATCCTTGGAAGGCGTTTGAGATAGAGCTTGTTGAAGTGAGGCAGCGCCCGTACCGGCTCCAATTGGTTGGGTATGCCGGAGAAGAGGGTAACTACATGGCTTATTTCGAGTTCCTGAATACCAATGAACTTCTCTTGGCTAAATCGGGCAAAATGCTTGTGGAAGCAGGGGTTAAAGTCCTTTCTTTCGAAGTGAAGCAGATGGAGGTCGAGCAAGAGGGAAGCATGCCGGTCTTTGAAAAGGTGGGTGTTGCCCGATTGCTTGACTATGAGACTAACGAAGAAGTTTATCTCACGAATTTGGAGACGAAAATGTTCTCTGATCTGGAGGCCAAAGTTCGTTCTACTGAGAATGGAGACGTTTATGTCGTTCGTGAAGGAAGCCAGGTTGAGCTGGCAGATAGTTCATATGTGATCGGGGCTCTGTCAGACAGCCCTCCGGAAGCGATGGTAACGAAAATTTCTATCGATGGCGGAAAACGCCTTTCCAAATTGCTCAAGCCGTCTGCGACTGACGATTTGCTGAATCAAGGTAACCAAGATCAAGGTACTTACAGTCCTTTCGCGATTAGGCCAAAAATCGTCTCTCCGAAACCCAATAGTTAATTTCCCCAATCAGAGCTCCCAAGCCTATGAAAAACTTAAAATCACATTTTTCGAAATTCGCTGTATACGCTGCAGTTGCCATGATTTCGATCGTCTCGACAAGTTCCTCCTTGGGACAGAGTGAGATCGATACCAAGATCCGATTGATGTCGGAGGCTCTGCAAGCACGCGACTCGGGAGACTTGGAGAAAGCCCGAGAGCGATTGAATCAGCTGTTGGAGATTACACCGGCTGACCGTTCAGTCCAAAGCATTCTCAAAAGCGTCGATAGCATGATCGCTGACAAGAACAGTGCGGGTGGCTCGAACGCTGCGTCGGCAGCCGCAGATCGAAGGGCAGCCCTGCAAAGCGAAGCGGAATATTTGGCGCGACTAGAGGCAGAGCGTATTGAAAAATCAATGGTGAGCGCTCGAGAGATTCGTGAAATCGCTTTAAGACAAAGTAAGCGCGGTGACTTTCCGCTCGCTCTCAAAACCATTGATAGCGCGATTGGAATGCTGGAGCCGAATCCATTGACGCAAACGCTGATTGATGAGCTCAAGCGCGATCAGCGGGAGATCTTGAGAAAGCAATCGACGAGCGATGCCCGGCGTGTGTCCGCCGCCGAATCCTCAAATGGACTTTTGCCTATCGACCAGATCAGTCCAGATTTCGTCAATCTTCAGCAAGAGATTGAAGCATTGTCACTGCGCGGCCGGAGCCAGTTCATCGCAGGCGATATCGACGGAGCGGAGTCTTCCTTCAAGCAAATCGAAGCGCTAGATCCCAATAGCGCGATGGCGAAAAGCTTCCTTGTGAAGATCTCTCAAGAAAGACAGTCATTGGCTTACCTAAATAAACTGAAGTCTAGGGAACAGCTTCTGGAAGAAGTCTCTAGCGCCTGGCAACGTCCGGGTATTTACGAAGAGCGTCCAGATGTGAACCCAACGGTGTTAGGCCCTGCTCCATTGCTGCAGAAGCTGGACCGGATTGTCATAGCCAATGTCAATTTTACTGAAGTCCCTCTTAACCAAGCAGTGAATACGCTAAGCGCGATTTCCGAGGATTTTGATAACACAGATATAGGAGCACCCGGTGTAAATCTCGTGCTCCTAGATCCAGAGCGGATCAATCCTACCGTGAACATCACGCTCCGCCATTTGTCGCTGAGGCGAATATTGGATTTCATTGTCGACTCTGTTGGCTTTCAGTACGAAATCCAGGAAGATGCGGTAGTTCTGCGACCAGGAGGTGAAAATCGAAATCTGAATACAGAAGTATTTCCCGTTTCCCGGTCCACTGTAATTCGGATGACTGGATTGTCGGGTTCTTCGACTGAAAGCGCGTTTGATGCGGATCCATTCGCTTCTGGTGGTGGCACATCATCACCTGCAAGAGGAATGGCGAGCGATGCATTCACCATTCAAAATTTCTTGCAGCAGGCGGGGGTAGATTTCAGCAACACCGAAGGTAGCACAATGGCTTACGACGGATCGGCGATGATTGTGACCCAATCCACGCGAAACCTGGAGCGTATCCGAAATATACTGAATCGGTATACCGATGTTAAGCAGGTCGAAATTGAAGCTAAGTTCCTCGAGGTTCAAGAAGGGACGATCGAAGAATTGGGATTTGATTGGATACTGACCCATGACGATAGCAGAACAAGTAGTAATCCAAATGGAACGGGTGAGGACTACCGGAGTTCACTGAGAAGTCTCTCTGATACAAGTTCCCCCTCAAATGTATCGAGTGCTATTTTGATCGACGGACTGGAAGTCGAGCGGATTACACCTCCGGATATTCCAGGTGGCGTGCCTCTTGGGGTAGGCAGTGAGCCTTTGACACGAATTTTTGGGGACATCGGAAAGATGAGCGTGGACGTTGCCGTTCGCGCACTTTCCCAGACTTCCGGATCCGATCTGTTAAGCGCTCCTAAAGTAACCGTGCTTTCCGGAAACCAGGCGGAAATAAACGTTAGCCAGGAGTTTCGTTACCCGACCCGCTACACGGATACTGAGAGTAATGTTGGTAATACCAGTGGTAGTATCAACGGTGGAGGTGCTGCTGGAGTAACGATTACACCTGGTACGCCAGAAGATTTCGAAACTAGAAATATCGGAGTCGAACTCTCGGTAACGCCAATCGTTGAAGAGGATGATTACAGTATTACTTTGGAGCTCAACCCGAGCGTGACCGAATTTGAAGGATTCGTCGAGTACGGCGGGCCGAGCGTCGCATTGACTGCGGACCGCACAGTGAAAGTTCCCTCGGGTTTCTATCAACCGATTTTCGCGGTGAGGGAAATCTCAACCAAAGTTACCATATGGGATGGGGCAACCGTGGTAATGGGTGGTTTAACGCGTGAAGACGTGATCACGGTTAACGACAAAGTTCCTTTTCTTGGAGACATGCCATTTTTCGGGCGGTTCTTCCGCTCTGAAGGTGAGACGTCCTCCAAGCGGAATTTGCTGATATTCGTTACGGCAAATCTGGTTAGTCCTGGTGGATCGCCCAAGCGTCAAACCCTTCGAGGGGTACAGCCAGGGGCACTCTTCCAGAATCCGACAATTGTAACTCCGGGCGGAAGCGAGTCACGGAGTCAATAGCCCGTCGACTGATAGGCCTCTCAGTTATTCCACATTTGATATTTGCTCTTCCTCGTGTGGATGCGCGAGGATTGCATTATGCCAAAGTACTTGCTCGTTGACGGATTCAATATGGCGTTTCGCGCCTATTATGCCGTTCATGAATTAGCCCGTTCCGACGGATTTCCAACGAATGCGCTCTACGGTTGGGTTCGCTCGATGTGGAAGCTCGTGGACGATCAGAAGCCAGATGAGACGATCGTCTTCTTCGACCTTGGAGGAGCCCAGGCGAAGCTGGCATTATTGCCTGAATACAAGGCGAATCGAGGTGAAACTCCCGAGGATTTTGAGAAGCAGGTTCCGATTATCAAGGCTCTCACGCAAGCGATGGGGTATGGGATATACGAAGAAGACGGAGTCGAGTCCGATGACATCCTCGCTGCTTATGCGAATCGGTTATGTTCCAGGGAAGAGAATGCCCATGTGATGATAGTGAGTGCCGACAAGGATTTTGCCCAATCGGTGACAGATCGAATCCACATGCTGTTGCCGCCCCCCACGGCGAATCCAAGACTGGGTTGGCGCGTACTTGATCCAGAAGGTGTGGAAACTAAGTTTGGAGTAAAAACCACCCAAATAGCAGACTATTTGTCACTCATCGGAGATACGTCGGACAATATTCCCGGAATTCCTGGCGTGGGTCCGAAGACCGCTGTGAAGTGGTTGAATGAATACAATGATATCGAAGGAGTTTCCAGTAACTCAAGTAGCCTAAAGCCAGTTCGATTTCAGGAGATTGTTCCGACGATGAGTGAACAACTGGCGATTAACCGGAAGATTATTACTTTTGATCCGGATTGCGGGCCGGAGTTTATTCCCTCGGGTGTAGTCGACCCAACAAGCCTTTTCAAAATCCTTGAAGAGATGGAGATGAAAACGCATCTGAAAGAAGCAAAAAAGCGGTATTCTCAGGGCGAGTTGGCTCTGTAGACTATTGCGCGTCTGACCGTACTTCGTTTTTCAAGCTAGGCGGGAAAATCTTCGTATCTCGTAATGATCGATTTTTGGGATTTCCAATTTGGCGACATCCGCACGTGGCCCAGAGGGCGAAACGGTGGTGCCAAGGGGCAGATTTGAACTGCCGACCAAGAGCTTATGAGTCTCCTGCTCTACCACTGAGCTACCCTGGCAACCGTTGGAAAGGGAGGAAAAAGTGCTCCAAATCTAAGTCAAGTCAAGTTTCCTTTAGATCTGGTGTAGATGTTCCGATGGATTGCCCCCCGGCCGGAACCCTAATGGAAGAGTCAATTTGGGGATACTGCGGCAAGGAGCTTTCTAATTTCGGCTTCCGGTGCCTCATGCTCTTGCTCAATTGCGAGTTTGAGGGCTCGATTTAGTTCAACCCTTGCCTCCTCCATTCTTTTTAGAGCTATTTGGCATTTAGCTTTGAGAATCGAAGCCATCATCCAATCCGGCTTCTTTTGCTGGCACTTTTCGAACAGAGGAATCGCCTTGCTAGGATTCCCCTCATCCATAAGCGCTTGGCCGAGTGAAAAGCGGAACAATTCGTTCTCTGGATTTGCGGCGAGGAGCTCTTTGAATTTCTCGGACTTCATTGTATTCTACGATTGTTCCAGCTGAATGGCTGGGAACTCATTGGCGGGGCGGGATTCTACGAAGGGTTGGAGAGATGGATTCATCAATGTCGCGAAAACGATCTTCGCGGTCTGATTGGTTCATGCGAATGAACTTGGACTTTGGTAAACTCTGCAAGAATTGGCGACCATAAGATTTTTGCAGTACGCGGGAATCTAGAATCGTGATGATTCCCTGGTCGTCTTTTTTTCGTATCAGTCTGCCGATGCCCTGTCGGAACTTAATTAGAGCCTCTGGCAACGTCATTTCTGCGAATGGATTTCCACCTTGTTCTTTGATCCGCTCGGACTTCGCTTCAGCGATGGGGTGGGTGGGAACATCGAATGGGAGCCGCGTCAGTATGACTTGTGACAGAGCGGGTCCAGGAACGTCTACGCCGGTCCAGAAGCTGTCGGTTCCAAAGAGAACGCCATTGCCAGAGTTTCGCAGACCGGCGGAAAGTTCGGATCGATTGAGTCCTTGTCCTTGGGCAAAGAACGCGCGACCGGAATCGAGAAAGTGAGATTCAAGCGCATCACCGGCTTTCCTAAGGTCTGAGTAGTTAGTGAAGAGGACAAGCGTACCCCCCGCTACACGATCCACGCAGAATTTAATGTAGTCGATCAGTGTCTCGATTGCCAGTTTCGCTTCTTCGGGAGTGGGAGCGGGAATATCGCTCGCAACGTAGATCCGGGTATTGGCTTCGTAGTCGAAGGGCGATTCGACTCGGTGGGCGGTTTTGCCTTCGGCACCGACTTTTAATTGAAAAGGGACTAAGTCTTGCGCGATCGAGAGCGTAGCGCTGGTAAGGACCACTGAGCGATCTTCGCCAAACAATTCTTCACGGAGGTAGGGCGCGATCTCAATGGGCGCGGTGCGCAATGTGACAATTTGGTTTCTCCGGCCACTTCGTTCAATCCAGTGGACATGATCCTCTTCTGCTAGGTCGATGAAACGTCGGATTCCTGCGTAGTAGCTGTGCACTCGGTTTCTCTGGTCCTTGAGCTCGTCGTGCATCGCCCCGTCTTCGATCTTCGAAAGAATGCCATCCATAACTTGGACCACTGCTTTAAGCGGAGAAACAATGGTGGGCTCGCACCAGTCAGGCTCTGAAATACGGGCAATAGGGCGTTGAGACAGTCGAGTAGCCGCAATGTATCCAAAAAATTCCTGCGAAGCTTCTTGTGCGTCTACGATAGCTTGAAGCTGTTTAGGGTGAGCCCACTTGCGGACAACACCTGACTTTCGTTTCGGATTAAACAGACTCTTAAGTTGACGATCGAGACCATAGGAACTGATACGAGCTCCGAAGTGTTCGGTCGCGACTTCGGCAGTTGTATGCGCCTCGTCAATAATAAGAAAGTCTTCAGGAAGGAGAATCCCCTTGGCGTTGGGAGCCAGACCTCCGGCGCTCAGGAGAGCGAAGAGGAGACTGTGGTTTACGATGACCACTTGGGCTTTGCGCATTTCAGCCCGAGCTTTTTGGTAGTAGCAGGTGTTTGGGTTGCAGTTCTTTCGATTACAGGCTGAACCTTCGGCATTGACCATTTCCCACACATCGTAGTTGGGAATCGGATTCATCTCTTGGCGCAGGCCCGATTTAGTATTTTGCGACCAGTCTGCGATTCGTTTCAGCTCATCGATCTCATCGTTTGGGAATAATTCCGTCTTGTTGGCGATCGCGTTGGCCAGGCGGGTGGGGCAGAGGTAGTTTCCTTTTCCTACAAGAATGACAGACCGGAATTCAGCATATTTTTCCAGTTCGGGAACTTTGCGAAATAGAGTGCGGCAAATCGGCAAGTCGTTTCTTTCGATCTGCTCCTGTAGGGCAATCGTATTGGATGAAACGATACAGGGTCTTTTCGAATCGATAGAGTGGATGACTCCTGGAACTAGATAAGCAAGGCTCTTCCCGACACCGGTTCCTGCTTCAAAAACAAGCGGTTGGTCTTCCTGCATGGATAAGCTGACCGCTTTGGCCATAGAACTTTGTTCAGGGCGGTGCTCGAGAGAGAGAGCGGTCTGCAGCCAGCCCATTTCGTTGAAAACGCGTGCAACGGTATCGGTCAGGTAAGGGGTCGGCGAGCGGCTTTCTGCACCTTCGTTAGGCGAAATCATAGAATATTGAGATAAGGATATTTACTCTGTTCAAGAGACGCGATCGTCGAGACAAATAACTCTGATGCCTTCCAGCAGCTACTTCACTCGCCTATGAAAACATGGTCGCCGGCTTCCACGGAATTGTACAGAGCCAGCATATCGACGTTCGATAGTTGAATGCAGCCCCCACTGGCAGGGCGACCAATCTTGTTTTCATGGTTCGTGCCGTGAATGTAGATGAATCTCGAGTAGGAGTCGCAGTCCTCTCCTTTGTTGAACCCCGGCTCAAGTCCCTCAAGCCAGAGAATCCGAGTGGTAATTAAGTTGGGTTTCTGGTCAGCAGAATCGAGATCCTGATAGCGTTTGCCGATGCTGACCCGTCCCTTGAAGACTTCGCCCAGCACGGCTCCGTTTCCGATTTTATCGCGAATTCGATGCAGACCCAGCGGCGTCCCTCCGGAACCGTCAGTATTGGAAGGCGGTTTTAGTCCGGTAGATACCTTGTATTCGATGAGAGTCTGGTTGTTTTCGAGGAGGTACAAAGCCTGCTTTTCGATTGATACCAGCAAGCGTCGCGCTGAGGGCTTGATATTTAGCGCTTCAACCTTATCGGTGTACGGCTGATTTAATTCGGGAATCATTTGGAGAGTATGGTCGATCGGCAACCGTCCAGAGTTGATTGAATGATCCGAGCGGGTCCATTCGTTTCCATCGAAGACGATGGATCGGATAGAAATTTTAGACAAATTTAGAACAATGGGTTACAAAGTAGGTATTGTGGGCGCGACCGGAGCGGTCGGCCAGGAGCTGATTTCTCTCTTGGAGAGCAGAAAGTTTCCGCTGGATGAGTTGAAACTCTTCGCGTCGAGCCGCTCTGCGGGCAAGAGCATGTCAGCATTGGGGGAGTCTGTCATCATTGAAGAGGCGACCGAGTCGTGTTTCGATGGACTGGACTTCGCGATATTTTCTGCGAGTGGAACTTTGTCGAAGGCGCTTTGCCCCGCAGCGGCAGCAGCGGGTGTCGTAGCGATCGATAATAGCTCGGCCTTTAGAATGGATCCGAGTGTCCCTCTTGTCATACCGGAAATCAATGCGGCAGCGGCAAGGGAGCATAAGGGAATTATCGCGAATCCTAACTGTACAACCGCTATCACCTTAATGGCGACGTTTCCGCTGCATCAGCGTTTTGGATTGAAGCGCTTGATTACCTCAACCTACCAAGCGGTCAGTGGAAGCGGGGTTGCGGCTATGGCGGAACTAAAAAACCAAATGGGCCAGATTTCCCGCGGGGAAGCGGTTGCAGTGGAGGCCTATCCTTACCAGATCGCTCTAAACGCGTTGCCGCATGTCGATTCGTTCCTGGATTCTGGATATACTAAGGAGGAGATGAAGATGTTGAATGAAAGCCGGAAGATCATGGATTTGCCCGATCTGATTGCGTCCTGTACTTGTGTTAGGGTTCCGGTGATGCGCTCGCATTCGGTTTCGGTGAATGCTGAATTTGAAAAAGAGGTCTCTGTCGAGGAGGCGAGAGTAGCCATCGAATCAGCTCCGGGTATTGAGTTGGTGGATGACCCAGAAAACGGCAGATATCCGATGCCGCTTGATTTCGCGGAAAAGGAGGCTTGTGGAGTGGGTCGTTTTCGCAAAGACCTCGCCTTTGAAAATGGGCTGGCCTACTGGGTGGTAGGGGATCAGCTCTGGAAAGGGGCGGCGCTGAATGCGATACAGATCGCTGAGTGCCTTTGCGAAGGATAAGCAGGTTGCGCTGCCAAGGATGAAATATCGAGTTGCCGAAGTCACGGAATTCTAAATAGTCAGTTCACATGAGTTTGCGAATCTTGGCCCTTTTGGGGGGAATGATAACCCTTTGTTTGTCTAGCCTCATTGCCCAGACAGACATAGCTCCCTATGCGTCCGAAGCGGATTTAGGGAAGCTCATTGGGCAGAAGGCTAGACTGGAAGGGGTCTATCATAGAGACGCTTTCAATGCTCCTGCCATCGCGATCAGTGGCCGTGTCTACTATTTATTAGAGAATCCTCCCAATAAACGGTCCTACAAATTTCCTTCAGAAAGCAGTTTCGCGAGTATCGAAGGGATCCTTTACTTGTACGATGGGGACCTGCAGTTCAATGAGCTCTACAGCGCGATTGGCAAGCGGTACTATTTTTTTAGTATGGATGACGCTAGGATCAAATTTGGCGTCTCGCTTAAATCGAAAAACCAACCGAGGGAAATTGTTCCAGCAACCAAACCGGCCGTAGACCCGGATGCGTCGCGTTTTTAGGTGCTGTAGAGAATCAAGTCGTCGATCTCGCTGATGCCTTGGAGATGGCGATGATGCGGAAGGAAGGGTTGGATTGAAGCTGACGATTGCGAGTCTCTCGCGAAAACCTTTCGTGTTATTCCGTCATCGCTCCCTAGGTGGATTCGCCAAAGCCATTGAGGTTCCTGTGGGGTCATTGGCTGGAAGAAACTTTCTTATAAAAGAAAATCGGCCGACGGAAAGTGGTGCGAGAGGAGGGATTGGATTGAACCTGGAATGGTTCAAGTCCTCTGGACTAACGCTTCGCGTCAATCCATCTTCGCTCCTTGAGTCGCTTCGTCTAACCCCTTGGGGGTTGCTCGTCCCTCCTTCGATACGCTTGCGGGCAAATAGCCTTCTTGAGTAAGGGGGATCTGCGGGCGAGAAAATGGTGCGCGAGGAGGGATTGGATTGAACCTGGAACGGTTCAAGTCCTCCGGACTAACGCTTTGCGTGATCCCATCTTTGCTCCTTGAGTCGCTTCGTCTAACCCCTTGGGGGTTCTCGTCCCTCCTTCGTTACGCTTGCGGGCCAATAGCCTTCTTGAGTAAGGGGAATCTGCGGGTGAGAAAATGGTGCGCGAGGAGGGATTGGATTGAACCTGGAACGGTTCAAGTCCTCCGGACTAACGCTTCGCGTGATCCCATCTTCGCTCCTTCAGTCGCTTCGTCGAACCC
>CALDFV010000241.1 GCA_937942145.1 uncultured Opitutaceae bacterium
AGACGTCTTCGAACTCGTATCGCTCCAGATCTTCAAACGCCTGTTCATTCTCAATCTCAACCCGGGGAAACCGGGAATCCTCCAAGTCGTACCGAAGGTCCACATCCGACATCACAAAATCGAAATTCGAGTGCCCAAACGGAGTCAGGCTTTCGTCTTGGTAAGTGTATTTGAAGTCCGCTTCCCAGTCGCCCTGCGTCCACTCTCCTCCAAGCGAGCTTTCGATCAATTCGATGTCGGAACCGTAGGCATGATACCCGCGTTCGATCTCAGCGCCCTCGACATTACCCCCCTCGCTGTCGATCGCTGTATAAACGCCTTTGTTGAACCGGTACTTAAAATGCGGTCGGTTTTCGCGATCTTCCAAATCCCGATAGCTTCCCCGCCAAAAGAATCGCAACGAATCACTCGCCTTGAAATCCAGCGCCGCGCTCGCCTCCTTCGCATCGGTCGATTCGTTGAGATCGTACAGCCGCATCTCCTTTAAAGCGATACGCGACTCGCCATCCACTTTGCGCCGGAACCAGTCCTTGAGACTGTATTGGACGTCATCGCGATCCTTATCGATCCGAAACGACAAACGCCCCCCAAAAGTTCTGTTCTTGTTAATCGGCCCACCAATCGAAAATTCCATTTCGCGGCCCCAATTCCCGTCTAGCGAGCCGTATTTGGCCTCCACGCCAATCTTTGTGGAAATCGCTTTTTGATTGTAGGCTGGACGCGTTTTTAGACTGATCGATCCGCCTCGCGAGTCCGCATCCTGATCAGGCGTCACGGCCTTCATCACCTCAACCGAGGTCACCGAGTCGGCCGATATGCTATCTAGCGAACGACGCGAGTCTTCACCGTCGATCGTTATGTTCGCGAATGACAAATCCGGACGTCGATTGAGTGCCTCCCGAACACTGGAATCATCGACTAGGTCCACCGCGTCTTTTTCGCTCACGATCGCGTCGCTGCGCTCCTCCTCTTCATCGACTTCGCCACTAAGCGAGCTCACCGATACAGCCAAGATTAGAATCAATCCGCTCAATCGAAACAGGTGACGGTAGAAAATGAGATCAGGAGGTATCACCGGTATTTCCTAGAGTAAAACGAATTGGATAAGACAAGTTCTGCTAAGATACCCCTCGAATCAAGGGGATTGGACAGAGACGCAAGAATCACTCCGGTCGTTGAGGGACGCAACATCGCTGGATGGGAACTGGATCACCGACTGCGAAGCGCAAGCAACCATCCACGAACGGCTGACTTCCGCCGTAGACGCGCCCCAAAATTAATCTGGGACCGCGGACCCGGATCGAAATTGTTGAAGCCGTCGGAAGAAGTTCCAACAGCAAGGTAAGCATTCCGGAACGCATGCTTAGCCAACCGAACGAACCGCGCCCTCCAGGTCAGGACTCGCAAGGTTCCCGCCTTTTTCGTCCATCGGAGGAACAGTAAAATTTCCTTGGGTAGAAGAGGTCAAACTGAGCGTAATTTTCAACGAATCCGTACTGCAATTCACAACCATCTACTGCGTAAAAACATAGACAAACATATTCACCCCTAACTGGGTATAGAAAACGTGGGCGTAGTCGCTGATCTCCTGACTATAGTGATATTGAAACACACGCCAATCCCCCCCTGCTTCCTGCACCCAACTGGCCATTCCTTCATTTTGCGTGTAGATGATGTCCGTGCGCCCATCCTCGCGGGTCACCTCAAAGGGTTCTCCGGAAGCGTAGGCTTCAGACAAGCGATCCGATAAGCCTTCCGCGCTTTCACGTATTCGAAATCCTATGCTTCGAGTCCATCTTCCTACTTCGTTTCGGCCCCAACCCATCGCGATAATTGGCATGGCCAAGACCGCCAGACGGCCTTCTACCTCCAAACCCATCGCCGAGTAGCTTCCCTGAGGCCATTTTTCGTTGACCACGAACTCCCTCACGGTATCCGGCAGGACGCTGCTATCGGGCAAGCCAACATGGAAAGAACGAAACAGGCCATGCGATCGAGGCAAAGGCCGAAAACCCGTTTCTGGAACGATCTCCTTGAAGAGCTCCGCCAGGTTGGGCCGCACACGCCACTCCGCAAAGCTCTGCCCTTGAGCCCGAGAGGTTTGGTTCCCCAAAAACGACGCGCTAATTCCTGCATCGATAAAAATGAATCCACCTCGCTCGATATAGCGCTTCAACGCTTGCTTTTCGCTTTCGGCCAGTTGCCAGTCTTGTCGATCTCCATAATTAACATAGATGAATGGATGCTTAAAGATCGCTGGATCATCGAAAGACTCGATCACTAAGGGATCGGGATCCACGTTTAAGGTCGTTTGGGTGGAAACACTCTCAATCAATCCCGTCAGAGCTTCTGGATACATTCTTCTCAACTGGTTTCCCTGAATCAATTGCACAATGCGAATCGACTCTTGCCCAGAAGAAGTTTCCGCCACCGCAATTCCGCGAAACTCGAAAATTGAAAGGCAGTAAATCGATAAATGTAGTAGCCAAATCCTAGGACTCATTTTGGCGCCTTTAATTGACTGTTTATGAATACGGACAAGGGAGTCGCAGCGCCCGCATCTTTCACGTAATTCTCTAGCAACGTCCGGCCCGTTTCTCCCATCAGTTGCAGGATATTTTGAACGGCCCGTTTTTGAATGACCACGCTCTCATCTCCCAAGGTCATCTCCAGCATCTTCTCGAAGCCGTCCAGCCGCAACCGGGAGTACATCGTCAGCGCCTCAGCCCGCACGTCGATCTCGTCATCCAAAAGCAAGTCGAACAACAACTCACCGGCTTCTTCGCGGGGCAACCCGGTCGCTAAACGAACCAGAGCCAGACGCACATCCTTGAATTCGCTCTCCAACCAAACTCCCCAATCGGGAGACGGCACCTTATCCCGATAGCGTCGATAATACGAGACCGCCTGGGAACGGACATTCAAGGAGGGATCCTTCAATACAGCGACGGATTTGTCGGGATGGAACTCGACTATTCCGAGTTGAAAGAAGTGACGCGCGGCCGCTACCCGCACCGCCTCATCCGAACTTTCGAGGAACTGCAGTAAGAAACGATCCCGCTCTTCCGTTTCTGTCAACCGCTCGACTAGCTGAACCAATCGCTCGCTTTGGTTCGCATTCAAGTCGCCCCTATCAAATCGTTCCACGAGCGCCTTATATAACTGCAAATGCGGCGCGTTGTTGAAGAGCTGCAGCTCCGCGGCAGTCGCTACTTCAGGATCTGAATCCTGGGTCAGCTTTTCCAACAACGGGATCGGTTTCAACGCGCTTCGCGGATACAGTTCCCGAATCAGGCTTAAGCGGAGAATCGGGCTTTCATCGTCCGCAACCACTGCCGCCTTATCCACAAACAATGGAAAATCAAGATGGCGGGCCGCCAATGGCAAAACCAATGAACGCACCTCTAAATCCTCATCCTGAAGCAGACGCACGAAAATCTCCTCCGGCAAATTGATCCCCAAATAATTGTATCTGCTGATCATGTTTCGACGCACGACCACATCCGTATCCAAGAAAGCATTTACTATCTTCAACTGAATAGGGAGGGGCAGCATTAGCGATTGCCCCACTAACCCTCGGTTGACCAATATTGATTGCCGATTCAATATCTGCGACCGGGTGCCTGCCAGCCTACCAATCGAAGTGCTCACCGATCGCCGAATATCCACCTCCGAATCGTCCAGGGCATGCATCACTGTTTCAACCGCAGTCACCGAATCGTAGGACCTCCGCTCTAGGACAGACACTACCGCTGCAAAACGCACCGCACCATCCACATCGCTCAAAGCTCCCAAAACCGCATTCTTAGCTTCGGTGGCCTCATACTTCCCCAGCAACATGACTGCCCCTTTTCGTATCTCAGAATTTCCCGACTGCAGATCGACTAGCGCGCGATCGATAGTAGCCCGCTGTTGGATCTGGTCCGTCGTTATGGGTTGGCTGGATACGGTTTGTCCTATGAGGGGGAGGAGAAGCTCTCCTCCCAAACAAAACAGAATCCCTACTAGAATCGAAAATCTCATTTCAAACCAATTCGCCTCCGATAAAACCACTCGTATCCCAATATCCCTAAGAACAAGAGAATAAATAGAAAATGTCGCGTCCAATAATGGTAGCGTTGCAACATCGGTACACTACTAGACAACGATAGTTCCTCGATGGCGTCTACCTCAGTGTAGTGGTAATACACGCCACCCGTTATACGAGCCAGGTCCTTCAATTCGCTTTCCCGAAAACGCAAATCCGAGTTTTCCTCCCCGATATACGCCCCCGCAAAGAAAGCGGAACGGTCGATCTGTTCGCCCCCCTCGTATTCAACGGAGTAGTTCACTCGATATTCACCCGGTAGCGAAAGCCCGACAGATCCGCTGTATTGTCCGGGTTCTCTACTATCTGGCATCAGCAATTGCTCCGGCGTGGATGTTCCGTCTGGCCCCGTCAATACCGCCCGCACCACGGCGGAATCCGACAATTGATATTCGTTGTTCCGCGCCATGATATTCAAATTCAGCGGTTCGCTTAAATCCTGGAGGGTTCCTTCCAACGGCACTTCCAAACGCGGTTTGCCTCCCGTGCCGAGCCAAGCGAGGAGATGCCGCCAATAAAGCCGATACTGCTCCCCTCCTCGGTCACTATCCATCTTCCACCGCCAAGACTGATCGCTTCCCATATGCACCACTCGACCCGCTCCATAAGCCTGGGCCGCAACAATGGGTAGGGCCGAAGCGCGCGCCTGCAAAACAGGTCGGGCTCCTTTCGAAAGCTTCGTGGCGAAGGGTACTCGCATCTGCTCTTCCAAAAAGGGGCTAGGAGCGCTAAAGAGAACTCCCCCCGCCAATCCCTGAAACGCCGGTTCTTGCTGCGCCTCCAAACCCTGTCGGCTCTTACTGTATAGGGTATCCATTTCACGGATAGGAAGGATAGAGCGCAGTTGATCGGGAACATTATCCAAGCTGCCAATTACGACCAAACCACCCCCTCGTCGCATCAAAAATTCCTTTAGGCCCATACTGACCGACTCCTTCAGTTCGCCAAACGCGCTGGCATCGACCAGCAAGACCGAATACCGCAAGAGCGTATCCAGTTCTTGAGGAAACTCAGGCTTCTCTGAATCAATCTCGTCCGCTTCAAATCCCCCTTGAAAAAACTTGCCCGGGCCCAGTTTGATTAACGTGCGAAAGGACAGCCCCGGATCGTCCTCGACAACACGCTTGAGGAAGCGGTATTCCTGTGACATGCGAGCCGAGAGATAGAGCACTTTCATAGTTTCCGGCTCCGCTACCGTAACCGCCGCATAATCTACATCCGTATTGGGGTTCAGATCTCCCGCTTGCCGTGTGTTAAACTTCACGCGCAGCAAATGCAGTCCCTGGCGACTTGGAACGACCGAAAAACCAATCTCCTTCTCCGACTCCCCGTCGATTTTAAAGGGTTTCTGATCTAAGACCTCGTCGCCATCTAGCAGCACAATTTCATTCTCCACCTCAAAGTCGAACTCGTTGCTTACTAAAACTTGCAGCTCGAAGGGCTCGCCGAACACAGCCTCCTTAGGCGACTGGCTAAATTCGATTTTCAGATCCTTCCCCGCTGAGGGCTCACCGACGCCCACGACCGTAATAGGTACCCCAGCGCTGCGGTAGCGTTTTGCTACCTCGAAAACGGACTGCCCTTCCAGCGATATCCCATCGGAAAAAAGAGCCACTCCACCAAGGCGATTCGCACCCGCAGAGTGATTCTGTAAAAGTTCGTCCAGAGAATCACCAATCGCCGTTACCCCGGGTTTCAGTTCAAACGTATTTAGCTTTCCAGGAATGAGACTATCCGAATACCCGCGCTGAACAAGATCATAGAGATCCGTGAGCCGATCGCCAAGCGACTCACCAGAATCGACTGCCAGCACTTGCTCTACCGTAGAGAGACGCGAAACATCGTCTTTCGTATCGGGTAAATGCATACTCGCCGAGAGGTCAACTAGGAGAGCCACTTGAAACGCGTCTCGATCGGGGTAGTTCTCTTCAATGGAAGGATTCCACGCGATCAACCCGATCAAGACGATCGCAAGAATACGCAGGGCCAACAAAACATATCGATCTCGCTCGGAGATAAATTTTCGCGTCTTCAAGGAAATCCATAAGACGACGATCAGCCCAACCGTCGCTGCAACTAGTATCCAGATCCCTGGTATATGCGTTTCGGATACCATCCCTATTGCTCTTCCGCGAGCTCCTTGAAATATTCTTCGACTAAGGTTTTATACTTTTCCGGGGCTTGGGAGGACTGCTTGACGACTCGGGTTTTCCGAGAGACCCGATCTGTATTGATCAATCCCTGCAATACGCGCTCAGCTTCGTCCAAATATTTTGCCGCGCTGCCAACGCCCGTTCCTGCCTCCTCTGCTCCACCCTCAGGGGCCAGCATCTCGCGGCCAAGCTTAGTGAGCGTCTCATTCCTCAACGCTTCCCCTGCTCGCTGAAGACGTCCGCCGATCCCTTCGAGAATTCCTTGCGACTCGGTCTGCTGCTCGCTTAAGCCCTCGGCATTCGAAGGCCCCCTTCCATTGCCTTCGCCTTGGCCTTCTCGTTCACCCTCTCCTTGCGCTTCGGCCAATCCTTCGCCTTCACCCTGACCCTTGCCTTCACCCTGGGCCTCTCCTTCACCTTCAGCGCCTTCATCACTTTGACCTTCTCCATCGCCAGGGTTTCCCGCTTCCGCTAACTCCCGGCGAGCATCCTCGATTCGCTCCATCA
>CALDFV010000242.1 GCA_937942145.1 uncultured Opitutaceae bacterium
TACCCTTTTATCGTTTAACAAAGTAGAGTTAAATTTCAGGCATGAACCTACCGCGTTATCACATCCCAGTATCGGGTGCGCTTAGAGCTACCCTTTGGACCGGTCACTTTTAGCGTGATCATTTTACGCACCCCAGGTCCAAACTCATGAATCGGGTTTCGTTCATATGAAGTAGTGCCATCACCAAAGTCCCACTTCCAGGAGGTGATCTTTCCGATCGATTCGTCGTGGAACGAAACCATTCCCGCATCAACATCGAGAATCTTGAATGTCCATTCCGCTTTCAAGTCGGGCTGCAAAGTCGCTTCAATGGGAGCGAGCCGAAACGGGATTAGGTAAGTCGCATCCTTAACCATTTGCACGTTGTGGGCTAGATTATAGTGCCCGTCACGCTTGTCACCGTCGAAGTCGAGAATCGACCAGGAGAGTCCAATTTCCATGTCCTCTTCCAGTTCGGTTTCCACTGCATCTTCAGGTCGGTCAAAGGGGGCGTAGTCGTAAGGTGTGATCCAACATTCTAGGATAAGCTTCCCGCTCTCTCCATGCTTGAGGTTATGGGAAAACGCATAATTCGAATACGGGAACTCGCCTATCCACGGTTGAGCGCCCCAAACGAGGACCCAGGCGTTATTAACCGGGGGGGTATAAATATGATAGTTCTGGGCGTGCACCCCCGCGAAGCGTATATGATTCTCCAGGAACTTCGGGCTCGTCTGGTCCTTGTTGTCCGGCGGCAGGATATTCGGATTGAGAATGAAGGGACCTCCGGAACGATCCCCGTCGACCGCGATTTCAAAGATGTCATTCAGGTACCCTCTCGGATTGGTCCTCTCGAAATCCCAAAAATCGTCATGAGCTTCGTATAAAAAGTAGAGACGATTCAGTCCTTTGACCCACCCAACCGTCACCTTGACGTCGAGGTCCTCGCGATCGATCTCAATGCCATGCCCATCCTCCGTGTCGTTGAGCAAATCGGTACCGTAGGTATAGTCATCCGGTACGATTTCCCAATCGCTCGTGTCTCCATCGATTCGCGGCATCGCATCCCGCGGAAACTGGAAGACCTTAAAATCGACATTCGGGTGCGGATTTTGGAAGTCGGCAAAGCTGATTAGAGGAAACAGCAATGGAGCGAGAAAGACTGCAAATAGGGTCTTAACGTTTTTCTTCGAGGGGATCATCGTTCGACATTGTTGATCCCTCGTTCGTTTGACAATCCGGGAATACGCAAAGGTAGAGCAAGGACCTCCGGGCCTGCCGCATAAGTAGATAAAACCAACGCGGCAGGCCCGGAGTTCCTTGCCCCACCTGGATGTTTCCTTTGCCTATGATTTTCAATTGCCCTTTCCGTTAAGCAAACTACGTTTTCCTCATGTCTCCTCGTTTCACCTCTTCATCAATTCTATCGATACTCGCATTTGGGTTCTTCGCCTCCACGGGCTTCTCCCAGCCCCTCGTTTCACCCGACAATGGAGGACTCCAACTACCCGAGGGCTTCCAAGCTCTTGTCGTGGCCGACAATGTGGGACGAACGCGAAGACTGGCAGTACGGGACAACGGCGACATCTACGCCGCCCTTATGGATCCCATCGACCTCGGCTATGTCGTCGCGATGCGTGACACAAATGGTGATGGGGTCATGGACGTCGTCAAGTACTTCGGGGAGTTGGATAGCCAGTGCAAGTCCTTGGAAATCTATAAGGGTTACCTATATGTTGGATCCACCACTCAAATTGTTAGGTTTCCGCTCGACCCCAAGCAGCTCCTTCCAACCGGTCCTTATGAAACCGTCGTATCCGGTTTTCCGACACCAAAGAATCATCGCAGTAAAAATATTACGTTCGACGACTCGGGCAACCTCTACGTATCCGCCGGGTCTCCCGGCAATTCCTGCCAAGAAGTTGACCGGACCCTGCACTCTCCCGGAAAATTTCCGTGCGACGAACTCGAACGATACGCGGGAGTATGGATGTTCGATGCGGAAACGCTTGGTCAAACGCAGCTTGAAGACGGATTCAAATTCGCAACGGGCATTCGCAACAATGTCGCCTTCCAATGGGATTCCGTTAAAAAGGAGCTCTACGGCGTCAATAACGGTCGCGACAACTTAATGCAAAACTGGCCCGAGCTCTACAATGAGCGTGAAAGCGCGGAGCTTCCCGCGGAAGAGTTCCATCACATCAAGCAAGGATCTAATTTCGGCTGGCCCTATACCTACTACGACGACGAACAGAATACGCGTATTATCAATCCCGAGTACGGTGGCGATAAGCTAAAGCGTCCCGAGGAAGGTCTTTACGACGATCCTGTCCTCTCTTTCCCAGGGCACTGGGCGCCGGTGGGTCTTCAATTCTACAACGCGACGCAGTTTCCGGAGAAATACCAAGGCGGCGCATTCGTTGCCTTTCACGGTTCCTGGAATCGAGCTCCCCTTCCCCAACAAGGTTACAATATCGCCTTCGTCCCCTTCGACGGAAAATTGCCCGCAGGAGGCTACGAGATATTTGCGGACGGCTTTAAAGGTACCGATGTACTGCATGTTCCCAATCAAGCCACGTACCGGCCTACTGGCCTTACGGTAGGCCCCGACGGATCCCTTTACGTATCTGAAGACAAAGTGGGCCGTATTTGGAAAATCATGTACACCGGAGGAAAAGGCGTTTATTCAAAAGCAGATACACCCAAGAAAAACCAGATCGCGCAAGAAGTCACCCGCACAGGGAATCCCATTCGAATAGCTGATCCAAAGGGTGAAGCGCTCTACAACCAGTATTGCCTCGCTTGCCATCAGGTAGACGGAAGCGGAGTGCCCAATATGCAGCCTTCGCTAATCGGTTCGGAAAGGCTTTCCAGTTCCGATGATGCCTTTCTGATTAAGTTGATGCTCGAGGGTAGCGAATGGATACAGGACAGGGAGTATAGCAACCTCATGGCCAGTTTCTCTTTTCTAACGGACGAAGAAATCGCGCTGACACTAAATTTTGCTCGAGCCCAATTCGCCAACGCCAGCTCGAAAATCCAGGCTAGCGATGTCGCCAAGATGCGATAGCCAGTCGGCAGGGCTAGCGCTTGCACTGGTCCT
>CALDFV010000243.1 GCA_937942145.1 uncultured Opitutaceae bacterium
GCTATAAAGATTTCTCAGCAAGTAGAGACAGGCGATAACCAGCGCATTTACGGCAATCAGTATAGCGGTCCGTATTCCACTGCCCAAAGTCTCCTCGCCCAGCATGGGTTCCACTCCACCGATCAAAGCGATATTGTTCGAGGACTGAAACAACGCGACCAAGGTAAACAATACCCCACCAATTAGAACGGATACGGGACGCCCCAATCGATCGGCCAATTCCGTACAAAGGCTTTTCTCATAAACCACCCCCAGTCGCGCAGCGAGAGCGACCATGGCGATCATAAGAATCGCGGAACCCGCGACCACTGGACGCGCACTCACCCCAAACGAAGCTCCCACTTTCGAGCTCGTCAAAATTGAGCCCGGACCCAGCACAACCGCGGTTACAATAATGGCGGGACCAATCGATTTTAGAACGTGTAGCATGAAGTCCGCTTAGTCAACGGGAGAAGAACCAAGGAATCAATCCGTAATTGATCCAGTAGGGACGTCCTGTTTCGACATTGCCTAAACTCCAAATTTGCCTACGGTGGACCTATGCCCATCTCCCGACGTAACTTTATCGGCAAGACCGCCGGGCTCGGAGCCCTTGCGGCGGTCAGCCCTGTTTCACTTTCAGCCCAAGATCGACGAGACGTCACCAGTCACTTGATCGATGCGGCCCAGCAGCCCGTTTTGGATCAGACCCAGTTTAAAGAACCGGTCATCATTGAATCGATCGACCTCCTACGAAAAGGGAAGCAGCACTACGTCCGGGTCCGCTCCAAGGACGGTGCCGAGGGCATCTCACTAGACAACAATCGGGCCCAATACCTTGCCCCGATCTTCCTACAGCGCGTCGCCCCGTTCTTTATCGGAAAAGACGCTCGACTACTCGAAGATCACTTGTGGGAGCTTTATCGATGGGGGAGCAACTACAAATTGCAGGGACTGGCATTCTGGAGTCCCGTTGCCTGGGTGGAATTTGCCATCTTGGATCTCCTCGGTCGCGTGGCGGATAAATCTATGGGCGAACTGCTCGGGGGTGTGATTCGGAAGCGAGTTCCCTTCTACGTAGCGAGCGGACGCCGCGACACTACTCCCGAGGAGGAGATCGACTACCTTAGAGGTCTGATTGACGAAACGGGTGCCAAAGCGATCAAGTATCGGGTCGGCGGCCGCATGAGCCGGAACGAAGACGCGCTTCCTGGGCGCACCCCGAAATTGATTGAACTGTCGAGAAAGGAACTCGGCGACGCAATGGCGATCCATGCAGATTCAAACAGCTCCTACGATCCTCCTCAGGCCATAGAAGTGGGACGGATGCTGGAAGACATTGGAGCGGTTTATTTCGAGGAACCTTGTCCCTTCGACCATTTGGAAGACACCCGTAAGGTCACGGATACGCTGAGTATTCCAGTGGCCGGTGGTGAGCAGGAATACAGTCAATGGCGCTTCCAGTGGGCGATCGAAAACCGGGCCGTCGACATCGTGCAACCAGATCTCCACTACTATGGCGGATTGATCCGCTCGATCCGCGTTTCACGGATGGCTGAACTGTTGAATATACCGACCACCGTACACATCTCCGGTGGTTTTGGCTTCATCTATATGCTACATTTCGCTTCCCGAACTCCGAAGATTGGAGGTTGGCAGGAATACAAACGCAACATCGAGGACTATGCCGATTGGTTCGATCCACCGCTTCGCATTGAAAACGGTTCTCTAACGGTGCCGGAAGGACCTGGCGTCGGAATAGTGGATACAAATCGTGTTCTTGAAGGTACGGAGCGAATTGAGGCTTAGGACGTGCATCAAGAAGTAGCACAGGTTTCCCACCGATCCTGACCGGAGTCGAATGAAAAGCCCTTATTTCTGATTACGTAACAGGCAGGATGCCTGTTCTAATCTTCAATAGTCACGCAAGTGATGCCGCTTCCGCATCCAGAAAGAAATGACAATCTGGATGCCGTTGCAACATAGACGCAGGCACATCTGGAGTTACCGGCCCTTGCAACGCATTTTTGACGGCTTGAGCTTTGCGGCGGTCCGGCACTGTACATATGATCGACCTGCTCTTCATGATCTGCTGAATCGACATCGAAATGGCCTGGCGTGGTACCGACTCCAAATCTGGGAACCAGCCCTCGCCTAACTGCTGCTTGCGGCAATCCTCGTCGAGATCGACGACTAAATAGGGATCCTCCGTTTCGAAATCCGCCGGAGGATCGTTAAACGCCAAGTGCCCGTTTTCACCAATCCCCACAAAGGCGACATCTATGTGCACCTGGCGAATGAGGGCCCCAACCCGCTCACATTCTCCTAAGGGGTCACCTTCACCGTTAATGTAGTGAAACGCCTTCATCTGAGTGGGAAGCTTATCAACGAAACGGTCCTTGAGATACTTTCTAAACGAGGCTTCGTGCGTCAGAGG
Organism: uncultured Opitutaceae bacterium; assembly: GCA_937942145.1. GTDB lineage: Bacteria > Verrucomicrobiota > Verrucomicrobiia > Opitutales > Opitutaceae > Pelagisphaera. The sequence goes on from CALDFV010000243.1 coordinate 2,417, forward strand.
CAAACCAATGTACTCGTCCAAATGAAATCCTGTGAGTTTGGACCAGGGTAAGTCCGACTGGCGGAGGCAGTCGAGCATCTCGAACTGCGAAGCCCCTGTGGCCACGATTAGCGACGCCTCTCCTCGGAGCGACAGAGCCTCCTTCAATCGTCCGATACCAGCCGCCGCTGCAGCATTCCCCATTCCTTGCTTAGTATCGAAAATATTCGTATTCATAGTATATCGAAAGTGGCCTTAGCTTATATTTAAGACAAGCCTTTCAAGTTCCTTTGCGAAGTCGACCCACACTTTGCGGCCTTCTCCGGAATCATCCACATCCTGTCCCGCATGTATGGCCGCTTTGATGTGCGGCTCTATCGAGAGCCAGCCATCGTAACCGGTCGCTTCGAGGTCTTTTAAAATCCGCTCTTGCACGGGATCCTCGTCCACATAACAGGTCACAAAGTCATCCCCGTTCTCTCCCGGCTTGGCGCACTTGATATGAACATGGGTAATCTGCTCACGGCATTTCTGGTAATAGTCCCAGGTCACTTCCGTGTTATTATCGTGCAAGCTATTGTTTCCTGTGTCGAAAATCAGCTGGAGCGCGGGACTATTCACGGCTTCCACCAGCTCCAGGTAGCCTTCAGGTGTCTCCCCATACCCACTACAGTTCTCGTGCCCCAGAATAATTCCTTCGCCTTCCGCAATCTTCGCCAGCTCCTTCAAACGCCGAACGGCTTCGATTCGCCACTCGCTTCGGTTCAAGGGATTGGATTCGGAATTGGGATAGGACATAATCCGCAGAAACTTCGTTCCCGCTTGACGCATACGAGGGGCCACGCGTTTCAATTCATCAATGTCTAGACTGAAATCCGAATCAATAGGCCTCGCCCAATTCCCAATCTGCCCGCCAAAGCCGACCACCTGAATCTGCTCTTTTTGCAAGCGGTCCCAGGTTCGTTTCCATTCTTCGTCAGTGAAATCACAGACATTTTTTCCGTCAATCAGCCGCAGCTCGATGGCAGACCATCCGACTTCGCGAAGAGTCGATATTTGTCCGTCGAGCGAGCGTTCTGCTTCGTCGGTAAATCCAGTAAATCGAAAAGGCATGTTGGTGTTTTCTTTCTATTTGTTTGTTCAGGTAGGGCTGCTTATCCTTAAGTAGCCGAAAAAGAAGAATGGAATTGTGGCTGCTCAAGGATAAGCTGCCCCGCCATTGTCATTGATTTGGCATTCAAACCCAATCTCTGCTCATTAGCGCGTCTTTGGTACCGCTTCGTAAACGCGAACATTATCAATGTAGGTATAACTTTCAAAACCTCCCGCCTGAAAGCCAAAATTGTTCTTCTTTTCGGACAACCCCACATGTTGCCCTCGGACTGTCTTCCCATCCACTGTCAGGCTCAATGTATTATCTAACAATTCGATTACCACATGATGCCATTTGCCTTCTTCAATCGATATCTCAGTTTCATTCATGGCAAAGGTCTTTTCATCCCATTCGCCCTTCAATGGATCCAAACCTTGGTCATGCTTCAACCTCGCCATTTGCTCACGCTTTCCTTTCTCACGAATCTTAAAAACAGCCGCACTGTCATAGCGTACCACGCACTTGGCAATATGGGCGAGGCCCCAATTGATGAGTAGTTGATGAAACCCGTCCCCCACCAGCTTCATGTCGTATTCGTATATAACGTCCTTGTGATCCAAATAGATTTTACGAAATGCCGAGTGCTTATCCGCCGCTAGTTGACGCCCACGCAGGGCGCCATCCACAATACTCCAATCACCCACTCCTACGGTAAACAATTCCGGGAGCTCAGATGAATCGAAGTTCTCTTCCAGGAGGAGCTTCCCCGGCTTTGCCCATGTTTGCTTGCCACCGGCGAAACTGGAAAACGCGCAAAGCATTAGGGACAGAAGATATAGCGAGGCTTTTTTGAGCATGGCATAGGATCTAGTTGCGATTGATATTCGATGCGATTAAAAAGATTAATTTGTAAGTTTCGCATCGCTTCCCAAGGGCTCCTCGTTCCCAAGGTAGTCGGGGATCCTTCTGGTTCGAAATAGCGAAACAGCTAGCGGCTAACAAGAAATGGTGACGAATCCACTACTTGATCCCTATGACCATGGAGTCGGGACCCACCAAGTGCTCTACTCTCGCCTCTTTGAAACCGGCCTTCTTCATCCATGACACGCAGTCGGCTCCAGTGTAGTCAAAACCGCCAGATGTTTCGATCAGCATATTCAAACTCATGAGCAATCCGAAAGCGCTCTCTCTCCGGTCGTCATCGATAATCGCATCATAAACGATCACTGCCCCACCATCCGGCAGAGCCTCATACGCTTTGGCCAACAGCAATTTCTTCTCCTCCAAATTCCAGTCATGCAGTATGTGTCCCATCAATACAATGTCGGCTTTGGGAATAGGATCCTCGAAAAAACTGCCCCCCAGGAAGGAAACACGATCGGCCAAATTTAGATCATTTATGTACTCCTCAAAAACGGGCTCCACTGGGGGGAGATCGAATCCGATCCCTTTCAGATGCGGATTCTGTAGAGCGATCTGAGCCACCAAGTCGCCTTGGGCCGGTCCAAGATCGACGAAATTCTTGTAGTCTTTCCAGGGAAACTTGGCCGCGATCGCCATGTTTGCTCCGTGGCTCACGCCGGTCATTGCTTTGAGAAACTCTTTTAGACGAACAGGATCCGCGTAGAGAATGCCGAAAAAGTCGACATCGTTCTTGGATTCGCTTTGCGGCAACCCCGTTCGCAATGCTTCCGTCAAATGTGCCCAAAACGGATACAAGCGATGATTCGCCATCTCCAGAATTCCTCCTATGTAGCTCGGCTTGTTCTTGTCGAGAAACAAGTCGGTCTCGGGCGTGTTGCGATAGATTCCGTTTTCCCGCTCCAGCATGCCAAGACTAACAAGGGAATCTAGAAAATCGCGAGCACTACGCGGGTGGAGACCCATGCGGCGTTGCAACGCATTCAAATCCTCTGGATGCTTGGCGAGTTCGGTAAACAACTCAATCTCTACCGCGCTGAGCAGCGTTTTTGAAGCCCAGAATCCCATTCCAAGCTGCATTATCTGATCAGGCGCAAGCGGTTCGTCATTCATGGTGGAAGGATTAAATCGGAGGACCCACTCAGGCAATTTCAATTTTTGTCAAAAAACAGGATATGCTGATGCACTCCACCTAAGAGCCTTTCGACATTCAGGGCGGAGCGGGAACACTCCCGCACTAAGCTCGCTAACCGAATCAACTCCCTGCCAAAAATCCGAAGTCACAGCCTTCATGGGCTTGAGTGACATTCTCTATGTACATCTTGACATAGCCACGATCCGGGGTCGCTCGCGGATCTTTGACCTTCAACGCCTCGGCTCGTTTCGACAATTCCTCATCATTCACAAGCAACTCCAGCTTTCGCTGATCAACATTCAATTCGATTCGGTCACCCGTCTGCACCAAGGCCAGCGGCCCTCCCACGGCACTCTCAGGCGAAATATGCAAAACAGTCGTTCCAAACGCTGTGCCACTCATACGGGCATCCGAAATGCGGACCATGTCTTTGACGCCTTGCCGTCCCAAATATTTGGGGATCGGCAAGAAACCCGCCTCGGGCATTCCGGGCGCGCCTACGGGACCGGCGTTTCGCAATACGAGGATGTCGTCGGCCTTGATCTCGAGCTCAGGCAGATCGATCCGTCCCGCCAAATCGTCGAGCGAGTCGAAAACGACTGCTCTTCCGATATGGCTAAGAAGCCTATCCGTTGCCGACGACAATTTAATAATCGCCCCATTCGGGGCTAGATTCCCAGTCAGAGCGGCGATCGCGTTTTTCGGGTAGATGGGATCCTCGGGCGATCTAATGATCATCTGTTCAAAGTCCAGTTTCCTTTCGGCGATATTTTCTTGTATCGACCTACCCGTGACAGTGATGCAGTCTTTCTCAAACGAGGCTCCTAGTTTTGCGATGATACCCGAAACACCGCCCGACTTGTGCAGGTCTTCCATGTAGTTCTGTCCCGAAGGCTTCAAGTCGACCAGCATGGGTGTCTCGTCGCCAATCCTGTTTAAATCGTCGAGCTTGAGCTTAATCCCCAGTCTTCCTGCCATTGCCGCAAGATGAATGACCGCATTGGTGGATCCCCCTATCGCTTGCAACATTCGGGTTGCGTTTCGGAAACTCCCCTCATTGAGAATATCAGTGGGTCGTAGATGTTCCCCGATCATCTCCACCGCCCGACTTCCGGTTTGCTCCGCCAGACGTAACCGCTCCGAGGATACCGCCAATGCCGAGGCTCCCCCTGGAAGCATCATACCCATCGCTTCCGTCAAGCACGCCATCGTGCTAGCGGTTCCCATAACGCTGCAAGTT
>CALDFV010000244.1 GCA_937942145.1 uncultured Opitutaceae bacterium
GATCGACTTTGATGAGTTGGAGAGCAAAATCGCTAGGGCGATTAATTTAGATTCTTCAGGAAGATACTTCGACCTAGATGATGGTGTCATGACGGTCAAGCTGCCCAAGAAGTGTCATTCTTCGGCGATCAGCGAGCTCGGAATTTACTTCAAAACCAAGACCAGTGAAGCGGTAGACTTCGGAATCTCGAACGTCATATTTGATACGCAGCAGCTCCAGGGGTTGGATTTAGAGGTAGTTAAACTACTGTTGCAATCGATGAGGATCTGTCAGGAGCTCAGCCTTAAATACGCGATCGCTGGTAATCCCAAGGTCATCGAGGAGAGCAAAAAGTACGAGGAATCGAAAGATTGGACTTTTTGCGAAACGATCGAATCTGCGAGAGAGACTTTCTAGAGCAGGCTCAAATTCAAATACCGATGGCCGGAGTATTTCCAGTTCTCGGATTGTTATGAAAAGTCTGATACGAAGATATCTTACTTCTTTTGCTTTTTCCCCCAGCTATCGCGTAATCCAACGGTACAATTTAATATCAGCTGATCTGATTGGGTGTCTGGATCAACGGCATAGTAGCCCTTGCGTTCAAACTGAAAGCGCTCGCCAATTGTGGCTTTTCCTAGTTCCGGCTCTCCGAAGGCGGTGATGATGGACTCGGAATTCTGATTCAGATTGTCTATGAATGTCTGTCCTTCCTCTACGTCTTCTGGGTTGGTTTTCGTGAAAAGCTGCTCATAATTACGAACCTCTAGGGGCCGATTTTCAGTGGCGCTAACCCAATGGATAGTTCCTTTGACCTTCCGTCCGTCGGGTGTAGATCCTCCTCTCGATTCTGGATCGAAGGTGGCGTGGATTTCTTGTATTTCACCTTCTTCGTCCTTTTTGAATCCGGTGCACGTAATGTAGCAGGCGTAGCGAAGTCGAACTTCGCGACCAGGACCGAGTCGAAAAAACTTTTTTGGAGGATCTTCCATGAAGTCCTCTCGCTCGATGTAGATCTCACGAGTTAGAGGAACTGAACGCATTCCAAGTTCAGGTTTCGCCGGGTGGTTGGGGCCGTCGAAGTATTCGGTATCATTCTCAGGAAAATTCTCTATGATTACTTTAACAGGATTGAGCACGGCCATTCTGCGATAGGCTCGTTCTTCCAAGTCTTGGCGAATGCAATACTCAAGTAGCGCGTATTCATTCACTCGTTCTCTCTTGGCAACGCCTGCTCGATGGCAAAATTCATTTAGCGACTCAGGAGTGTAACCGCGTCTCCGGAAACCGGATACGGTTGGCATTCTGGGGTCATCCCAGCCTCGTACATGGCCTTCACTGACAAGTTGCAAGAGCTTCCTTTTACTCGTGACAATATGCTCTACATTGAGACGGGCGAATTCAATTTGACGTGGCTTGCTGGGAACGGGAAGGTTCTTTAAAAACCAGTTGTAGAGAGGTCGGTGAAATTCGAATTCGAGAGAACAAAGACTATGCGTGATTCCCTCGATTGCGTCGCTTTGTCCGTGAGTAAAGTCATAGGAGGGGTAGATTTTCCATTTGTCTCCAGTCCGATGATGGTTGGCATGTAGAATGCGGTAGAGAACAGGATCGCGCAAATTCAGATTGGGATTGCCCATGTCGATCTTAGCCCGGAGGACGCGGCTGCCCTCATCAAACTCGCCATCTTTCATTCGCTGAAATAAATCCAAATTCTCCTCTACCTTTCGGTCACGAAAAGGAGAGTTTTCACCCGGTTCTATCAAAGACCCTCTACCTTTCCGCATTTCCTCTGGGCTTTGATCATCTACATAGGCGAGTCCCTCGCGAATCAGGTGAAGGGCCCACTCGTAGAGTTGATCAAAGTAGTCGGACGCGAAAAACAAGTTATCCCCCCAGTCCGCACCCAGCCATTTGACGTCTTCCTTAATTGCATCAACGTATTCAGATTCTTCTTTCGCTGGATTCGTGTCATCGAAACGTAGATTGAATTGCCCATTGTAGTCTCGAGCAATTCCGTACGACACTTGAATCGCAAAGGCGTGTCCAATGTGCAGGTAGCCGTTGGGCTCAGGAGGAAAACGAGTTACTATTTCCTGGTTAGGGTTGGCTGCTTTGTATTCGTCGATGATATCTCGAATGAAATTGGATGAGGTTTCTTCAGTCATATTGGAAATGCTTACGCTGGATGTATTAGTGGTATTTGGTGATAGCCATTTCTAGGCGATTCAGCACACGTTCTTTCCCTAGCGCCTCAAGCATTGGTAGGAAGTCTGGCCCTGAATTTGTCCCACTTACGGAGAATCTAACGATGGGATACCAGGCAAAAGGTTTAAGCTGTTTTTCATCGGCCAATTGGTTGAACGCGGAATCAATCTCAGTTTGAGTCCAGTTTTGTAACGCTGCCAGACGGGGCAGCAACTCCTCCAAGCGATCGATCGCTCCTTCCTTTTTCATTACTTTGTTTTCCGCCTTTTCGCTAATAGCGTATTGGTCGGAAAAGAAATAGGAGGCGAATCCGGGAAGATTTTCGAAACTATCAATTTTCTCCTGACAGAGTTTCATAACAGCGGTAAGATAATTTTTATCAACTGGTTCTTCAATCAATCCAGATTTGGCTAGCGACCGTTTCCCTATTTGCACGTACGCTTGGATCGGCATCGCCTTCATGTACTCAAAGTTTAGGTGAGACATCTTTTGCTCATCAAATCGAGCACCTCCTTTTTGTACGTCTTCGAGTCTAAACCTTGAAGTTAGTTCTTCGATTGTAAACACCTCTTGCCCATCCTTTGGAGACCAACCCAGTAAAGCGATGAAATTGCGGACCGCTTCGGGGATAAAATTGCGTTCCCTGTATTCGGAAATCAAGGCTCCTTTGTCACGTTTCGACATCTTCCCTTTCCCTTCTTTCGGGTTTTTGAGGATCATCGGCAGGTGAGCGAACTTTGGGGGTTCTACTCCGAAAGCGTTGAACAGCTCTATGTGCTTCGACGTATTGGAGAGATGGTCTTCACCTCGAATGACGTGGGTGATTTTCATTGCTATATCGTCGACCACGTTAACGAAGTGGAAGCTCGGGTCGCCGTTTGAGCGTTGAATGACGAAGTCTCGATCTTCGCGTCGTGTTACTTTGCCTCGAATGATGTCTTCAATTACAACTGGCTGCGTTTTTACTTTCTCGACGTCGGCTTTCAAGTAGTCGTCGTATTCGGTAAAGCGATCGCCTTCCAGTTTGAAGTAGATGGCACCGTCTTTTTCATAAACCCGGTCTTTGTCTTTCAGGATCTTTAGGTATTGGGCGTAGATATCGTTTCGCTTGCTTTGGAAATGGGGGCCGAAATCGCCTTCCTTACCTGGACCTTCATCCCAGTCCAGACCCAGCCACTTGAGGCCGTCGATGAGTTCTTCGAGCGCTTCCTGGGTATTTCGCTCCTTGTCCGTATCTTCTATTCTGAGAACGAAAACACCCCCTTCTTTGCGGGCAAAAAGCCAATTGAACAGTGCGGTTCTCGCGGTTCCAATGTGGGTGGATCCCGTCGGACTAGGAGCAAATCTGACTCGAACTTGGTTCATATTTACGACACGTTGCGCTTAAGGTGAGGCGAATCAAGGCATCTCTTCGGAAGGGCGATAGAATGGTCGGATTCGGTTTGGTTCAACGTCTCGCAAGACGGCTAATTGGGAAAAGCAGCACGATTGAAAGGGCGACCAGCAGGGAGCCAATAGTTGCCCAACTTTGGATCGAGATCAAATTAAGCATGTAGAAACCGATAAAGGGAGCCACTAGACCCCGCACCCCAGTCATAAATGAATGAACCGTCATGTAGTCGGACTCCTGCCCTGGTGGCGCGAACTTAGTGACCCAGAGGCTCCAGTTGACGTTTCCTCCCGCCATCGCCAGGCCGTAGCCGACGGAACCGATATAAATCCCCACAATCGTGTCCGAAAAAAAGAAGATCAAAATAGCAGCCAGCTGAATGGCGCTCGTGAGGGCACGAACGAGGAAGAAATTAAAGGCGTCAAAAAGGTGCCCCCAGATTGAAGTCGCGAAAATGCGGACAGTGCTAGGAATAACGATGCCTGCAATGGCTATTTGAGTATTTGTAGCGTGAATACTGTATTCATCGCTTGTCATATACTCGATTTGAAGGGGCATGGTGCTCAAATTGCCAAATCCAAGGATCATCCACATTCCCAACATGCAGCCGAACACCTTGTCCTTCCATGCGAGTGATAGGTGGGTAAGTGGGTTTCCGCTAGGGCTTCGCTGAAGAATCTCAGACGGAACCTTGTAAATGCATATTCCGGAAAAAATGCAGGCTGCCGCCATTATCTGAAAGAGAATCGGGAATCGTGAAAGATCTTCCTCGAGGAGTTGTCCTCCAAACCAGCCAAAAACAGGGGCAATTGCGATACTAACGGAAATCGCATAGGCGACTCGCTTGCCCCGCAATCCAGAAGTATAGTTGGTGGAGTAAATGTGGATGAGCAGCGGCATTTGCTGGGCCAAGAGAGCGGCTGCGGCGGTTCCCGCCCCCAAGAATAGCCAAAGTGAGTCTACCCCTAAAGAGGCCACCCAGAAAAGAATCCCTGAAATCATGTAGTTGATGCTGCATAACTTGGAGGTTTGTAGCCTCAGTCGAGGCAGGTAGAACAGCGCGATGGGCGTTGAAAGGAGCCCAATTGTGAATGCGGCTGGAACCAATGCCTTTGCAAAAGACGTTCCATCGAAGTAGCGAGTGACAACGAGAAGCGCGAAAATGCGCCACCCTGAATCCATGAGGCCACTCAAACAACTTCGAATAATGTCCCAGCGAAAAGTTTGACGAGCGATTTCGACTTTGCTTGCTGAGACCTGAGGATCGGGAATTTTGGAGTTCCCGTCTTTCACAGGGATTGCCCGCACGCTTCGACAAGCGATTGGAATTCAGGATGGTTCTTGAGCGAGTTGAAGTCGGAGTCCTGCATAAGCCAATTTCGGTCATCGTAACCGAGCTCAATCGCTTTCCTGAGTGACTCGAGAGCTTCGCGTTTTCGCCCTAGCAAGCTCAAGGTGCAGGCCAGATTGTACTGCACCCGCGGGTTTTGAGGGGAGATTCGGGCTAACCTTCGGTCAATGCGGAGAGCTTGATTCGCCATCTCATATTTTGAGTATAGACCGCCCAGCAGCTCTAGCGTTTCTGGGTTCTTGGAGTCCTTTTTGAGAAGGTTCTCAAAAAAATTTATCTCGAAGGCATCTTGGGCATCGATTTCCATTTCGGAATCCATGCTATGCTGAGGGCGCTTACCTGCAAGCGAAGGTTTTTCGGAGGTAAAGATATGCCGACGCTAGCGCTGAGAGCAGATTTCTGAATGGATGCCGAAGATGATTAGAGATGCTTCGTTCTAGGCATTGAAACTGAATTGAGCCTGAGCGCTTTCACTCATCAAAGATCAGGTACGTTCCGGTCGATTCGTAGAGCAGGCTAGGGGGCGTTACGGGTTTCCCGCGCTCGAAAAGAAAATCTGAAAAATACCCCTTGATCTCTAGGTGTTAGGAGTCGTTGGAAAAGTTTACAATCGTATCTGTAACCATTCCCTGTGTCCCTCCCATTTGGGTACGGGCATTAATTAAATATTATACCACTGAATTATGAATGCTCGATTTAGCATATTACTGTTAGTCTCCTTTATCTTCACGGCAATCGCTGTGCAGGCTGAGGAAAGTCTCGAATCGAAGGGAGTGATCCTTTCATTGGAGCAAGATTCGGCGACGGTGTTGCTTGAGGTTGCTGGCAGCGTAAAGCCTGGCGACCGGGTTCGTATCGACAAGATAAACGAGGACGAAGAAATCGACACAATTCGTGGTGAGGTCATCGAAGTCCGAGAGACGGACGCGATCGTTCAGATTGAAACGTCCAAACTGGAAATCGGAGAAACGGCTCGGATCTTTCCTGTAGCTCCAGCTTTGGAAGCGGACATTCTCGCTTCCATCCCGGACGACAAGTTCTCGGTTTCCGATCCAGTCGATGATGACAAAATGGATCACAAGGCGTCTTTGGAAGCCTGCCGCGCGGCGCTTAACGAGTTTCCTGAAGAACCACGCTTCCATGCTCAGTTGGGACGATTGCTAGAAGTTCTAGAGAAGCCTGCCAGCGCTATATTGAGTTATGAAAGAGCGCTCGAACTAGAGCCAGACTATCCGGTAGTCCTTCATAAACTCGCTTCTCTCCGATTTTTTGGACCAGAAGAATTGCGTGACCTACAGGTAGCCCGTGGGTTCTATCGCCGTGCGGCTGAACTTAAATTTGACGCTGCGATGCCGGTCATCGGTTCGATGAGCCGTGATGCATCGGGGGGTCCACGCGACTACGAAGCTGCCGTACATTGGTTTGAAATCGCTTCTCAGAAGGGAAATCCTTACTCCCAAAACGCTCTTGCCCAATGCTATGAAAACGCATGGGGAATCGATAAAGACATCAGCAAAGCGCTCCTTTGGTACCGAAGCTCAGCAGAGCTGGATCATGCTCCTGCGATGTGGAATCTTGGGCGTGTCTTCGAACAAGGCATCGGCGTAACGGCTAATGAGTCGATTGCTTTCGACTGGTATGGTAAAGCTGCGAAGCGCGGCCATCTGGAAGCAACGGTTGCTCTCGCGGACTGCTACCTCAAGGGTCATGGAATCAAGACCGACACAGAAGTAGCCCTCGAGCTGTTCAATGATGCGTCGGAACGTGGAAGCTCTGATGCGATGCGTAGGTTAGCATCCATCTACTTGGATGGCGTCGTGGTGAAAAAGGACTACGACATCGCTGCCTCTTTCTATCGTAAAGCGGCCGACAAGGGAGATCCGGCGGCTCAGTTTAGTTTGGCTGTAATGCTGGAAAAAGGCCAAGGCATTGCCCGCAATCGCGACGCAGCCATCGCATGGTATCAAGATGCAGCCCGTCAGGGACACAATTCTTCGCAGAAGCGATTGCTCAAGCTGCAGTTGGATTGGTAGTCCTACCTCGAATTTAGTAGGTGTGAGGCTGCTTAGTCAGCAGCCCTAGTTTGTATGAGTGAATAGTAGGCCGGTTGGTTACCGGCCTACTTCTTTTTTGCGGGGTTGCCTTCGAATAAGAAGGACTAGTTTGAAGTCTCGGCTTTGCTCTTGGAGCAAAATCCCTTTTCCTGGAGTTCTTCGCAGGAAGCCGTAACTTGAAGACGCTGGCTAATGGGTGTCAGCCCAAGGTTGGCGGAAACCGTGTTTCCATACCATTCCATAAAGGGGGCGGGGATTTCGAAAATCTTCTGGCAGTCGCTGCAAATAACCTGGGCCTTCTGGGCGCCTTGTTCCTTGTTGGGCATGTAGTACTTCAGGTTCGTGCCAATATCGACCTCGCGCACCAGACTGCTCTCGACGAGTATGGGAAGGGTGCGATAGACGGTGGCTCGGGAAACCGTGCGATCGATCAGCCGCGCCTTGTCTAGAAGTTCCTCTGCTGTGAAATGACTCGACTCCTTGAATACGGCTTCGAAGATAGCCATACGTTGGCCAGTCATTCTCAGATTATGTTTTACCAAAAAGGTACGAAATCTTTCTCTGCAATCTTCGATTGTCACAACCGGCAGTCTCAAAACGTTCTCAATAAGTGTCAATGTCGGATTACCGCCTGTGAATTTGAATGATGAGATAGTAGCGGTATGGCCATTGGCGGGGTTTGACAAAACCCTCCATTACAAGGCGGCCGAGGGGATGTCTCAGCAAATTGCGGTGGGGACACTCGTTCGTGTCCCTGTGGGCAGGCGGTTCACATTAGGGGTCGTTGTCGAAAAAAAAGCGGATCCGGATGTGGAGTATTCGAAGCTGAAGATGGTCTCGCAAGTTTGCTACGACCAACCTATATTGACGCCCAGGTTGTTAGAGCTCGCGGGATGGATACGGTCCTACTACGGGGCGAAACGCGAAGCTGTATTGGAGACGATGATACCCGGCCCGATTCGTCAGGGAATGTCGGCTAAAAGAGACAAATATGTGTCAATCGGAAAAAAGCTTGGCCAGGAGGAACTGGAGACGCTGGGAAGAAGGGCGCCTAAGCAGCGGGACCTGTACGATTTTGTGCTTCAGCAAATAAAGCCCCAAAAAAAGAGCCTGATACTTAATCGATTGAAGCTATCGGCGGCCACATACAACGGACTTCTGGAGAAGGGATTCATTCACGAGGAGTCACGTGTAGCGGAGCGAGTAGCCTATGAGGACGAGATTGGGGAAATAGAGTTCGCGGTAGAAGAAAAATTCAAACTGAACGATGAGCAAGTCGCAGTGACCGAGAGCTTGAGGGCAACCTTGTCAAAGGGGGGATTTGCAACCCACTTAGTCCAAGGAGTAACGGGCTCCGGAAAGACCGAAGTTTACCTCGATGCGATGGAGGCAGTTCTTGAGAAGGGGCAGGGGGTGCTTTTTCTCGTGCCTGAAGTGGCGCTGACTCCGCAGACCGTGGGAAGAATTCGGTCCCGGCTCGCTCAATATGCTCATGTACAAACGGTCGTGTGGCACAGTCATCTTTCGGACGGAGAACGTTTGGACGCCTGGATGGCTCTGGCATCGGGTAGGGCGCAGGTTGTCGTTGGAGCTCGTTCAGCCGTTTTTGCTCCGATTAAAAACCTTGGACTCATAGTCGTGGATGAAGAGCACGAACCTGCTTTTAAGCAGGATGAGACACCCCGCTATCATGGTCGAGATGTCGCTGTGTATCGGGCGTATTTGGAGAATACGCTTTGCGTGTTGGGTTCCGCGACCCCCTCACTCGAGTCTTATCGTAATGTCACCCTAGGAAAATACGCTCTCGATCGACTTACGCAAAGAGTGGACGATCGGGCGCTGCCGATGATGCATGTGGTGGACATGAGACAGGAGATCGCCCGCACTCGCAAGTCGACTCAGCTATCAACGACGTTGGTTGAGAAACTCCGGGACCGGTTTGAGAAGAAAGAGCAGAGCATACTGTTCATCAATCGAAGGGGATTTTCGTCGAGCATGCTTTGCCAGGACTGTGGTCATGTTGAGATCTGCAACCATTGTAGCGTTCCCATGACCTATCACCGTAGCGATGAGACCTTGAAATGCCATTTATGCGGGGAGGAAGCCAATGCTCCCATGCAATGCCCGTCGTGCAAGAGCCCTAAGATTCGCTGGAAGGGGATGGGGACCCAACGTATTGAAGATGCGGTTACACGAGTGATGCCGAAAGCGAAAGTAGTGCGTATCGATGCGGACACCATGAGTCGAAAGCACTTGTTCCGAAAGATTCTTGGAGAGTTCCGCTCTGGAAAAATTGACGTACTTGTCGGGACCCAAATGATCGCCAAGGGGCTTGATTTTCCGAATGTGACGCTGGTTGGAATGGTGGATGCCGACTTGTCTCTCCACATTCCAGATTTCAGAGCGAATGAAAGAACGTTCCAGCTTTTGGTTCAGGTATCAGGTCGCGCGGGTCGAGGGGATTTGGCGGGTGAAGTGGTGGTGCAGACTTTTACCCCTCATGCGGATCCCATCCAGTTCGCCCGAAGAGGCGAGGTGGATGCATTCTTGGAAATCGAGGCGGAGTCGCGGAAGCGTTTTCAGTACCCTCCGTACCGTCATCTGATCCGGCAAGTTTTTAGAGGGCCTAATCCAGACAAAGTATCGTTCTTTGCTGAGCAATTTGCCAAGCGGGCAAACGAAAGGTTGGGGGGCAGAATTGAAACGCGAGGACCAGCTCCTTGTTCGATCGAAAAGATGAAGGACCATTATCGATTCCAAATATGGTATTTCGCTTCGAGTGTAACGAATACCATGGCTGAGCTGTTAGGGGTCGCTAGTGAAATCGGCTGGCCCCCGGATGTCATACAAATTCTGGATGTAGATCCGATGTCGTTGAGTTGATTAGGGCTCGTATTCTCGCTGTACCGAGTGGATCGGCTATTCAATTATACCCACGAGGCTAGGGACAAACGCTAGCCCGACGATTTCATCAATTCGAAGGAAAGAAATCGAAGATGCTCGTTTCCCGTATTGGTGAGTTCTACTTATTTCAGCCCATGGCTAAAGTTACTCAGCTTTATGCCGTAACTATAGGTAGGAAATGCGATGCAGTGTTTCTTTGAAGTTTCTAAGCCAGATCAGTTTTAACCGCCGAGCACGCATGACCTTAATTGCCTGATTCGGAGAAAGCGAACTCTGAAAAGGGCGCGTAGTCGGTCGCTGTTCAGACGAGGAAATGGATAACCAAATCAACGACTCTCTCTTGTCGGG
>CALDFV010000245.1 GCA_937942145.1 uncultured Opitutaceae bacterium
GTAGGCATTGTGGTCAACGTCGTTACTACCACGGGCGTCGGCAACGCCTTTTCATTAATGATTGTGGAATGGGCCCAAGGCAGTCTGCTGATAACTCTGATCCTAGTGGCAATAGCCTCTCTCGTCCTTGGAATGGGACTACCAGTGACGGCCTCCTATATCGTACTGGCCACCTTATGTGCTCCCTTGATTTTCGACCTCATCAGCCAGTCCCAACTCCTAACCGTGCTGCAGGCTGGCAATCTGCCCAGCAATGTAGCCGCCACGCTCAGCCTGTTCGGGGGCGATCCGGTGCTGGCACTCAAGGAGATGCCCTTGGAAATGAAGCAGCTTTTACGTCAGGAATTGCTAGAGCCGGAATTGCTGACTGGCATGCTGCTCAGCGCGCACTTGATAATTTTCTGGCTATCCCAGGACAGTAATGTGACCCCACCCGTTTGCCTCGCCTCCTTCGCAGCCGCAGGAATCGCCGGTACGCGTCCGATCCCCACCGGACTCACAAGTTGGAAAATCGCCAAGGGCCTGTACCTAGTTCCGGTCTTGTTTGCCTATTCACCATTGGTTTCAGGCACCTGGCCCGAACGCATTGAAGTTTTCCTCTGGGCGTGCATGGGACTCTACGCTTTAGCCGGATTGTTGGAGTGGCATCTAGAAACCCGCATCAATTCCTTGATCGCTGCATTGCTGCTTCTCAGCGCGGGTTTACTGATGTGGACCCCCTTGCCGATCTACTGTCACGTCTGTGGCGCAGTCATTCTGCTTGCCATCATCCTATATCAGAACCGCGAAGCTAATACCCGGGCAAATATCCAGCCGATAAAAACGTAGGGGAATCGTGCATAGATCAAGAATTTGCGTCTAGTAAATCGTGTAGGTCGTCTCGTCAGGGATCATGAGCAAAGCCGAATTGTTGAGGCGACAATCCAATTCAACATCAACGGTACCCAGGAGATCGGGAGTACAATCCAATACCCCTATCTTAAACCCGTATGAAGATCTTCTTCTTGTAGAGTCCGTAAAGCAATAGCCAGTGAATTAGAAGCAGCCCACCTTGAAGAATGAAACCCTGTGCCGCAGCACTTTCGAAGTGGTTGGCCAAACCCTTGAAAAAGAAGTCTCTCGAATAACTCGTTTGAAGATACACTTGTCCCGCGTAAATGGTTATCGCGTTCATGCCAATTGGGACGAAAAACCAGCCCAGCCACTTGTGGCCCCACACGTCGATAATGGTGTAAAACAATGCCAAGAGCAAAAAAGACCATCCCGCCGCCCAGAGGACAAAGGAAGGAGACCAAAGGTCTTTGATGATCGGAAATGAAAAGCTCCAGCACCAACCGAGGAGTAAACACACGACTCCGCCAACCGCCATTTCAAGACTACACCGGATCTGCGCTTTGCCATAGTACTTGATACGCTGCCCCACCATTGCGCCCAGCATCCCGAGCATACCACCCGTCAGCACTCGAATCGTGCCTTCCGGGTCGTAGACCTCCCGATACAAATTCGTCTTGATGAAATTCCGATCCAGCCAGGCCGCTAGATTATTCTCAGGCGTAATCACAATCCCCTTACCCGGATAAGGCAGATAATAAACCGCCAAATGGTAAGTCAGCAGTACAGAGAAGAAGATACCCAATCTGATTTTCCAGCTTTCCACATGCAGGGTGATGCTCGTCCCAATCAAGTAACTCATACCAATCATCCAGAGAACCTGATAGAGCCTTAACAATTCCCATTGGAATTTGAATACGCTAAAACTCAACCCGATTAGTACGATGATCGCCGATCGTCGTATAATTCGAATCTGCAGTTTTGCCACACTGACCCCCCTCTCTTTCTGGGACAAGACCGAGTACGGAACGGTAACCCCGGAGACGAAAACAAACAATGGGAATATTAAATCGAAAAAATGAAAGCCCTCCCACTCGACATGCGTGAATTGCTTCGCCACGCCTTCCACAAAAGCATCTGGAAACCCCATGAGAGCGATCAAAGAAGAAACCGCGCCTGCTCCTCCGATAATCCAAAACATGTCGAATCCTCGAAGGGCGTCGAGAGACATGAGTCGGGTATTCTTTGGTTCGCTGTTTTCTTCGCTCATAAAAAGGGGTACTAAAAATCCTTAACAGAGTGGATCCTGAATTCCACTAAAATTTTCTCAATCGATTTTCGCCATGTTCAAAGTAAATCCATTTGCGAATTCAGCGAAACTAGCCATAAACTACAATCATGAGTCAGGAGAAAGCAAAGTTTTTTAAAATGACGGATGGCACCGTCAACGATTGGGAACGAATAGCCACCTGCGCAAAGGAATATGTAAAAGGTTTGCCTGACAGGATTTTGGCGGAAATGCGCAGGCTTGACGATGGACCGGATGCGTTTGCGGTTGGGCGATTGGAGCATTGTTTGCAAACAGCAACACGCGCGTATAAGGATGGTCGAGATGAAGAGTATGTAGTATGCGCGCTGGTTCATGATATAGGCGATGGACTGGCGAGCGTCAACCATGCCGAACTTGGCGCTGCTATCTTAAAGCCTTATATTTCCAAGAAAAACCATTGGATGATGGAAAATCACAGTATCTTTCAGGGCTACTACTTTTTCCATTATTTGGGCTTGGACAAAAGCATGAGAGATAAATACAAGGATCATCCGTACTTTGAATACACTGCTGAGTTTTGTGAAAAGTATGACCAGAACTCCTTTGATCCCAATTACAAATCCATGACATTGGAGGATTTTGAACCCATGCTAAGAAGGTTATTGGCTCGTCCTAAAAAGAGCATTTACAAGCAGACGGAAAAAGGAAAAGGCGTATTTTAGAGACAGGAATTCGGCTTTTCAAAACGGATGCAACCCTGCTCCATCACACGATAGGGCAAGGGCTGGACACGTCTCTTGCTCAGAACAAAGCATTCTCATCATGCTGGCGCCGTTCTCGAGTATCCTCTATACGATCTGAACTAAAAGGCGCCAACCCTAAGCGATAAGCTCTTTGACCACGTGCCCATGCACATCGGTCAGTCGGAAGTACCTACCTTGATATTTATAGGTCAGTCGCTCATGGTCGATGCCGAGAAGATGCATCAAAGTGGCGTGAAAGTCATGCACATGCACCCCATCCTGCTCTAGATTGTATCCATATTCATCCGTAACGCCATGGCCGTAGCCTGCGTTCACACCCCCGCCGGCCATCCACGTAGTAAAGCAACGAGGGTGATGATCCCTACCAAAATTCGTTTTAGTCATCTTGCCTTGGCAATAGTTGGTGCGTCCAAATTCACCTCCCCAAATAACGAGCGTGTCTTCCAGAAGACCGCGAGATTCCAAGTCCTTGACCAATGCCACCGAAGCTTGGTCGGTCTTTTTTGAGTTGTCTCTCACATTGCCGGGACAATTCCCGTGGGCGTCCCATCCCGTATGGAAAACCTGGACAAACGGCACCCCGCGTTCCGCGAGTCTTCGCGCCATAAGGCAATTGGCGGCGTAGGTACCCGGCTCGGTTACGCCTTCGCCATAGAGATCCAGCGTTGCTTTGGACTCGCCGCTAATATCGGACACCTCCGGCACCGAAGCCTGCATGCGAAACGCCATTTCGTACTGCTCAATCTGGCCTTCTAAAACCGGATCACTCTGCTGACTCACTTGGTACTCGTGCAATTCCTTCAAGTGATCAATGGTCTTACTGCGACTAGAACGGCTAACACCGTCAGGATTATTTAGATACAATACGGCATCTTTGTCTGGCCGAAATCGGACGCCGTCATGACGACTCGGAAGAAAGCCACTCCCCCAATACCGGGAGGTAAGTGGTTGTCCTTTCGCCACTTTAGGTGTGAGAACCACATACGAAGGGAGATCCCTGTTCTCGCTCCCCAAGCCATAAGACAACCAAGAACCCGCTGTAGGGCGCCCCGGTATCTGCGAACCAGACATCATCATCGTCACGGCAGGACCGTGGTTGATCGCCTCCGTGTACATCGACTTAACAAAGCACAATTTGTCCGCAATGGACGCCATATGGGGCAACGTCTCGCTAAACCAAGCCCCACTTTCCCCATGTTGCTTGAACTCGAATGGAGAGCCCGCTAACGGGAAACTAGCCTGGCTGGTGGACATGCCAGTCAGTCGTTGACCCCGGCGAACGGAATCGGGCAACTCCTGACCATGCTCCTCATTGAGTCTCGGCTTGTAGTCGAACAAATCCATCTGGGAAGGTCCGCCCGATTGAAACAGGTAAATGACCCGTTTCGCTTTAGCCGGGAAGTGAGTGCCCGCCAAGGCCGGGCCCTCATTGATACGTCCTTGCAGAGGATTCATCATGCTACCCAAGGCGAGTCCTCCCAAACCCATTCCCATTTGATTTAGGAACGACCGCCTCGTCATGCCGAGCGGATTTTCAAAACCGGTACAGAGTGGATTTTTCATCGTTTTATCAGAGATTCATTGATGTTCATAATCGCATTTATAACGACTGCGGCCGCCGCGTGCTCTCTCGGGTTTTCATAAAGCGAAACAGGTGAATTCCCGACTTCTAAGAGCGCATTGGCATCGGCTGGGTTGGCGTCAAATTCTTCGCGCTGGGCGGTGTAGAGGTTCGAGAGAATCTTCACTTCCTGGGACTCCGGTTGCCGACTGGTGAGAAGATAGTACGCTTCTTCGATGACCGCAGATCGATCGCCCCTGTGCTTAGCCAGTAGCTTATCTCCCAGGACACGAGCCGCTTCTACGAACTGGGGCCCATTCAAAATCACCAATGGCTGAAG
>CALDFV010000246.1 GCA_937942145.1 uncultured Opitutaceae bacterium
ATGGCGGCGATCGTAATTGTCATGTTTGCAATTTTCTTTAAAGTGCCCGAGGCAAAGCCCGCAGAAATTGAATAGAAAGTTTTTTAATGATATGAGTGGCATTATAAATACCCAATCGACTCGAAGGCAGTTTCTCAACGCGTTAGGCGGTGTCGCCGCTTTCTCAATACTGCCGACTGGAGCCTGGGCCAGTTCGCCCAACGGCAAGTTGCAGATTGCCCAGATTGGCGTTGGCGGTCGGGGGAAGGGCAATTTTGATTCTCTGTTCCGTTTGCCCAATGTCGACATCGTCGCCTTATGTGACGTGGATAGTAACAGTTTAGCAGAACGATCGGCTGAAGTGCCTCAGGCGGAGACGTTTCGGGATTACCGAAAACTGTTCGACAAGCTGGGAGACCGGATCGATGCCGTACTTGTCTGTACGCCTGACCACATGCATGCGCCGATATCGTCGCACGCGATGGAATTGGGAAAGCATGTCTATTGTGAGAAGCCGCTGGCCCACAACGTCGTGGAGAACCGCCAGCTCAGACTCCAAGCTGAGGAAAAGGGTGTGGTAACGCAAATGGGAATTCAAGTCAGCGCGTCCATTGGCCAGCGGATGACGGTCGAGTATATTAAGAGTGGGTTGGTTGGAAAGATCAGCGAAGTTCATGTCTGGTCCAACAAGTCTTGGGGGTCCAATGATTTGCTTCCGGTGAAGACGAATCCGGTTCCGGCCAACTTGGATTGGGGCCTGTGGCTGGGAGTCGCGGAAGAGCGGCTTTATCGCGAAAAGATTTTTCATCCGGGCCAATGGCGCCGCTTGTTGGATTTTGGTACGGGTACTTTGGGAGATATGGGTGTCCATATTTTCGATACTCCATACCGGGCGTTGGAGTTAACCTCGCCCAAGTGGGTGAGAAGCCACTGTCGCGAGCCGAACGGGTTCGCTCATCCGACAAGTGTGAAAACGGAATACCAGTTTCCTTCGACCCAATATACCGCCAAGACTCTTAAATGGACGTGGTACGATGGCGAGAATGGACCTCCTTCCCGGATTGAGGGATTCAATGAGGATGGTGCGGTCCAGTTGCCCAAGCAGGGCTGTGTGATGATTGGGGAAAAAGGGGTTCTGATGATGCCACACATGAGTGGTCCACAGACGTTTCCGAGAGAATTGATCCGAAGTGTGCCTCGCCCGGAACTTGATCCGCTCGACCACCATGGCCAATGGGTTAATGCCTGTCTGGGCGAAGGATCGACGGGATCTCCCTTCTCTTACGGGGGGCCTCTTTGCGAGGCGCTCCAACTCGGCGTGGTGGCAAGTCGATACCCGGGCAAGAAACTAACGTGGAATCCCCGTTCGATGGAGATACCGAATTTGAGTGAGGCAAATCAATACCTCAGCCGCGAATACCGAGCGTTCTAGAAAGCAAAAATGTCAGAGGTAAGAAAACATCGAGTACTGTGTGTTGGTGCCGGAAATACGGGGAGATCCCATATCTTGGCGTATCATCGCTTGGACGGATTTGAGATTGCAGGCATTTGCACGAGAAGTCCCGGATCTCGGAATAAAGTCATGGAGGAACTTGGTACGACTTATCCGGGTTTCGACAGTTACGAAAAAGGGTTGGCAGAAACGAAGCCGGACGCGGTATGCATTACCACTTATCCGGATACGCACTACGAATATACCAAACTGGCCTTGGAGGCCGGATGCCACGTGTTCTTGGAAAAGCCAATAGCCGAAACCATCGATGAGGCGGAGGCGTTGGTTGCTCTAGCGAAACAGGTGAATCGCAAACTGGTTGTAGGCTATGTACTGCGGCACCATCCGAGCTGGATTCAATTTGTAGAGAAAGTGCACACTTTAGGTAAACCGCTAGTCATGCGGATGAATCTCAACCAGCAGTCTTCAGGCCCCCAGTGGGAGACGCACAAAAACTTGGCCTCGTCTATCTCACCTGTGGTTGATTGTGGAGTTCACTATGTCGACGTGATGTGCCAGATGACAAAATCGAGACCGGTGCGCGTTTCAGGCATCGGAGCCCGTCTGACGGATGAATTACCGGAAGGGAAAATCAACTACGCCCATCTACAGGTGACCTTTGAAGATGGCTCAGTCGGTTGGTACGAAGCCGGCTGGGGTCCCATGATGAGCGAAAACGCGTTTTTCATTAAAGACGTCATAGGGCCGAAAGGGTGCATTTCCATCGTGGCGGAAAAGTCCGGGGCTCAAGGGCAAAGCGCCAAGATTGAAGCCCATTCCGGAACGGAACGACTGCAGGTACATCACAGCGAGCTTGATGCGGAGGGTAATATGGCCCGGGAAGACGAGTTCATTTCTATGGAATCAGAGCCGGATCATGACGCCCTTTTTCACAGAGAGCAGGAGTATTTTTTTAAGGCTATCAATGAGGATTTGGACGTATCCGAACTTCTAGAGGCCGCTTGTAATGCCAGCCGCATCGTTCTGGCAGCAGACGAGAGTTTCCGAACGGGTAAAACAATAGACATGCTATGAGATACACAGCCGCTTTATTAATTTTCTTTTGCTTATTTTCCGCGAGTGGATCGGAGATCAATCCGCCCGAGGGCTTTCGACCGCTTTTCAATGG
>CALDFV010000247.1 GCA_937942145.1 uncultured Opitutaceae bacterium
GCAATGGCCATCGCGGTGTAAAACCGCTCCTACATCAACTACTCGAAAACACATTGACGCGTAGCGGACGATTCATCGGGCACCCACTAAGGGATGAATATAAAGGGTGTGCGGAGATCACCCGCTACCAAATAGGCTATCCCAATCCTTCAACCAATAACTGTCTATCCCCTTGGACCTTGAGCAAAAATGACCGGACGGTTCTATACTCAGCCTCAAGGGTACGGAAAAGACACATACAGATTTGGAGTTGTCGAACCGGCATCGGGAGACTAAACAACATAATAGACCGTCTTTGGAAAACGACAACCGCTGCCCCATCAAGATAGTGCATTCGCCCTCAGCCTTTCAATTGAAACTGCTTGCATACGCAATCGCGGCGGGCTGCACCTCAGCCTACCCGGCTGCCAATTATCCTCCTCCACCGCCCGTTCATTCTCCTGCAGAACAACTCGGCCACTTCCAATTGGCGGAAAGGGGATACCAAATCGAGCTCGTGGCCAGCGAGCCCCTGATAGAAGATCCGGTCGCCCTCCAGTTTGACGGAGAAGGTCGGCTGTGGGTCGTCGAGATGAGAGGCTATATGCAGGACATCGATCGCAGTGGGGTCAACGACCCCATCGGCAGAGTCTCGGTCCTCGAGGACACAAATGGTGATGGAGTCATCGACAAAAGCACTGTGTTTCTCGACAAGCTGGTTCTCCCTCGCTCTGTGGCCATTCACCCGGACGGTGTACTCATAGCGGAAAACAAACCGCTCTGGTTCGCCCAGGACATCGATGGCGATCTGGTTGCCGATCAGAAGAGCCTCGTTGACCCCAACTACGCCCAAGACAGTGTCGAGCATTCCTCCAATGGCTTGTACCGGGCAATGGACAATTGGATCTACAACGCCAAGGAAGGCCATCGTTACCATCGCAATGGAGACCAATGGATACGGGATGAAACGGAAGCGCGCGGGCAATGGGGTATCTGCCAGGACGACTTTGGGAGACTGATCTACAACTACAACCACTCCCAACTTCACGGAGACCTCGTTCCGCCCAACACCTTGACTCGCAATCCCAACCATGAGCCTTCGACCGGTCTAAGCGTTGGCATCACCTCCACCAATGCGGTTTTCCCTATTCGACCCAATTTGGCTTCAAATCGCGGATACATTCCGGGAGCGCTCGACGACCAAGGACGCATTCAGGAATTTACGAGCGCCTGTGCTCCTCTGATTTATCGAGGCGATCTCTTTTCCGAGTTTTCCGGTAACGCGTTCGTTTGCGAACCCGTCGGAAATCTCATAAAACGAAGTAAATTATCGAATTCCGGAGGCCGAATCACTGGCCAATCCGTTTATCCGGACCGCGACTTCCTTACCTCAACGGACGAACGTTTTCGTCCCTGCTGGATCGCTACTGGGCCGGATGGAGCTCTCTACATCGCGGACATGTATCGCGGAATTGTTCAAGACGGCGTTCACATGTCGCCCTATCTTCGAGAGATCAGCATTGCCCGTAAAATGGATACACCGATTCATCTCGGACGTATCTGGCGCATCGTACCGCACTCTTTCGAGCAACCCGATCGTCCCAGTTTCTCAACTATGTCAGCCGATAAGCTTGTCGAAACCCTCGCCCACCCGAGCGGCTGGTGGAGGGATCAAGCCCAAATGCACTTAGTGGAACAGGATTTTCAAGTCGCTATTCCAGATCTTCAAATGATGGCCTTGAACAGCGAGAGCCAATGGGCCCGGCTACACGCGTTGTGGACTCTAGAAGGACTGCGAGCACCTGATCCAGAGTCTCTGATAGACATTCTCCATGACCCAATCCCAGCAATTCAAGCGGCGGGTCTACGGGTGCTTCATTCCCTTGGAATCGCCCACTCCGTTCTTGCTAGGCACATCGAGGCACTAGCACAAAAATCCCCTTCTCCTCAATTGAGGCTACAATCTATTCTAACCTTGGGAGACCTAAATATCTCCGATGCGACGCGCTTTGACACACTCCAGAAACTTACCCTACCCCACCTGGACGATCCTCTCGTTCGCGATGCCACCCTGAGCAGTCTCGCGAACCGCGAAGCCGAATTCCTCCACCGACTTTGGGCAGAGCTTCCGGACTCGCTTGCAACTGATTCCGGAACTGCCTTTCTCATCGAATCGCTCTCCCAAGCGGTTGGAAAATCACGCAATACTCGGGCCATTGAGGTGTTGCTGTCGCTTCTCGATTCGCCAAATCTGAGTGGCAAGCAAAGGGCGCTATTGGCGGGTCTCGAAATCCACGCCTCCGCTTTCTCCCATTCCCCAGTCGCCCTCAGCAGAAAACCTTTGGCAGCGAATTACCATGAAGCGATTCAACGCTACTTCAGCTGGCCGGGACACACGCCTGCGTATTCGGATAAAGCAGACATTCGTCCTCTAACGCCCAAAGAACAGGCCCTTTTCGCACGAGGAAGGCAGGTATACCTAACTTCCTGTGTCGCCTGTCACGCCGGTGACGGTCAAGGCATGAAACTACTGGCCCCTCCGCTAGCAGGTTCCGATTGGGTCGTGGGGAATCCAGAACGCCTCGCCCGTGTTCTTTTCCATGGACTCACCGGTCCCATCACGGTCAGCGGCAAGAGATACGCGGCACCTGATGTACAACCCATCATGCCGCCACTCGCGAATTTGAGCAACTCCGATACTGCTTCTGTATTAACTTATATCCGACGGGAATGGGACAATGACGCGGCACCCATAGAATCGAGAACGATCAGTCAGCTGCGCATCCAAGCACAGGGTCGAACCGTCCCTTGGACTGAGGCAGAGCTGGAGCCTTTTTCGAAAGCTAATTCTGAAAATGTGTCCTATAGGTCAAAAAGGTAGGGCTGACTATCCCTAGTCAGCCGCATTCGTTCCTCCCTGATTCAATGCCACCTCAAGTAATTGGAGCCGGATTGAAGACGACCATGTCATTTGCCAAACCTAAAGTGTCAGCGGCCGTCTTCGTCCTTCCACTAGCCACATCGAGAATCTTGTGGAAAAGAGCTTCCCCCACTTCTTCGATTGTCGCATCTCCCGTCGCAATTGTGCCGGCATCCAGGTCGATCAAATCAAACCAGCGCTGGCTCAAGGTCGTCCGGCTTGAAACTTTAATCACCGGCGCCATCGCCAGACTGTAGGGAGTTCCTCTCCCTGTTGTAAATACCTGGAGAGCGATCCCTGAAGCTAGTTGTTGCGTCCCGCACACGAAGTCGCTTGCGGGTGTTGCGGCGAAAATCAGCCCCTTTTTCTTCACCCTTTCCCCATGTCCCAGAACGTCCGCTATCGGACTCCTCCCAGATTTGATTATAGAGCCGAGCGCTTTTTCAACGATGTTCGAAAGGCCGCCAATCCTATTTCCCGGCGAGGTATTGGCCGACCGATCTGAACTCCCTCTTTCCAGGTAATTGTCGTACCATGACATTTCTCGAATCAAAGCCTTAGCAACGTCCTCATTCGACGCCCGGGCCGTGAGAAGATGGATGGCATCCCTCACTTCCGTGACCTCAGAAAACAATACCGTCCCTCCTGCCCGAACGATGCAATCGGTCGCGTAGCCAACTGCTGGATTGGCTGTAACTCCGGAAAACGCATCGCTTCCTCCACACTGAAGTCCCACAACCAAATCGCTGACCGGACAGGTCTCCCGACGCCTTTGGTCCAGTTTAGCGAGCCTGGTTTCGACCATCGTCATGAGCCGATTGACCATGCCCCCAAAACCTTCCTCCTGAACCTCCTGCAAGCAAACCATATCATCCCTTTGGTCATGTCCTTCTGGAACGAGCTTGGCGGGCTGAAGCTTCTCGCACCCCAGCCCCAAAACCAGTACTTCACCTCCGAGATTCGGGTTCTTCGCTAGATTCATAAGCGTGCGAGTCGGAATCGCCGCATCGGGAGCCTGGATGGCCACCCCGCAGCCAAAGGCATGCGTAATCGCTACGATGTCATCGACATTCGGATACTTCGGAAGCAATTCCCGCTTAGCCTTCGCGACAACATGATCCGCAACTCCTGTGACGCACTGCACGCTGGTCACAATCCCCAGCACATTCTTTGTCCCGACAGATCCATCCGCATTACGATATCCCTCAAAGGTCAACCCTTCCAAAGGAACTAGCGTCTCTCGTTTGCGGCCGCCCCAGGACAACGCGTCCAAAGATGGAGCTTCCGGCATACGAATATTGCGTTCATTGAGCCAAGATCCCTCAGACTGGTCTTCAAGGGCCCAGCCAATCACTTCGCCAAAACGCACAATAGGGCTGTCCTTTTGAATGAACGACAGAGCTACTTTATGCCCCTGAGGCACAAACTCCCTCAGCGTAATCCCTCCAGCGACCTCAGCCCCCGATGGAAGACCCCCGTCATTGGCGACTATCGCCACATTGTCTTCCGGGTCGATTTGGATAATGGTGGGATTCATGAGGATTGGTACAGCTTAGTTAAAGGCAGACTGGAGAGCGCCGATTCAAGACCCTTTGGTTGGGTCGTAGCCTTTCAAAATAGTCTTCGCTTCGCCCGGATCTAGTGGCGTCGTAGACATGGAATAGAAAGGGTCATCGTGCTCTTTAATCCACTCGTCTAGCTGCCCGCGCAAACGTTCTTTCGCCTTCGCGTGTTTCGGATCCGTTGCCAGATTTTCAATTTCCTCTGGATCTTCCTGCAGATGGTATAGCTCTTCGCCCCAATCCGTATAGAGATTGTACTTCCAATCTTTGGTTCGAATACTTCGGATCGGATTGACCCAAGTCTGCTTCCCGTAGTACTGGCCAATTACGTAATCTCGCTCCGGGGTCTCCCCCTCTCCCGTCACCAAGGATGCGGCCGACTGTCCATGGCATTTAGGGGCCTTCTCCCCCGCGAGTTCTAAGAGCGTCGGAACCGTATCTACATTGACCCAATTGTAGGTCGACTTTCCAGGTCCCAAAACTCCGGGAACCCGAATCGACATTGGTATCCGCATCATATGCTCATACATGAAAGGCCCCTTGAAAACGAGACGGTGAAATGTATCCATATCTCCATGATCCGAAGTATTCACTATAATAGTGCTCTCCCAGAGCCCGAGTTCCTTCAATTTCCCGATGACTCGCCCTACATGATCGTCATACAGCTTCACTTTCTGACGATAGAAGTCACGGTACCCCTTCCAAGTTTCCTCATCCGCATCGACGATGAACTCACCCTGGTTGATCTCCATAAACTCGCGGTGGATTTTTGGCACCGAATCGAAATCCTGCTTTTTCCATGACTCCGAAAGGACGACGTCTTGCGTATGGACTTCGCTCTGTCCCGGCTTATAGTGATAAATGTCGTGAGGATCCAGATACATCAAAAACAACGCGAAAGGCTTATCATCGCTGGCATGCCTGTCTATAAAGTCCAATCCACGTTCCGTTGTTTTAGGATCGGGACCTTTTTTAGTCTCCTCATCCCATCCTGAATTTCCCACAGGATCATTGCCCAGATGCCATTTCCCAAATAAGGCCGTCCGATAGCCGGCCGCTTGCAAATGGTTTCCAAGGGTGGGCAACTCAAGATCGCCTCCTCCGGCAGCCCCGCTGTTATTCATCATCTTGGTGGTGTGCGGATAGAATCCAGTCAACATAGACGAACGGCTGGGCGAGCATTGGGGGGTTGTACAGAACGCATTTTCGAATACGGTGGACTCCGCCGACAAAGCATCCTGATGCGGTGTATCGAAAAAGGGATCCACGGAACCTTGAGCCTGCCAATGCTGTTGATCCGAGCAGAGGTATAAAATATTGAATTTCTTCTGCGAAGCAGTCGTCCTCGACTGGCCCACTAGATCGGGAAGCGTCATGGCTCCCAAAGCAGCGCCTGTTGATTGAATAAAACGCCGGCGTGATTGACTTGTTTTCATGTTAGCTTCGGATCCCTTAAGGGACGGTTTGAAAGGAGATTTTCGCATTTTCTACAGAGCTCGTGAACGCAATATCCCGTAGGCCCCCTTCGAGGACAACGCCGCCAAAAGCGAAAAAAGGGCGCTGCGACGCCTAGTCCGATTTATTTGACACTCTCTAAGCGGAATCATTGATTATCCCTTTTCCTATAGATATCCAGGAATTCGCGCAATGCAGAAACGTTCTTATTAAAAACGGCGCTGCTGATTCGATCCATCACTTCGTACTGGCCATTCCAACGAACTCCGGACGGCATTTTCTTTTTAAACCGATCGTCCTTCGTAATCCAGGCGCC
>CALDFV010000248.1 GCA_937942145.1 uncultured Opitutaceae bacterium
ATCCTTCGCCTTCACCCTGACCCTTGCCTTCACCCTGGGCCTCTCCTTCACCTTCAGCGCCTTCATCACTTTGACCTTCTCCATCGCCAGGGTTTCCCGCTTCCGCTAACTCCCGGCGAGCATCCTCGATTCGCTCCATCAGGTTGTCTATCTGCTCCTGGGTCATAGACGGAACTTTGCCTGAAATGTCTCCCATATCTCGGGCCAGCGCCCCCAGCTCATTCGCAGCGCTTTCCTGCTCTTTTGCCGCCCGATCAAATCGTTCGTACAACAAGGCATTCACCGCGCGCTTCATCTGACTATCGACACGAGACTCGCGCGTTTTCTGGGCTAACTCCAGTAGCTCTTGGCTCAATTCGGAATAATGGTCCTCCAAATCGACGGCTGCCTTATCGAATTCCGAAAGCAGCGCTTTCAAGTCCTCGGAAATCGCAATTTGCTCATCCCGCAGCGCTTCAGCGGATTCGCTGTCTCCTCCGCTGGCTTGTTGTTCACGACTCTCCGCCGCAGCGGTCGCCTCTCGGCTAGCCAAGCTTTGGGCCGACTTTTCAAGGGACTTCAAGGCTCCTGAAGCCAATTGCTCCAAACCCGCGCTCATTCGATCCGATGCGTTCAACAAGGCTTGCTTGGCCCGATCTCCTGAGCGTTTCGATCTTCCCGGATCTCCGCGCCTCGCCCCGGAAGCCGCCGCATCCATCTCCTTCTCTGCCTGCTTCAAATCGGAGCGAACCGACTGCAGCCCGTCGCTCTGCAATAGCTCGTGATCTAAACGAGCCACCTTCTTCTCAATCTCTTCCTGCAAATCCGACAACTCCCTCAGTTCTTCCCGACTGGAATCCAAGCGATCCGCCCGTCGAAAACGCGTATTCATATTCGACTGTTCGTCCACCAGCCGATTGAGTTCTTCCAGGGCGCGTTTCATCTCCGCTAAGGACATCGACCCCGAATCGCTCTCCGGTTCGGATTCCCCTTCCTCGCTGTCTGACGGTTCGCCCGGCTCTCCTTCTCCCTGCTCCCCTTCACTGGGCTGATTCTGCTTCAAAAGTTCTTCGGCTACCAAAATCCCCCGATAGGCCTGATACTGATTAAACAGCGAATCTTCGAGCTTCCCATCGTTCACCTCACGTTCCGCCGCGAGGACCCGTTCGAACGCCTCGCTAAGCACGGCAGACGCCTCCCTCACCTTCGGATCGTTCGCCCCTGCTTTCAGCTCCTCAAGGATGCTGACCCCCTCTTTTTGCAAGGCCGCGAGGCCCGCCCCGATCTCCTGCACGTTCAGCTCAAATTCGTCGCCCTCGAGAAACAGGCTTTCGTTACTGAGGCGGATCAACCGTTTCAACTCCACAATCACCGCTCGTAAATCGATTTCACTCTTCTCGGGCGGAGGTCCGCCTTCCATCTCTTCGCCCTCCTCCGGCTCCTCATCTTCGCCGATTAATTCGATAAAAAGCAACTCCGTCTTCCCCATCTGGGGGACGGGCTCCTTGTTGTCCCACACCGTCGCGTAATAGGAAACCACATCCGATACCTCAACTTGCAGTTCATCAAGCGTCATCAAAATCTCATTACTGAGCTCACGAATCGATTGATCCCCTGCTTGCTTTTCATGAACGAGAACCGGCGGTTGTGGTTTTCCCGATACGGACAAATGCAATTCAACTCGAGTAATCCCATAGTCGTCTCCCGAATACAGTTCAACTGCGACCGCATCCGATGCGGTGGCTTTCACGTCCCCCTCCGGAAACACAATCTCCACGACCGGCACTTCATCAGGAATCGTTTCAATCTGATAAACCTCGGTAACGCTCTTTCGCCCCTCCTGGTTCGACATCGAGAATTGATAAGTCCCATCCTCTCTCGGAAATACAACCACCTCGCCATCGACGGGGATCTCTTCTCCATTCCACTTTAGATAAACACTTAGGTCGGGTTCGAACTCGAGTTCAAAACGAACTCGACTCCCTTCTTCAACCAGCAGGTCCGAGAAAACATCCCGGTGAGTTGCCTCCGCCCCCGTGTAAGCGGGCGGTTCCACATCGATCGAAACACTTTCAATCACAGGGGGCTGGTAAGTATCGATTCGATACCATTCCGATTGCAGTGAAGGAGTCCGTACTTGATAGTCGACGGCATCCGTTAATCCGTAAAAGGTGAATCCTCGTTCCCCTTCGCTATCCATAGACAGGCTGTAACGCTCTGTCTCGTCCCCTGTTTTGTATACGATATAGGCATCCTTTTCCCAACGGGCGACCTCGGCCGTAACCACCAAGTCCGCGCCAATGGGCAGTTCGACATTCCCTGGCGCTACCGCAATCCCACCCCGCGGCTCCCGAAAAAAGAAGCCTGCCTTCTGGGCTACTTCTGAATGAATCGCCGAAAAGAAAAGTCCGCCCCAGACTACGACCAACATCCCCATCCAAACCGGATGTATCCGCTGGAATACGATTACCGAGAAGAATGGCATGGAGCGTGTGCGTTCCTCGGTTTTCGCGATCAGGCTCGATTCGAACGGTCCTTCTGGATCCGTTTTCCGCTCCAATATCTCCACCGAGCAGGTCAGCATCTCCATCAGATCCGGAAACCGCTCCTCGATCACCCGCGTCAAAGCCACTACCGATGGCCGGCGCCTCAGAATAATCGCAATCCCCACGGCAAAAAGCCCGACTAATAAAATCGCCAGACCGACCAGGACATAGAAAACGCTCTGCTCCTGTAAAGGCTGCAAGGTATTGACCCCCTCCAGGAGCAACATAGCCAACGCGCCGCTTCCCGAAACGATCAGGGCAAACCAGCACACGACCGCAAGAAGCAGAAGAGAACGTTGGCCACGAAGCCGCTTATAAAATTCAGGCGTGGGCTTCATGGGAGGATCGAGAGTCAATGTATCCAGATAATATGGTTTCTATCAAATAAAAGAGCGCCGCCGCCAAAACGAAATAAAGCCAAAGCGAACGGATATTAAAATCGAGAGAGCCATCAGATTCCAATGTCGAAACGGTTTTTGAATTTTGAAAAAGCTGAGCACGCAAATCGCTCAAAACGACACGTTGCGAGAGGGATTCCACCCGCGAGACATTCACCTCGAAAGGCTTGTTGTTCAATACAAACACGTTCGGCTCCACCGTAAGCAAAAAGTATTCGGAATCGGACGGAGACGCGCCTTCCGGTAGATGTACAGGCGACAGTACGTCCCCGCAGTTCAGCCGGATCGTCCCTTCCTTATCGCCGATCGCCTCCGATAAGCTTTCTCGCAGCAAGGGCAAAAACGAAAAACGCAGCGGCAAGTCGCTCGAACGGGCATCCCAAGG
>CALDFV010000249.1 GCA_937942145.1 uncultured Opitutaceae bacterium
GAGGAAATTTCGATCGTGTTCTCGTTTTTCTGCCCTTCGTTTTCCAGTATCGCATAGATCGGAGTTTCCGATGGCTGGAAATGGGTCAGGTCGAGCCCGATATCCTCGATCTCTCGCATCAATTTGGACATTTCATTCGCCTCGAAAATTTCGAATAGCGAGATGCGCTTGGAGGTGCCTGCCTCGTCATTCTGTATGGTAATAGTCGCGTTTTCGCTATCAAGCTCTTCGGAGCCGATTCCCGCGTCTTGCACAAATGTGGCACGGTCAGCCTCGGTGGCTAGGAAAGTGTAGAACTCCTCGTTTCCTTCGCGCACTCGTGCGAGATAGCGTGGTAGCGTGTGATTTTCCTTTGAATACTGTTCCAAATACTCGCTGAGCGAAGCTCCGTGCCTGGATACCGCACCGCCAATTCGCTCGAGCTGAGCAAAGATTTCAACGATCTGGTCAATTTGAGAAGGATTGAAGATATGCCCGTCGTCTAAGCGTGTCATCTTTACGTCTTCAGTGCCAAGCTCTAGAAGCATTCGGTTGAGCTGCTCGTCGTTGTCAATGTACTGCTCGCGTCGCTTCCGCTTGATTTTGTACAGCGGAGGCTGGGCGATGTAGACGTATCCCGTTTCGATGAGTTCTTTCATCTGGCGGTATAGGAAGGTCAAAAGCAGGGTACGAATGTGAGAACCGTCGACGTCCGCATCCGTCATGATGATGATCTTATGGTAGCGGGCTTTCTCAATTTTGAAGCCATGATCCCCCTCATTGTCCCCAATGCCGCAACCGATCGCGGTGATCATGGTTCGGATTTCATTGTTGGAAAGAACTTTGTCGATCCGCGCCTTTTCAGAATTGATCAGCTTACCTCGCAGGGGAAGAATAGCTTGGGTCCGGCGATCACGACCTTGCTTGGCGGATCCACCCGCGGAATCACCCTCCACGATGTAAAGTTCACTCTCATCCGGTTTCCGTGAAGAACAGTCCGCGAGCTTTCCGGGGAGACCTCCTCCAGAAAGCGCTCCTTTACGAACCGTTTCCCGCGCCTTCCGTGCGGCTTCGCGGGCACGTGCTGCGTTGAGGCATTTGTCGATAAGCCTTTTCGCGAGTTTGGGATCGGTTTCGAAGACGTACTTCAGACGTTCGCCCACGATCTTCTGCACGATGCCATCGACTTCCGAGTTGGAGAGCTTGGTCTTGGTCTGTCCTTCGAATCTGGGTTCGGGAACTTTAACGGATACAACCGCAACGAGTCCTTCGCGAGCGTCGTCGCCAGTTATGGCTGGATCCTTGTCTTTGAGCAAATTGTTGGCCCTAGCAAATTGATTGATCACGCGAGTCAAGGCGGTGCGGAATCCAGACAAGTGGGTGCCGCCCTCAATATTGAAAATCGAGTTGGCGTAGGCAAACAGCTGCTCGTTGTAGGAATCGTTATACTGCAGCGATACATCGACTCCGGTTGCGGGGCCATCCGGGTCGTTTGGATCGGGGAATGTGTCGCCGAAAGAAATGGGATCTTCGTGGAGGACGTTCTTCGAGCGGTTCAGGAATCGAATGTATTCCGCTATACCGTCATTGAACTGAAAATTCTCACTTTTGCTGGAGCGCTCGTCACTGATCGTTATGTGGATTCCAGGGTTCAGGAAAGCGAGTTCGCGCAGACGCTTGGCGAGAATGTCGTAATGGAACGTTCGGGTTTCCAAGAAGATAACCGGGTCCGGCTTAAAGCTAATCTTTGTGCCGGTCTTTTTGGTTTCACCGATAACCGCGAGTTTCTTGGTCGTGATACCTTGACTGAAGCTCATCTGATGGATTTTGCCATCCTTGCGAACTTCTGCCTCAAACCACTCGGAAACGGCGTTGACGCACTTGGCTCCCACCCCGTGCAAGCCACCGGAAACCTGGTAGGCGCCTTTGCCGAACTTTCCACCTGCGTGGAGGTTGGTAAGCACCAATTCGAGAGCCGGCATATCGTACTTCGGGTGAATGTCTACCGGAATGCCGCGCCCGTCATCCTCGACGGAGCAGGAGCCATCCAAGTGAATGGAGACTTTGATGTTTTTGCAAAACCCGGCGAGAGCCTCGTCAATGGAATTGTCTACGACCTCAAAAACGCAATGGTGAAGGCCGCGCTCGTTCGTGTCCCCGATATACATGTCGGGGCGTTTGCGCACACCCTCTAGGCCTTCTAGCTTTTGAATATTCGAGGAGTCGTAGCTTGCGGAGCCTTCGTGATTTATGGGACTATTTTCGGCGTCGGTCTGGGAATCCATATAGTAGCTTTTGTCGGCGAAAAAGGTCTCAAATTGATCAGGCGATCACAACCTTTTTCTATGATAAAAACGCGCAATCAAATCGTCTGGATGAAGGCGTGCAAGGACCTTTTTCGTGTATATTCACCTACTGGGTTTTTTGGGTCGAAATAGCCCGCTTTGAAGGGGTTTATTTGCTTTTGTACTCGATTGCGTGTCGAGAGGTCCCCAGTTTGGTCGGAAGCGATGAAAATGACCGTGAAACTCGAATACGCGTGCCGCGCTTTGGTCCAGTTAGCGAAGCGGTATGAAGGTTCTGGCGTTTCCAGTATCGAGGAGCTGGCCAATGTGGAAAAGATCCCGGCGAAATACCTCGCCCAAATATTGGGCGAACTTCGTAACGGAGGACTCGTTGAGAGCCGGAGAGGGAAGCAAGGAGGCTATTTGCTCGCGAGAGCCCCAGACCAAATTTCTATCTCCGACGTGATTTCTCTGATTGAGAGCGAAATGTTTTCGGAGTCTTCGAGGGTTTCGGGGGATTCGGGAGAAGCGGTTGCGAAGGCGTGGGCTGAAATTCAGGAGCGTTTTGAAGAGAGTGTGCGTTCGATCACTTTGGCGGAGCTTGCCGCGCGTGAAAATCAGGAGATGTATTACATTTAGGAATTCGGTATCGATGCGCCTTGACGGATTGAAATTATAGCCCTCCAATCTCAGTCATATATATGGCCACAGATTGCACTACCAGCCTGCTGATCCTCCAGGATCGGGACATGAATTTGCAGCGGATCGATCGCGATTTGGCCCATTTGCCGGTTGAAAAAGCGTCGACACAGAAAAAGATAGCAGATCTTGAAGCTGAGATCGCGGCGGGAAAGCAACTTGTCAAGGAGCTGGAAGTCCGTGGTAAGATGATCGAAACGGAGATGGGCGATGTCGAACAACAGTTGCTTAAGTACAAAAACCAGCAACTGCTTGTTAAAAAGAACGATGAGTACCAGGCTCTGACTCATGAAATCGAGCTGACTCAGTCAAAGATATCCGATCTTGAGGAAAAAGAAATCGAACTCCTGTACGAGCTGGATGAGGCACGTAAGAAACAAGGGGAAGATGAAGCGGTTTGCCGCGAGAAGATTGAAGTGGAAAAGCGGTTTTTAGGCCGATTGGATGAAAAAGAGGCGAATTTAAAGGGCGAGATCGATGCGGCAAGGCAAGCGCTGGCTGAGGTTGAAGCAAGTATTGAAAAGCCAATGCTCTCCGTATACCGGCGTGTCTCTAGAGGCTTGAAATTTCCCATCATCGTCGCTCAAAAAGACGCCAAGTGCCAGGGTTGTCACATGCGGGTTTCTTCTTCGGTTGAGGTTGAGGTGATGAAGGGTAACGAAATTACCACTTGCGACAATTGCGGACGCATCCTTTATTTCGACGCCTAGCTTCGGAGCCACACGTTCGCTCCGCCGTTCTTTAATGAATTCGTTCAGCGCAGGCAGTGGAGAGGAAAGTCCGGACGTCACAGGGCAGGATTCCTCGTGAAAGCGGGGAAGGTTCGCTTCAAGGCGAGTCGATGGATAGCGCCACAGAAAATACACCGCCCACCTTCGCCAAGGCTTCGGCGGGCAGGCCTCTTTCGGGAGATCTGTTTGGTGAAGGAAGGTAAGGTTGAAATGGTGGGGTAAGAGCCCACCGCCGCTCCGAGCAATCGGGCGGGCAGGGCAAGCCCAATCCGACGCAAGACAAAATAGGGGGCAGAGCGGCCCGTTTTTTATGCCCCGGGTATGTCGCGCCTTTTTCGAAAGGGTTCCGCATTCGTGCGGGACAGATAAATGAACGTGGCCCTGCTTCGGCAGCGTACAGAATCCGGCTTACAGGCTCCGGAGCTAGAATTTTTATAAGGGCACTTGGTCTAACGCTTTTGATGGATCCGGGACCTGGGCGACTGGACGGGTCTGGCTTCCCTGTCTTTCAAGAGGTTCGAGAATTGAACAGGGATAGGTAATCTCACTTAAGATTGGTCAATGTTTTCCGATAATCAAAGTCGATTGTTGGTAACTAGACGTTGTGAGTTGGAGATTCGCGTCCAACTTGCTTTCGTTTCAAAATGAGAACTCGATTAGACAAGCCGTTAGATTGCAAGCGTGTGAGATTAGCTTCGAAAAGGGGGTTACCCTAGTTGAGGTTATGATGTCTGCGATCATTATTCTAGTGGTCCTTCTTGCAGGATTTGGCGCCCTGATTCAGGGCAATCGACTGATTGAGGTCTCCCGGGATGAAACTCGGGTTTCGCAGGTGCTTCAGAGTGAGATCGAGGAATTGAGATCGTATGACTGGGCGACCCTTATCGCCTTAAATGCGGAATCGACTTACGCCCCATCGAGCTCCTTCACTGACGCCTACTCAGCGCGATTTACGATTAAGCGTAAGATATCGACTCGTTCGAGCCTGCAAAAACGCGTAACGATGCAGGTGAGTTGGACGGATAACAGAGGGACGTCTCACATGAGGGAATACATCACTCTGATATCAAAGGACGGACTTTACGACTTCTACTACCGAACGATCTAGTGAAAGACCCATTTAAAGTGCCCTTTAGATTTCGCCAAAGAGACGCTGCGTCGGGATTTACTTTGGTAGAGTTGATGATTGCCACAGCGCTTGTTGGCTTAGTGCTAGCTGGGGCAGTGACCACCGTAAATATGTGGGCGCGCAGTTCGATGAGCCTCGGGAACTACGCTGACATGAGTGGCAGTTGTCGGCGCTCGCTTGATGTGTTTGCCTACGATGTCCGAATGGCAAACGGTGTCTCGGTATCAAACTCGAGTACGTTTACATTCACCGCATACGACGACACAGGTACCGGAACGGCATCAGTAACTTATTCCTATGATACGGTGGGTAAAACGCTTACGAGGACTTATGATGGCGTGTCGCGTATCATACTTGAAAATGTAGAAAAGTTTGGATTCTCGTATTTTGACCTAAACCGTAACGCCACTACGGACGCGCTGTCAGTCAAGGTCGTGCAAATAGAGGCCGTTCTCCTCAAGACGGTTCTCAACGTAGCCAATACGGACGAAATCATATCGGCCCGTTTCATGTTAAGAAATAGAGAGGTAAGCGTTTGATGAAATTTTTCCGGTTTAGTAAGAGCGCGTCTGGGCTGACTTCCAGAAGGGGATCTGCAATGATTGGGGCGATCGGGATTGCAGTGGTAGGTGCAGCGGTTGTGGGGGGTTACCTCAAAATGGCTTATAGTGAATACACGCTCTCCAAAAGAACGTTGCAGCTGCAAAGCACTATGAACTTGGCAGAGGCTGGACTTGAGGAAGCGATGATAGCCATAAACACTGGCGATAGAAGTGGCTGGTCTTCGGTAGGCGCGAATGGGTATTATTCTACGATTACAGATCTAACCTTTACCGATACCCGTACTGGACCCATAAAAGTATACTTTGAATACAACGCCGACCTGCCGACGATCGTTTCAGAAGGCAGGATTATCAATGCTAGCGGCAATGAAATTGTTAAGCAAGTCAGAGTAGACCTTAAGAAATCAAGTCTCTTCGGCAATGCGTTGACCGCGAAAAAAACAATTGATTTTAGCGGGAGTACGGTTAGTGTGGATGCGTACGATTCGGCTGCAGGTTTTTGGGATGCGACTACCAATCGACTCGATCAGGCGACCGTGGCGTCGCTACCCGTGAACAACGGAGCACTCGATGTTGGGAATGGTGACATCTATGGTTACGTTGCCACCAGCGGGGGTACGCCGGATGTAGGACCGGGAGGCAGTATTATGGGAGATGGATCGACCGATACCGTAGACATGAGCCGCGTTT
>CALDFV010000250.1 GCA_937942145.1 uncultured Opitutaceae bacterium
ACCTTCGAGAAAATAGATGCGAACCCCGACGGGATCAAGTACCTGATCCAGTGTAGATGAGAGTCTGAAGTATGGTGGCCCAATGAAATAGTTTGTATATGAAATCTTTAGACAGGTTCAATTTGGAGGGAAAAACCGCTCTTGTGACGGGCTGCAAGCGTGGCATTGGCAAATCGATGGCCGTTGGGTTGGCGGAAGCGGGAGCGGACATCGTTGGGGTTTCCGCGACATTGGAACGTACTGGGAGCGATGTGGAGACGGAGGTACTTGCTCTGGGATGCTCATTTTTTGGATACACTTGTGATTTCTCTGACCGGGAAGGGCTTTATCGATTTATTAAAGAAGTGAATTTTGACCACCCTAAGATCGATATCCTTGTCAACAATGCGGGAACGATCTTGCGTAAGCCAGCCGTGGATCATCCCGATGAGCACTGGGACAAGGTGATCGAGGTGAATCTGAATGCCCAATTCGTTCTCAGTCGGGAGATCGGCAAGGGGATGATCGAGCGAGGAAGTGGAAAAATCATCTTTACGGCATCTCTTTTAACCTATCAAGGGGGAATCACAGTTCCCGGATACGCGGCCAGCAAGGGGGGAATTGGACAGCTTACGATGGCCTTAGCGAATGAATGGGCTTCCAAAGGGATCAACGTCAATGCGATCGCCCCGGGCTACATTGCAACCGATAATACTGAGGCCTTAAGGAATGACCCGGAACGGAGTGCTTCGATTCTTTCACGGATCCCAGCTGGA
Organism: uncultured Opitutaceae bacterium; assembly: GCA_937942145.1. Classification (GTDB taxonomy): domain Bacteria; phylum Verrucomicrobiota; class Verrucomicrobiia; order Opitutales; family Opitutaceae; genus Pelagisphaera. The sequence continues at coordinate 756 of CALDFV010000250.1, forward strand.
AGGTGGGGCCAAGCCGATGACTTTAAGGGACCCGCAGTGTTTTTGGCCTCCCAGGCCTCTGACTACATGCACGGAACGACCATGTTAGTCGATGGAGGCTGGATGGGTCGGTAGGGTCCTTTTTTCATTGGGAAAATAGAAGATTAATCGCTGTTGTTAAGGTTCAATCACAGATTACAGATGAAAATAAAATCAATTGAGACCTTCCTTTTAGAGTGTGCGATTGAGGAGCCTTTCTCTTGGTCTCAAGGTACTGCCGGAAAGCGGACTGCCCTAATTTGCAAAATCACCACGGACGAAGGCGTCGTAGGATGGGGCGAAGGAGGTGACTCGCCCTCGCAGACGGTTATCCACGACCTTTTTGCGCCACAATTGATCGGAGAGGATTCGTGCACGATCAACAAGCTATGGAACCGAATGTTTGGCACGATTTATAATGACAACCAAACAAGTGGCTTTGGTGGAGGAGCTCTCAGCTGTATTGATATCGCTCTGTGGGATATTCTGGGGAAGTCGTCAGGAAAGAGTATATCGGAGCTGCTGGGCGGATCTATTAGAAACAAGGTCCCTGTCTATGCGACCGGACTGTACTATCGAGATGACGATGGTTATTCTAAGCTTATAGAGGAGGCTGTATCGTATGTAGAAGCTGGCTACAGTGGTATGAAAACCAAGATTGGAGGATTTAGCGTCGCTGAAGATGTCGAGCGAGTGAGATCCATCCGAAATGCGATTGGAGACGACCTCTTTCTCATGGTCGACGCGAATAAAGCCTACAATGTGTCAACGGCGATCGATATGGGGAATCGTCTGTCCGAGTTGGATATCCACTGGTTTGAAGAACCCGTAATTGCCAATGATGTGGAAGGGTATTTGGAAGTTAAAGCAGGGCAGCCCTTGACGATTACGGGGGGGGAAGTCTGGTACAATCGTTATGAGGCTAGGGACTTTCTCGCTCAAAGGGCACTCGGGATTGCTCAGCCAGATGTTCGGTTCATTGGGGGCATCACCGAATTTAGAAATGTCGCTGCCATGGCCAATACCATGGGAATCCAAGTGAATCCACACGTGTGGGGTACCGCTATTATGATTTCCGCCAGTATCAGTCTCGCCTCCACCTTCCCGCCCTGTCCTCACGTTGGGAATCCAAGGCCCTACGAGCAGACGCCAATAATGGAATTCGACCAGACGCCCAACCCGATTCGTAACGAGCTCGCATCGATTGCCTTTGAGCAAACGGATGGCTTCGTCGACGTGCCGCACAAGCCTGGATTGGGTCTTGAGATCGACGAGTCTGCGGTTGAGCGATTTTGTGTTCGCCGAATGATAAGCGAGTTGTAGAGATTGAGCTGTCGATTTACTGTAGCTACGTTGGGGTATCGAACCCGATTCATGAATACGAAGGCTTGGTATAGGACGGGGTGGTTCTGACGGTCTACGGTGGAAATGACATTTTTACGTTTTCGAAGGTTTGAAACGTAAGTTTTAAGTAGGAGGAGCAATGTCCTTCTATAATAGAAATATGTCTCGCTGCTGCTAATGACAGTAGGTGATTTTGATAATTCTCAATCATCGAGGCTGCCGGTCCGGTTATTGAGAGTGGCCCATGTGAGACCGTCGATGTTCTCTCGGTTTCCGCCGGTAGCTATGTTTAGGGCGTATTAGGCTGCAAAGGTAACGAAGGAACCGTATATAGAGTAGAGCCAGAAAATGATGTTTTCGTCTTTGCCGACTTAGTAGGTTGCGGCCATCCCGAAGACAATTCCTGAGAGAGTGCCGA
>CALDFV010000251.1 GCA_937942145.1 uncultured Opitutaceae bacterium
ACACAGCTCTAGGTGTTCTAATGGTATTACCTACTAATTCTACCGAAGCACCAATCATTGTAGATAAATATGGAAAATTCTACGGCATTTCACTCCCAATAAGTACAGAGATAAAACAGATATTAAAACTATCGATTACGTTGCGGATGATTTCAATGGTGTCTCTCGCCAGATAAAAAGAAATAGAGAACAGGTCAAATGCCAAGGATTTACCCACCAACCGCCTCAATGAACCATTTTCATGTTTGAAACATAACATGTAGTACTTCCTATCACTCAGCCTGATCGTGCCATTGGGGTTTCTTCCAAAAAGTAATGACTACCTAAGGTTATTCTCCCAAAAGTGACGCCTGCCCAAACCTTCGCCTAGCAGCGGCTAGCACAAATACACCAACTCCAAGAAGAGCTGCTGTAGAGCCTGGGTCGGGTCTGGATCGCCCAAAACTAGTTGCGTTTTATTTTTTGCATTTCTGGGCCAACCCTTTTGTTGAAGCTCCAGAAATCCTTTACGCTGCAATTGAGAAGGTCTGCGGCTTCTCTAGCAAACGGCCTGTTGAGCTTCTGAGCCTCGATGGCAGCCTCGTCGTCTTTGCCTTCTTTTTTCAATGGAGCGATTACCTCCCTGTAAGCCATCATATTACTCAACTTGAGCTGTTTAAAGGCATCCCGTGCCTCTTTGGTCAGTCCAAATTGCTCTTGTGCCTGATCAACGTAATAGTCAGACCGTAAAAGATCGAGCTTAGTCGGCTCGCCAGCGTAAGCTAGTGCAGAAAAAAATAACGTTATCGTAAAAGCTACAAATCTCATATCTAGCATTCGAAAACTTCAACCCGATAAGAGCAAGACATCTTTAAATCCTACCTTACGTGCAAGTCTGAAAATAACAGAGTCGCTGGAGTGCACCATTAGTGGTCCCCTCCTTCAGAGGGTTGTCGTCTTTTATTCTCTGATTACCCTAGTCTTTTCTTCGTCTCGCAGCGCCTAGCACAAGTATACCAACTCCAAGGAGCACTGCTGTGGATCCTGTGTCGGGAACAGCTGATGGTCGATGTCGTGCCCTGAGGATCGCCGAGGGAATAGATGCCCGGATATTCCTCAGATCTCTAGGTTAGCAACGACGATGAAACGGCCGATGGGTCGAACAGATTCCTTCCCAACCATGTAGCTGAGACTGCAGAAATGCCAATGTCTCCATCTGAAAGAGGTCCACTAAAAATCAAGACGAAACAAATCACAATGTGATAGAATGGGAAAACCAGTTTCGTCCTTAAAACACTCTTGTTTAGTGGTTTAAATGGAGCCGGCGATGGGACTCGAACCCGCAACCTACTGATTACAAATCAGTTGCTCTACCAATTGAGCTACGCCGGCAAAAACACCTGTGTCAGTGATAACGACAGAGTTTAAAACCTCTTAAATCTGGTACCCCCCCTGGGACTCGAACCCAGAACCAATAGATTAAGAGTCTACTGCTCTACCAATTGAGCTAGAGAGGCATCCTCCAAATAAAAGAGGCCCCGAAAATCCAGTTTAGAGCTCCCATGTCAATCGATTTTTTGGAGGAACCGAAATCGAAAATACCAACCGCTAGTCGATTGGAGGAAATTCGGTTAAAGCATCGTTCAGAAATCCTGCAGAATTCCCTGTCCCAATGGGCTATCTTCCATGAATCGCTCGCAAATTTCCCCAATCAAATAGATCGAGCCAGTGACAAGAATAGGACTCGCACCCGGTACATCCAAGGAGCACTCGCCTCTTGAGGGAAAGAGTTCGGAAACGGACCCCCTAGCAACCGAGCCCGAAAAAGAGGGGGGTACGAAGGACTCCAGCGATTCGAACGTTGAAGATCTAGCCTGTTGCGGCACCACGAACGTGATCGACTTGGCAAATCTCCCGATCAAAGGCACGAGAAGATTCGCTCGGTCGTCTCCCATCACTCCGAATATGACATCCGGTTTGGGCATGCCCTTCTCTGCCATTTGGGACAGGTTTTCCTCTAGCCACTGCGCCCCGTCCGAGTTGTGCGTAACGTCGAAAATGATCTTGCGATGCTGGAGATCCCGTTCCTCCCAGCGTCCTGGCCAATAAACATCCTTCAAAGTGGAAACGCTAATCTCTTCGTCGAGACTAAACCGGGATTCCAAAGCACGAGCGACCGCTAGGGCGGTTCCCGCGTTCAGCCTCTGGCATCCTCCGACTAAGTTTGTCTGTGGATAGGTGGAAACATCATCCCCAAACTCCTCAGCAACGGAAATCAGAGAGCTCTTTCGTTTCTGGCATATGGAACGAATGACCGCTTCTGCCTCAGGCGGCAACTGACCAATCACAGTGGGGAGCCCACCTTTGATGATGCCTGCTTTTTCTCGAGCGATGGCTTCAAGTGTGTCTCCGAGGATTTCACAGTGGTCTAGCCCGATAGAAGTGATTACCGAGACTTCAGGGATCACTACGTTGGAGGCGTCCAAGCGTCCTCCAAGTCCAACTTCAACAATCGCGATATCCACGTTTTCACGCTGGAAGTGACGAAAGGCCATCGCCGTCATGAATTCGAAAAAGCTGGGATGCATCTCCGGGTTCATTTCCGCTATTGCATTCGCCTCTACGACCAACTCACGCGTGTATTCAAGTATTTGCGACTCATCCAAAATGGAGCGATTCACTTGAATCCGCTCTCCCTGCCGCACTAGATGGGGAGATGTCGATAGACCTGTCTTGAACCCGTGAGCACGGAAGATCGCTTCGAGCATGGCGGCGGTAGACCCTTTGCCATTGGTACCGGCTACATGGATTATGGGATACGCATTCTGCGGGCTTCCAAGCGCTTTGGCAAAATGCTCCATACGCTCCAGCCCATAGGTCGAACCCCGATTTTTCAGCGAGTAGAGCCAGTCGCGAGCCTCTTCGTAGGTTTTAAGTTCCATCTTCAATCAGAGGGGCCAGCACTGATGGCAGGTCGCAAGTCGTGAATTTCGGATCTACAAACGTGGCACAGCGTGACGCTACTACCCAACCTTAGACCAACTAAGCGGTCTTGGGTTGAACCTTCAGATATAGAGCGGAAAGGATGTCCCGCAGGCGATCCTTCATTTCGCGACGATCCACAATCATGTCAATCAAGCCTCTATCCATCAGAAACTCCGCTGTCTGGAAACCTTCTGGAAGATCTTCATTGGTCGCTTCCTTAATAACGCGCCGACCCGCAAAGCCGATCAACGCTCCCGGCTCGGAAATGATGACGTCCCCAAGGGCTGCGTAGCTAGCGGTCACTCCACCCGTCGTGGGATTAGTCAAAACGGAGATAAACGGAATCTTGGCTTTGGAGAGCTTAGCCAAGGCCGCACTGGTTTTCGCCATTTGCATCAGACTGAGAATACCTTCCTGCATGCGGGCTCCTCCAGAACACGAAATAATGACACAGGGAATCTTATGCTCTAAAGAACGCTCAATCGCCCGCGTGATCTTTTCTCCCGCTACCGACCCTAGCGAACCTCCCCCAAACTTGAAGTCCATCACCGCAATCGACACGGGAATGCCGTGGATCTTGCCTAATCCATCGATAACTGAATCGTTGAGGCCAGTTGCCTTTTGATAGGTTGCCACCCGATCCTTGTAAGATTTCTGATCCTTGAATTCCAAAGGATCCGTCGGCTTCAAATCTTTATCCTTTTCATCCCAGCTTCCCTCATCGAGCAGAAAATCGAGCCGCTTGCGGCTGCCGATGGGAAAATGGAATCCGCTTTTGGGAACCACGTTCTGATTCTGCTCAAGCTCCTTGTTGTAAATGATCTCCCCCGAAGCCGGGCACTTTTGCCAAAGGCCCTGCGGGATGTCCTTTTTCTTCACCTGAACGGTGGAGTACTTTGGTTTATGGAAAATAGGCATAGTCGAATTTCGTTACCTTTAAGAAATCTCCTTACTCACCCGTGGCCGATAGTCAATACGTCTACCTGTTTTACTCCCTCTTTTCGTAAAACCGAAGCACAGGCGTTCAAGGTAGATCCCGTCGTAAACACATCATCTACAAGTATATACCTTTTTTTCGATTCAACTGCTACATTAGGCTCTATTGAAAAGGCGTTTCTGAGATTACGGTAGCGCTCTTTCCGGTTGAACTGTGTCTGGGACGGTGTGTCGATCGTGCGTTTGAGCAGATTGATTGCGGTTTCACAATTAAAGCGTTTGCCGATTTCCCTAACAATCAGCTCGCTCTGATTATATCCACGCTCTCGTAGTTTCCGGGCATGCAGAGGAACGGGAACCAGAATAGCGTCTTCGAGATAGTCACCCAAACCCTCGGCGTATTCCGCCACTCTTGATAAATCATCGAGAGCCCAGCGAGCGTTCTCGTACTTAAGAGCATAGACCAAGTCGCGAATGGGGCCTCGGAATAGGCTGATCGACCATCCTCGATAGAAACGAGGATTCAATCGCGAGCAGTGTTGGCAATCCGTATGGGATTCAACTTCTCCAAAAAACGGATACCCGCATGTCAGGCAACGAGGATCCTCGACAATATGGATCTTCGAAAAACAACGATCGCAAACATGCGGCAACGGGGCTCCATCAACCATTCCACCGCAGCTAACGCAGCTCGACGGAAATGCGACATCAAGAACTCCAGCTCCGAAATTCAAAGCTTTTTGAATCAGATTCATTTCAATAACAGCAAGTTCAATGTGTACTGAATCCATTTCCGTAGGCAATTCATTATCGCGAACCAACCCAGATTCAGACTATCTGAGAATGCCTGACTCGAGTTGAGAGAGTGAACGCGACAGGCATCAAATACCCGCTAGATACGTTCCTAATAAAAGACCTTTTTCAGAAAAAGGCCTTTTGCCGGAGCAACAAAAACCATAGGGGTTCTCTCAGCGGATTTCAGTAACTCCAAAAACGCATCCAGTGACAAACGCCCAAGCCCTACGTTGGCGACCGTACCCGCAAGGCTCCGCACCATTTTATACATAAACCCGTCGGCCTGAAAATTGAGTAACAGGAAATCTTTCTCCTGAAGCATTTCTGATCGAAACATTTTTCGAACCGTAGTTTCGTATTCTATGCCTCGGTTCGCCGCAAACGCTCCGAAATCGTGAGTCCCCTTTAACAGGCTAGTTGCCTTCGCCATCGCCTCGAGGTCGAGATCTCCATGCAGCGACCAACTGTATCGGTTTTCCAATGCGGTCGCCTGTCCCAAATAAATTCGATATTGGTACCATTTGGATACTGCAGAAAATCGCGCGTGGAAATCGTCCTCAACCTTTTCCGCAAACAACGGCGTAACAGTATCAGGCAAAAGAGACCGCATTGCTTCCACTAGAGACCTCGGATCATGTTTCCAATCAAAGTCGAAATGGAAAACTTGCTCCATCGCATGTACGCCCGCATCCGTTCGACCGCTTCCGATTGCTTTTGTCTCTTTCTTAAAAATTTCGGAAAGACACTCTTCTACCACCTGCTGTATAGACAAAGGCCCCTCCTGGGTCTGCCAACCAGAGTAGTCCGTTCCGTCATAGGAGCACCCACACTTCCACCTCATCGGAAATATTTATTCCAATGGTTTTTAACCTCGAAAGAGATGGGAGCAAGGAGAGTGGCTAGTGACATTTCCAAATTGGATACGAAATTTTTGCTCAAGAGCAATCTGCTAATTGGCCAAACGTCTTGCTCAGCACCGGATGCCCTAATCCGATTAATCACTATTCGTACCTTAACGTTCTTCGCAGTCAAAATCATCAAGATCGTCATCGGGCTGGAGCTCAGGCAAGTCTATCCTTTGATCCAGAAAGTCCTGCAATATCAGCGCAGCGGCAGCTGAATCGAGTTTTCCCGATCGTCTCAAGGCATCGTCCCGGCCTTTTGCAAACCCTTTGGAAGCTTCACTTGATGTCAGCCGTTCATCGACCCGATGCACGGGCAGTGAAATACACTGTAGAAGTTTATCGATGAACGCATCGACTTCCCGGGCCTTAAAGCCGATGGACCCATCCATATTGTAGGGGTAGCCAAAAACGAGATCCGTTGCCCTTCTCTCTTTGGCAACTTTGACTATGTGCTCTATACGCTCTGCTTCGAGATCTTCGACCGCGGCTTCGAGCGGCGTGGCAACTCCAATTTCGTCACCATAGCTCAACCCCACTCGACGCTCACCAAAATCGATTCCAATACAGCGCATCTAATGAATGAGGAGGGTTGGACTAACACATATAGCCCCAAACGGGTCTAAACTCGATCTGGACTCAGACCTTTTACAAGATCCTTGATTTTCTGGGCTTCGTCTTTTTTGCACACCAGCGTCGCATCTTTAGTATTCACGACGATGAGATCGTCCACTCCGATCAGCGCGACCAAATGCCCTTTTTCGCCCACTACTATATTACCACTGCAATCCTCGAATACCGCTTCCCCGTTTGCGACATTGCCATTGGAGTCTTTCGGAAAGTGACGCTCAATCGCTGGCCATGCTCCTACGTCGTCCCAATCAAATGTAGCCGCCAGTGTCACGACATTGTCCGCTTTTTCCATTACCGCAAAATCAATCGAAATCTTTTCCAGCTCTGGATACAATTCCGCCAAAAGCTCATTAAGGTCGTCTCCTCCCTTGATGCGATTCTCTATCTCGTCGAGCCCTGACTTAAGTTTTGGAGTAAACTGAGCCAGCGCATCGGAAATCGCTCGTACACTCCACACAAACATTCCCGCGTTCCAATAGTAGTCGCCGCTTTCCAAATACACCTTCGCGGTCTCCAGATCGGGCTTCTCTTTAAACTCTACTACTTTAAACACTTCCGTCCCATTGTAATCACCGATCGAATCCCCCTTTTGGATGTACCCGTATCCGGTTGCTGGATCCGTTGGAGTGATACCTATGGTCACAAGTTGGGGCCTTTCCTCTGAGGCGAGAAACGCAACATCCAGCGCTTTTTGAAATCCTGACAGGTCACGTATAAGGGCATCTGCCGGCAACATCGCCAAAGAGGCATCGGGATCCTTTTCCTTAATCAATAGCATTGCTAGGCCCACTGCCGCCGCGGTATCCCGTCCTACGGGTTCTGCCACAACATTTTCCTTAGGCAAGCTAGGGCAAACTTCGCGTACCCCTTCCAACTGCTCCACATTGGTAATGACAAAAATATTTTTTGGCTCAATAAATCCATCTAATCGATCAACTGTCTGAGTCAGCATTGGCTTATCGCCCACGATCGGCAGCAAGTGCTTTGGACGCTTCAGTCTGCTTGCAGGCCAGAAGCGTTCCCCTTTTCCCCCTGCCATGATAACTACAAATCGGTTTGCCATGACTCATCCAAATCGGATACCAGACATTTGAGGTCAACGATTAATAGCCCAACTTTCCATTCCAAACGGTGTTTTCACACAGAATTCCGAAAACGACTCGGCAACGCGATACGCGATTACAATTGATCTCTCTCACGTGATTCCTATCAACCAAAATCTATGAGCCCTTCCGCTAACACACTCCACTCTGAGGAGTTGGCCCGATACAGTCGCCACATTTTGCTGGATGAAATTGGCGTGCACGGACAGGAATCACTGAAGCGGTCACGCGTTCTAGTGATTGGAGCGGGCGGTCTCGGCAGCCCAGCCGCAATGTACCTAGCTGCAGCAGGGATCGGAACGCTCGGAATCGCGGATTTCGACAAAGTGGAGCGACACAATCTCCAGCGCCAACTGCTGCACGGCACGGGAGACGTAAATAATCTAAAAACCGAATCCGCGCGAGCGCGTCTCCGCGACATCAATCCCCATGTTTCCGTTGTTCTGCATGATTCGGGGGTAACACCCGAAAACGCAATCAGCCTCTTTGACCAATACGACATCGTCGTCGATGGTTCGGACAATTTTGGCACCCGCTATCTGAATAATGATGCGGCGTACTTCTCCAATACACCCCTCGTTTACGGAAGCATCTTCAAGTTCGAGGGGCAAGTTTCAGTGTTCAACGACACTCTCGAAGCGCCCTGCTACCGATGCCTATTTCCCAATCCGCCACCCCCAGGCAGCGTTCCCAATTGCGGAGAAGCGGGCGTGCTTGGCGCTCTGTGCGGCATAATCGGCAGCATGCAGGCACTCGAAGCCATCAAACAAGTTCTGCAAATAGGCGAATCTCTCTCAGGCGAATTACTCGTGCTCGACACATTGTCTATGCGAACCCGCAAATTGAAAATCAAGAAAGACCCACATTGCCCCCTCTGTGGCACCGCCCCGGAAATCGAAATGATACGATCCGAGTCGTATCAATACAATTGCGACATTGATAATTCAGATACCGAAAATATGGAAAACGAACCCTACCCAATCGAAATCGACGTGTCCGAAGCGAATCAGATACTGCAAACGGGCAATGCCGTTTTGATCGACGTTCGCGAACCCTACGAGAACGATATATGCAAGATTGAGGGATCAAGCCTCATTCCGATGAATACGATCCCAGCCAATTTAGACAGTGTGCCAACTTCTGGTCCCGTTATGCTTTGCTGTCACCACGGTTCCCGAAGTATGCAAGTCACCCAATACCTCCGACAAAACGGGTATCCCAATGCCATAAATATTGCGGGTGGCATCGATGCCTGGGCCAGAGAGATTGATACCAGTTTGCAACGGTACTAGTGTATTTTTCAATTAGTCGGTCGTGCCTGTGTGAGTGAGAAAACTCTGGCATCGCAGGCAGGGCCCGGCAAGCCGCGTTTGTTGAGCGGTTTGCACGGCACGCCGGGCCGTCGTGCCCTAACTTCACGATCTGCTCAAGGCGTAAAAAAGCCCACTCAATCGAGTGGGCTCAACAAAATTGATCGGAGCGGGAATCTACTTCTTGCGAGCCTTGGTAAGGCCTGCCGCTTTTTTGATATTGTGCAAAGTCGGAACCGATACGCCAAACTTGGCTGCGATAGCGGCGCCCGTCCCTCCTGCTTTTAAAGCCCCAATAATACCCTTTTTCAATTCTGCGGTGATTACGGTACGTTTGGCCCTTTTCTTCGCTCCCTTTTTAACCGCTTTCTTTGCCTTGGGGGCTTTAGCTGGCTTTGAAGCTTTAGTCGCCTTCGCCGCCTTGCGTCCACGGGCTTTGACTTTCTTGGGAGCTGTTCCACCAAGAGCCTGAAGCGCATCTATTAATTCCTGGCGCGTTGCGAATCCAGCTTCTTTATGAAGGTTTTGGATCCTCGCCTTTTGTTCGACTGCTGCCTTCTTTTCGAGAGCTGCAAGTTTTGACTTGGTTTCTTGTATTGCTTTAAGCGTGTTTGAAATCATGGGGCCTCAACAAAATCCCTTTTTTATATTATTCAACCCCTTTTTTCTATAATACTAAAAGATCGGCTCATATTTCTTGGTCATCCCGGCACTATTTAGGTGGTATCCCTTAAGAATGAATATTCATGCTACAGCATTTTCTATATTTTAAGCGTGAACTTCTTTTGGATAATATTAACTCAAACTATATCGTCATGGATGCATAGCCACCATCCACAACAAGCTCTTCACCTGTTATAAACGAACCCGCGCGACTGGAGGCCAGTAACAACGTTGCCCCAATAAGTTCGTCCGCATTTCCAAAACGATTCATTGGAGTATGCCTCATTATGCTTGCCACTCTGTCTTCCGTCAGAACTTTGCGGTTCTGTTCCGCTGGAAAGAATCCTGGGACGATCGTATTTACTCGAACATTATGCGGCGCCCATTCGCGGGCGAGATTCTTACTGAGGTTGTGCACGGCGGCTTTTGTAAGAGAGTAAGTAAATACTCTCGACAGAGGCACTAAGCCAGACATCGAGCCGACATTAATAATTGAACCCCCATCATCCTGCCCGACCATTTGCGCACCGAATATTTGGCTCGAGGCAAAAACCGATTTTATATTCAACTCTAGTAGTGACTGAAACTCTTCATCAGAAATCTCAAAAAAGGGTGTAGCTGAGTTACCCCCTGCGCCATTCACCAGTATATCAACTTTTCCATGACCTTTTAGAACGGAATCCAAAGCCGACTGAATAGACTCTCGCTTCGTCGCCTCAAACGGAAGAAACGCAGCCGATCCGCCCAGGGATTCTATTCGGGCAATTTTATCCGCGGCTTTTTCGGCACTGCGTCCGAGGAGATAGACGAATGCCCCGGCTCCGGCAAGACCCTCTGCCATGGCTCCGCACAATTCTCCGGTTCCCCCTGAAACGACCGCAACCTGACCCTCAAGACTAAATAGTTTTTCGATGTATGAGCTCATATTTTATTTTTAGTTATAAAGATACCATTTTTAGCGATTCCAAATCCCAAGGCGATTTTCCACACTCCACCGCTAGTTCACTAAACTCCTTCACCTCTGCCTCGGAAAACAGCAAACCGCCATGCTTCTCGGTCAGTTTCGCCGCATTCGCCTCCAGCTGACCCGGCAATAGGCAATTCTCATTTCCGTGACCCAATATATCGTCGATAACCGCTTTTATATTAGCTGCCTGATTCCTCCCTTTGGCAAAGAGCCCACTTGAAATCGCTTCGGGATGAATCACTTGAAAAAAGAAACAAGTTCCTCTCTTCTCGGCATCGGCTTCCTCGATCCACCGGTTTCGTATCGTGGGCAGAGAGCCGCCAATAAGCCCGGCAACCAATTCGTTAATCAATGACAGGCCATACCCTTTGTGGGCACCGAATGGAAGCAGAGCCACCGCTTCAAAGGGGTCTTGAGTTACGTTCCCGTCCTTGTCCACCGCCGCATCTGGAGGCAGCGTCATTCCTTCTCGCTTGAATTGCTCGACCCGGCCCATGGCGACCACGGAGGTGGCCCAATCAATTACGATCGGAAAACCAACCGCCTCGGTGGTAGGAAAGCCCCAAGAATGAGGATTGGTTCCCAAGGTAGGATATTTGCCCTGATAGGGAACGACCTCTGTTAATGCTGACGTACAATTGGTGTAGGCGAAGTAGCCTCTTCGGGCCGCCTCTAACATGTATCCTCCACCCCACAAATAGTGGAAAGCATTGTCTACCGCAACAATCCCCACTCCAAACTCATCCGCAAGTTGGATACACTTTTCCAAAGCCCGGTAGCCTGTGGATTGCCCGAGTTTTTGCTGCGCATTCCAAATCTTAACAGCGGGAAACCTCGATGGCATTTCGATAATTTCAGCTCCCGGCACACAGCCCTTGGAGCCACTCCCAAGCATATCGTCCAAGTGGAGGGCCTTAATCGCATTGTGCGTACGAATGCCGTGCCGCGAAGCTTCGGCGCAAATACGGGCCGCATCGTTCGCTTCATCTTCAAAATAGCCGCGCTTCAAATAAGCCGCGGAAACAACTTCGTTGTGCTCTTTTTCGGATACTACAAAATAGTTCATACTCGCTTGTTTCAATGATAACGGATTCTCAGGATTATGGCCTTTTGCACCTATTAGGAGTCCCGCAAGGCATTCGGCACCATCCTTCCTGAGGCATCACAGATTCTCCGGGTCCGTAAAACAATAGGACATTCTCACACTATTGGGCGAAATCTTGCGATTTTCCGGCTGGCGCCATCGACTCGCCGAGCACCAGTTCTGGTTCTACAAGTTTTGCCTCCACCTCGTCTTGTGGGCCTTCCACTATTTGTTGAACCAGCATTTCAACCGCTTCCTCGGTAAAGTACTCAATTCGTTGATCCACACTCGCCAAAGTGGGATGGAGGTGCGACGAGCAGTCAAGATTGTCAAAGCCGATCAAAGAAACATCACTTGGTACCGATAAGCCATTTTCCAGAAGCACGCGCATCGCTCCGATCGCTACTTGGTCGTTAATCGCCATGATCGCCGAACAATCACGGGCCTCCTCCAAAAACTTGCCCCCTAGTTTCCGTCCCGCATCAAAGTCCATTCTCCGACTTTCTTCATCGATAATAAGCTTTACACTTTTGCCCCATTCCAGTCCGAGCTCTTTGGAAACTTTGTCCAGGCTGGCCACTCTCTCTGATCCATAGATAACATCCGGCCGAATGCCAAGCACTGCGATTTTTCGATGTCCCAACTCATAAAGCTTCTCTAACGAAACCCTTATCGCGTAACCCCGATCTAGGCTAATTCTGGGCAGGTCGGATTCGGAAAAGGGGTCAATCACGAGCACCGAAAGCGAGTTGTTGTTACGAAGCTCCCTAACGAATTCGATATTTACAGCCTGCGGCCCACCCACAAAAATAATGCCTTCGACTTTTAGTGAGAGAAAATGACGGATCACCCTATTTTCAGCTGCCGCATCATCCTCGATCAATTCGATGATAGCGCTGTACCCACGCCTGCGAAGCGAATCTTGCAATGCGATCAACTTTTTTGAGAACACCGGCGTCCCGAAAGTGTGAAAACAGATCCCGACTGCTCCCGTCTTCCCTCCTCGAAGGCCGCGAGCGAGCGCGTTGGGGCTGAAACCGAGCGTCTTCATCGCTGCATTAACCCGCTCTACCGTTTCTGCCTTAACACCCGCGTGGCCATTCAAGGCTCTGGAGACCGTCCATCGCGACAACCCTAGATACTCAGCTAATGCGAGGGTTGTATTCACCTTTTTAGATGATTTCTGCGAGATCATCAACGAGTTTTCACACACGTGTTTGGAAAATGCAATATCTAAAATTGGCTACACAGCGCGCCAATACAAACTGGTATCCATTAATCGGTGGCGTTATATGCTATTCAAGCCGAATTTGCTATCCGCAAATCAAAACAGATCTCGTCACTCGCTCGGAAGGAACCGCTGAAAACCAAATAGGCGGCTAATAGGCGCCTCGAACGCTTTTCGCGATTTCCTCGCGGTACAGAGTTGCCAGATCGCTGTGTATCACGTCACTTAATTTCGGCAAATCAGATACCCCAGCATTCGTTTTCACTTGTTCGACCTTGGTTGCTCCTGGAATGACAACTGATACCGCATCGAAATCGAGTATCCATCGAAGCGCCATCTCCGTCAGGCTCATAGAAGCAGGTTTCATCTCTTCAATCGATTTGGCAAACTCGATCCCCTTTTCGAAAGGGACACCCGCGAAGGTCTCCCCTACATTGAAAGCAGCTCCATCCTTATTGAAGTTGCGATGGTCCTCCGCCCCGAAAACAGTCTCCGTTGAAAACCGACCAGAGAGAACCCCACTTGCCAATGGAACCCGGGCAATAACCCCAACATCGCGAGACATTGCTTTCTCAAAAACTTCTTCAATGGGCTTTTGCCTGAAAATATTGAATATGATCTGCAGCGAGTAGAGTGAATCAAGATTATCCAAGAGCATGTTCGCCTCACCCACAGTTTCCACGCTGGCTCCAATCCTTTTGACTTTGCCTTCGTCAACGAGACGTTCCAGCCATTCGAAAATCTCTCCAGATTGCATAATTTCCATCGGCACGCAATGAGTCTGAACAAGGTCGAGTGCCTCTACGCCTAGTCGTTTCAGCGACGCTTCTATTCCGTATCTGACACCCTCCTTGGAATATTTATCTGGATACATTGCTCCGCGACCAATTTTAGTAGCGACAAACAGTTCGCTCGATCCCAACTCCTTTAGAAATCGGCCAATAATTTCCTCGCTTCTGCCTCCACCGTAAACGTCTGCAGTGTCAAGAAACGACACCCCTGCCTCAACCGCGGTTTGCAATATCGATCGGGCGACGTCCTCTTCAACATGGGCCCAATTACCGCCAATTTGCCAGCAGCCCAGCCCAACTTCCGATACTCTTACCCCATCTTTCCCGAAACTCCGATGATTCATACCTCGAATTCTCTAACCACTACACTGAAGTTGGGAAGACAAAACAATCACACTTCTCAAACGGGTAACCAACAACCTCAGCCGAGCGTTCCCACTTTCACGATGAAGCTCACCTCAAACAAGTGCATTGCGGTCACAGCAATTGTTCTCTCCGCAGTGACACAAACACTCGCCCAACGATCCAATCAGGGAATGGGTCCGCTGCTTGACCTAGCTCAGGTGAAACAAGGGGACACGATCCCCTCCGAATTGACCATTTTTACCTCTGATGGAACCGAAACCACATTGGCGAAGGTTGTATCTGGCAAGCACACCGTACTCGTTTCGGGCTGCCTAACTTGCCCTATTTTCCACCGTAGCTATCCAGGAGTGGAAGCCGTCTACCAGGACTACAAAGACAGGGACGACATTCAGTTCTTTTTCATGTACAAGTCACTCGCCCACCCTGAGCTAAACGGATACGTGCAAGCCATGACCCTTGAAGAACGCCTGCAGCACATCGTTGAGGCCAAGCGCGTTTTGGGCACGACAGTTGAATGGTTGTCCGACGGGATAGACAATGCCGTTCGGCATACGTTGGGGTTTGGCCCCAATACCCAGATCGTCATCGACCCTTCCGGCAAGATCGTCCATTCGCTCGGATGGAGAGATAGAACGGTTCTCCGGGAGCAGATTATTTCATTTGTTGGGGACACCCCCACTCACACTAAGGTGGCCGATTTGAATCTGAAAAAGGAAAATCCCTATCGACGGCAACGTTCCTATGAGTCCGGCGTACTCGAAAAACCAACTTTCTCCAGTGAACTGATTCCGATCAAAATCGCTCCCATCGAAAAAGCCAGGTCGCCCCTTTACGTTAAACCGAGGATAGAAGCCGGTCCCAGCGTCCTGCAAAACGGCAAAGGTGAGCTCTATCTTGGATTCTTTCTCGACCCAATCCATCACGTTCACTGGAACAATCTGGCCGCGCCTCTGACCTACGAACTTGTCCTATCCGATGGCACCGTCATTTCCCCCGCTACAGGTTCCGCTCCGACAGTCGAGCAGGAAACGGACCGCGATCCTCGAGAATTCGCGCTTTCAGTATCCAGCTTAGGCAGCTCAAAAACTGCCGAACTCGCGATTCACTACTTTGCCTGCAGCGACGCAGAAGGTTGGTGCCGACCGGTCACACAGAAATACGCCATTTCTTTCGAAAGGGATCTCGATGGAGGGGGCACCAATGGTCGTTCCTTCAGAGTAGGCGGTAGTGCGGGCCGTGGGCAAGGTCAGGGACAAAGAGGCCCTGGAGCTCCCCCGCGAGGCAGTCCGGGAGGAGGAATTGAGCAAATGCGGCAACGTATCCTTGATATGGATTCAAATGATGATGGCAGTATTTCCCTAGAGGAAGCCCCAGAGGGAATGAGAGATCGATTCGCCGACATTGATCGAGACGGAGACGGCCAGCTTGATAAGCCTGAGATCGAACAGATGATCCAGCGACGCGGTCAACAAGGAGGGGCCGGTGGAAGAGGCGGTCAACCCCAGCAATTCAATCCGCAAGCAATCAAGGAACGGGTGATGGCGTCCGATGCCAACGGCGATGGATTCATTTCCAGAGAAGAACTGCCCCAGCAAATGCGAAGACGCTTTGACCAGATGGATGCCAATGGCGACGGATCGGTAGAAGAGAACGAAATCGACGAAATGCTACGCAATCGACCCGGTCAACCGGGTGGTCGAGTCGGACAGGGGCGACCAAGAGGTCCAGGTAGGCAAATCTAGCTCTTCCATTGAGTCATCTCTTTAAAAATTCTATTGCAGCCAATAGGACCTCTTGTCCGTAGTAGACTCCTAGTCACAAAAAAGCTATGAAACCGAACTCAATTCGACTCTACATAAAACCGTACTGCGGATGGTGCCACGAAGCCATTGCTTGGCTAAATGCCCACGGATTTAAGTACACTCAATTGGATGTCACTTCGGATCCCACAGCGGCAAAAGAGATGCGTGAGCTTACCGGGCAGTCCAGTGCTCCTTCAATCGATATCGACGGAAAGATACTAGCCGATTTCGACACTCGCGAACTGGAAACTTTCCTGACTAAGCTCGGTATCGAATATTGAAGCAGAGTCGGACCCGTGAGGGTTAAGAGTTAAAACGCAAGCATCTGCGATTCGCGCTTGTTCCAAACTTTTTGGTTCCTATAGTCCCACTCTATGCCTGAAGAAATCGACCAATTACAGTCCATCGTCGAAACGTATACGAACAAGCTGATCGACTACTCCCCTCAATTGATCGCGGGAATGATCATCTTGATTATTGGGTTTCTTTTCGGCTCTTCGCTTTCAAAGCTCATTCTTCGCGTTTGCGCGAAGCGGGATATAGACGTCACTCTTTCCCGGTTTTTCGCGAGCTCCATCAAACTGCTCATCGTTCTGCTGTTCCTATTCATCGCAGTTAGAAAGATCGGCGTAGACATAAGCCCATTTATCGCCCTCCTCGGCGCAGGAGCCCTCGGTCTCAGTTTAGCTATACAAGGTCCGATATCGAACTACGGAGCGGGTATCGCGATAATTCTCACTCGGCCATTCAAAGTGCACGACACGCTCACCCTACACGGGTGCACGGGGATTGTTTCTGTCGTCAGCCTTGGCTACACTCAGCTCGAGACCGAGGATGGTCAGGTCGTCACGATCCCGAACAAGAAGATTCTCGGTGAAATTTTGACGAACTCGTTTACGGTTTTAGTCGTCGAGGGTATCGTTGGGGTTGAATACGCCTCCGATCCCGAGCAGGCGATTGAATGCGTCAGAAACGCTCTAGCAAAAGTGACTGGCATCGATCCGGACAAACCGCCACAAATCGGCATCAAGGAATTTGGAGATTCGTCCATAAATATCGAATACCGCTATTAGGTGAAAACCAACGACTACTACCCCATTCAATACGCTGCCAATCTGGAAGTATTCAAAGCGCTCAAAGATGCCGATATTCCAATCCCATTCCCGCAAAGGGATGTTCATCTAATAGCCCAAAAGGATGGCTAGAACCCCTATTTCCCGATCCGATACGGCGGCGAATTTCAAATATTCTGGACATAAAACGAGGACCTCGACGCTCTTTTCCTGGAACAACTAGCGAAACCTCCCAATCCCTGAGCGGTCTCATTCGTCTAATCTAACAATCGCAATCTCGATTTGCTATGCACATTAGAAAAAACAAGCCCTGGAACCTCCCTGAATCCGCTGCCACCTCGGAAGCCGATTTCATCAATCGAAGGCGATTCCTGAAAGCCGTTGGACTGGGATCCTCAGCCTTGCTCGGCCAATCTCTCGCCCACGCGGCTACCTATGGGTTTCCGTCTGAAGTTAACCCAGAATTCCGACCAGACGGACTCGAGCCGACTGAGTATGATTTGATAAAAGGGTACAACAATTTCTACGAATTTTCCTACGACAAGGGAGAAGTTCAAGACCTAGCTAACCGTGGCTGGCAAACAGAGCCTTGGGAAATCGAAATAAAAGGCCATGTAAAGAGGCCTCAGAAAATAGACGTCAATGAGCTTATAAAGAAAGCGGGCGGAATCGAGCAACGGGTCTACCGATTTCGGTGCGTGGAAGCCTGGTCGATGGTCATCCCATGGGATGGATTTCAGCTGAGTACCCTCATGGACATGGTCGAGCCTACCGAAAAAGCGAAATACTTGAAATTCTCGACGTTCTTCGACCCCAAGAACGCTCCAGGGCAAAACGGCGGATCCATCGATTGGCCGTATGTGGAAGGTTTGACGATTGAAGAAGCAAGAAACGAGTTAAGTTTTCTCGCGACCGGCATCTACGGGAAGGCCCTCCCCAACCAAAACGGCGCCCCAATCCGCCTTGTAGTTCCTTGGAAATACGGGTTCAAATCCATCAAGTCGATCGTCAAGATCGAGTTTACCAATAGCCGACCCATGAACACTTGGCAGGCCCTACAGCCAAGGGAATACGGCTTCTATGCCAACGTCAATCCAACGGTAGATCACCCTCGTTGGTCGCAAGCGACAGAACGCATTATTGGTTCAGGATTTTTCAGTAAACGCAAGGATACGCTCATGTTCAATGGATACGAGGAGCAAGTCTCCCATCTCTACGAAGGACTAAACCTAAAGCGAAATTTCTGATCAGTCGATTGACGGTCAATCCAACGCATGAATCCAGTCGCGCGTTTCCTTCGAAAACGGTGGTTCATCCACCTTCTCCTTTGCACTCCTGTTTTCTATGTATTTGTGCCCGTATTACAGAATGATACCGAATACTTTGCTGATCCGGCTAAATACCTTCTTGAATACTTTGGCCTAGCATCTACCTACCTTTTTGTAGCGTTATCCATGATAACGCCGCTCAGAAAGATCTTTCCAAAATTCGCGATTGCCAAAAGCATCGCAATCCACAGACGCCAAATCGGGGTAAGCGTATTCCTCTATGCCCTCCTACATTTCCTCATCTATTTCGCCTATACGGGTTCTTGGAGCGAATTCGTGAAGGATTGGGACAAGCTTTTCATTCTCTCAGGAATCGTCGGGTTTGCGCTCCTGCTTTTGCTCGCCGCAACCAGCAACAATTGGTCAGTCAGAAAGCTAGGGGGAAGAAACTGGAAACGGATTCACCGGCTCGCCTACCTAATCATGCTTCTCCTAATTTACCATCAAGCCACCCAAGAGAAGACCGGGTACCGCGAAACCGCTAAGGTTTTTGCCCCGCTCATATTACTCCAAACCGTACGTATTGCGATTTACGGAAAACACGCACTGAAAAATCGAGCCAAGCCCGATTCAACCGATAGTCCTTCATAGAGAAGCAGTTCCAAAATGGGGTTGCGGGCGGAGCCTCTTTGGAACCGCATTAGGTTTTCCTTTAACCGCTCGCCAGGACTAACAGCAGCGCTTAATCGCGTAGGGGTATTCCCAATTTTTATGGACAATCTGGTAGGCTCTTTCGACACTCTAGGGCACTATCGACTTGAGGACTTCGACGAGCTCATTTGCGCAATATGACTACAACCAACTCACTCTCGGCTCGCTACTTTGCCACCGGCTTAATCGCCTCGCTGGCAACGATCGTTTATCTTTGCCTTCCCAGGCTCGAGGAAAACCGGGCCCGTTTAGTCTCTTCGCTCGGAATAACGGAATCGGCACTCGTGCTAGGGGTACTGATCGTAATCATCGCTATCTTCGCGATTCTCTGGCTCAGATTCCAGCAAATCGCTTCACAGCCACTGATCGCTCTTATAAAGCAAGCTGAAACCAATCGTCTAAACAGCGGATACTCGCCGAAATCCAAACTGATGGAAGTGAATCGCTTCCGCTACCTCCTTGAGAATCGGTCTATCATGATCGAAAAAATGGAAGCGGAGTTGGAGGAACTGGAAGAAAGCAATGCCGACTACAAAACCAAACTCGATAATGCTGAACAAAAAGGAAGCCTAGCCCAAGCAGAGATCGCCGAAAAATCGAAGCTGATTAAAGAAATGCGCTTTGAGCAGATTCGACTGGAGGAGGCAGCAAAACGCCTGGAAGCAAATCTAGAGCAGGAACGGAAGGCTGAGGTGGGCGTAGAGATCGAGAAAAGGAGTGACGAGATTTACCACCAAATGGAACGCGCGGTTGAAGCGTCGGCCTACAAGGCAATCTGGTTTCCTCAAATTTTTCAGGATCTGAACACGCCGGCGAGCATCATTAGTAAAACACTCGAAAACTTGGACCAGAACTGGGAGTCCAGCTCTTTCGCTCGACTGAAATCCGATATCGAAACCCTGAGAGAACAAAGCGATCATCTCCTCGAGTTGCTACAACGACTAGCAGGAGATAATCCCAAAACTTCAAAAGACAGCGACGAACGGACCGACGTTATCGCCGAATTTCCGAAACCCGAAGCTTCCGAGAATGAAGCTGATGGTGAAGATGCAATCAACAACTAGCCCCATTAACATATGAATTCCAAAGAAGACATTCTCCTCGCTGACATCGAACGAAAAAAAGCCTCCGACTTTCCACAGGAGCTCCTGGATATTTACGACGAGTATGTGCACGGGATCATCGACCGCCGCGTGTTTTTCAACAAGGCCGCCAAATTCGCGGTCGCCGGAGTCACCACCGCGGCTCTGATTGAGTCCCTCAGTCCCCACTACGCCTGGGCAGAGCAAGTTTCTAAATCAGATTCGCGCTTAAAAACCGAATACGTAGAATACCCGTCGCCGACTGGCCACGACAAGACGCGAGGCTACTTAGTCCGACCAGCAAACACTAGCGGAAAGTTGCCGAGCGTATTAGTGGTCCACGAAAATCGGGGACTAAACCCATACGTAGAAGACGTGGCGCGACGAGCGGCCTTAGCCGGATTTCTTGCTTTCGCTCCCGACGCCCTCGCTCCCCTAGGTGGCTATCCAGGAAACGATGACGAAGGACGTGCGATGCAACGTAAACTCGATCGAAACAAGATTACGGAAGACTTCGTAGCGGCCGCAAAATTTTTGAACAGTCATGATCTAAGCAGCCAATCGACAGGAGTGGTTGGCTTTTGCTTCGGCGGTGGCATGTCGAATGCATTAGCAGTTCGTCTCCCGAATATCATCAAAGCCGCAGCCCCATTTTACGGCGCCCAGCCGTCAGCAGAGGACACGAAGAAGATAAAGGCAAAGATCCAACTTCATTACGCAGAACTCGATCAGCGTGTAAATGCGGGCTGGCCAGAGTACGAAAAGGCTTTGAAAGAAAATGGCGTAGACTACGAAGCGTACATCTACTCCGGCACGAATCACGGTTTCCACAATGATACCACACCGCGGTACGACGAGGACGCCGCCAAGTTGGCCTGGGAACGCACGGTCGCTTTTTTCAAGAAGAATTTGTCATAGTTCTGCCTATCAAATAGGTCCTATACGACGTATGGGACCTATTGCGGTTCTTTCTTACTTGCGGCGCAGCAGTTCTGCCACCAAAGCGGTCCAACCGGTTTGGTGGCTGGCTCCTAGTCCTTTGCCGGATTCGCCATGAAAGAACTCGTAGAACAAGGGATAGTTCTTGAAATGAGGATCACTCGCATAGATACCGGAATCTCCATGACAAGGACGATTGCCACTTCCGTCCGGCATAAAAAGTCCACTCATTCTTCGACTAAGTTCGTCAGCGCATTCCTGCAAAGTTAGCCAGTTGCCAGAACCCGTGGGAAATTCCGCCTTTAAAGATTCACCGTAAAAGCGATGATAACCATAGAGGGCTTCAATAATCAGATAGGAAATCGGGAACCATACCGGTCCCCGCCAGTTAGAATTCCCTCCAAATAGCCACGAATCTGAATCCCCCGGAGTATATCTCACTTCAAAATCCTTACCTGCAAGATTCAATCCATAAGGCTTGTCGCAGTAGTAGCGAGAGAGTGAACGAATTCCGAACTGCGATAGAAATTCCTCTTCATCAAATAGATACGCCAACAACTTCTCCAGTCGCTCCCTTGTCGGAATAGCTAATAAATAGTGAGCTCCATCTGCTTCGTCCCCTTCGTACGTAATTTGCCGTGCCAGGTCCTTTCGGTGGTCCAAATACCAGTCCATGCGCTTTTTGAATCTCGGCATCGAATTCAATAATTCCGCGTCTAGCGTTTCCGCCGCGATGAGCGGAATCAGACCAACCAGACTCCTGACTCTAATGTGTCTTGTATTGCCATCGGGGTACCGAAGCTGGTCATAGTAAAAACCTTCTTGCTCGTCCCAGAGACCATTTTCACCGAAATGGTTCATGGCATCAGAAATACTCATGAAATGCTCGAAAAACTTGGACGCTACATCCTCGTAATCGGGATCCACTTTTGCGATCTCCAACGCAATCGCCAACATCGAAGAACAATAAAACGCCATCCATGCGGTTCCGTCTGCCTGATGGAGCGAATGCCCATCGGGCAACGGCTGGGAACGATCGAAGAGCCCGATATTGTCCAGCCCTAGGAATCCTCCCGCAAACAGGTTGTGACCCTCTGGATCTTTGCGATTCACCCACCAAGTGAAGTTGAGCATGAGCTTGTGGAAAACCCGCTTTAGAAAAGAAAGGTCCCCTTTTCCATCGTCCTTACAGATTCGGTACACGTGCAAACAGGCCCAGGCATGGACGGGCGGATTCACGTCGCCCAGAGCCCATTCATAGGCAGGTATCTGGCCATTGGGGTGCATGTACCACTCGCGCAAAAAGAGGATCAGTTGCTTCTTGGCGAAATCCGGATCAATCCGAGCAAAGGGGATCATGTGAAATGCTAGATCCCAAGCGGCGTACCATGGGTATTCCCACTTATCGGGCATCGAGATTACGTCCCGGTTAAAAAGGTGCTCCCAATCATGGTTGCGACCCTCCAGCCGCTCATTAGGCGGACTTGTTATTCCGGGATCGCCTCTCAGCCAGTCATGGACAGAGTAGTGGTAAAACTGCTTGCTCCAAAGAAGACCGGCATAGGCTTGGCGTTCCACACTACGCTCTTCTGAATTAAGCGCTTGCGGCGAAACGGAGGCATAGAATTGGTCAGCTTCCTCAATACGTTTCGAGAAAATGCGATCGAAGGCTTTCCCAAAAACCGATTTCGGGGCTTCCGTTTCCGCATAAAGCCTAAGATCAATAGAGACGCTCTCACCCGCAGGAATGCTCAATTCATAGTGTGCCGCTGAAATCGTTCCTCGCTTGTCCGGATTGACCGCGCTTTCGTCGTTCTCTAAGAGCCATCTCTCGATTCCGTCCTTTACATGAGGAGTGTAGGTTTCTGTTCCATACAACCTCTCCGTATTGGTTTCGTTTTCCGTAAAAACAAATTCGGGCTCCGTTCCATTTGAGGCAGTATCTGCACGGAATCCGAATTGGCCCAGCGTTTGATGATCCAATTGCAGGCGTCCCTTCGCCACCTCGCGGATGCTCGGCTTCAGTGTGCAACCTTCATGTTCGCATCCCCAAATCCAAGTATTGCGAAAGAATATTTTTGGCAGCGTATGCAATCGTGCCAGTTCGGGGCCCCGATTGCTAATGGTTAGGCGAATCAATATATCGTTCGGACTCCCCTTGGCATACTCCGCTTGCACATCAAAGTACCGTGACTCATCAAAAACGCCTGTATCCAGAATCTCAAACTCCGAATCTTTTTTTCCACGATTCGCATTTTCCTGTTTTAAGGTTTCGTAGGGAAAAGCCGCCTGCGGATATTTGTAGAGGGCCTTTGCGTAGCTGTGGGTTGGAGTCGAATCCAAATAATAATAGAGCTCCTTGCAATCTTCACCGTGATTCCCCTGGTTTCCGTTTAGTCCATACAAGCGCTCCTTCAGCCGCTCGTCCTTTTCATTCCACAAGGCGATTGAGAAACACAGTCGGCATTCCCGGTCGCAAAACCCAAGAATCCCGTCTTCACCCCACCGATATGCCCGTGAGCTGGAGTGCTCAAAGGGCAAATAATCCCAGGCCTCGCCCTCTTTCGAATAGTCCTCTCGGACCGTCCCCCATTGGCGCTCTGACAAATAAGGCCCCCAACGCTTCCAATTGGCCTTTCGAGCCGCGGAATCCGCTAAGCGCGTCTTTTCCGCATTCATCTTTTCTGAACTCTTTTTCTGAGTCGGCATAATACTTGTCGTAAGGCACGACGATTAGTGTTTCTGAAAGCAATCAATCGCGTTTGCAACAGCATACAGAAGACCCTTCAACCGCAGAATACCGAATGCGATTTGGTAACCCTCAATCCGATTTCTCCACTAAATCCAGGTATACTTCACTGAATGGAACCCAAGTGTCGTTTTTCAGACCTGGCTCATTCGATCGCACGATATTCAAGGTGACCTGCAACTGCTTAAGGGCCGTATCGAACTGGCTTTTGGAACAAGCGTTCAGCGACATCGCCTCTTTTCGGAGCTCTCCGGACGTATTCGGATTGAGCCGAATAATTTCATAAACCTGTTGCGCGAGCTCTGAGCAGGCTTCGACCGCCCTATGGGCTTTCGCATAGTGGGTTCCAACCAAATAGTCGATCGTCATCAAAACCGCATGGCCACCCGGAATCTTACCGTAGAAAATATCGTCAGGATAGGTCTCCGGCAGTTCGTTTTTCCACGTCCATACTGCCTCTACTCTTGCCCCCCATTTGGTGTGGCCGCCCCCGTTTGCAGGAAGATCAACGACATCCCAGAGCGCTGGAACACCCTTCACTTTCCCGCTAAACACCGTGCACATATTGACCGATCCCACGAACTCCAGCGCCTCCTCGAGAGTCTTCACTTTCATTGAAAACCAAAATAGAGGCCCTCTCCCCTCCCACAAGGCTTTAAACCCCAAGACCGCTAGTACAGTCATCCATCGAAATCGAAAAGGAATCGTGAAACCTGCAAAAAATTAGTTTCAACCAAATCTCTTGCCCCGCTCTTTGGGTCAGTCTAATCGAACAAACACAATTAACTCTCTCGCATTTCAAAGTGCCACTCGATTCGAATTAAACAACCCTCTATGTCTGAACCCAAATCGATCCTCATCACTGGCGGCAATGGAAACATCGCTCGGCTGCTCGCCAATCGGCTGCTCAAAGACAATCACCGCGTCACTTGCCTAGACATCACAGAGCCCCAGTCCGAGTCCACGGTTGCGGGAGTCGATTACGTCACTGCTGACATTTGTGACGAAGCGACCATTGAGAGCACTCTCAAGTCGAAAAAAACCGAGATTATTTTCCATCTCGCTTCGCTTCTCTCTGGCAGCTCGGAAATCGATAGACGCCGCGCGTTCGATGTAAACGCTCTTGCCACTTTCAATCTCTTTGAAATGGCGCTGGCCAATGGCTCGCCAAGAATCATTTTCCCAGGAACGGGCGCCTCCTATGGATCCGACGTGCCATCAATCCTACCGGAAAACCATCCGCAATGGCCCGAGAACATTTACGGAGTCACAAAGGTCGCGAACGAACGCCTTGGCGTATACTATAAGCTCAAACACGGTCTAGACTTTCGATGTCTCCGGCCCCCACTCGTCCTTTCTCCCTATGCACCCCCTGCCGCGCTGACTGCCTATGCCTCCCATGCCTACGTCGCCGCTGCAAAGGGCGAGACGTTCACCTTTCCGGTCTCACGGAACATTGGCATGTCCACTATTTATATTGAGGACCTCGTCGAAGGATTCGTTCAGCTGGCCTTCGCTCCCAAGAAAAAACTCCGTCAACACGCCTATAATCTTCACGCTCTTTGCCCTACAGCCCAAGAAATCGCGGATTCTATCTTGAAAGTGAAACCAGACTTTCAATACAACTTCAAATCTGACCCCATAGTAGAAGCGCTTCTTAACACCGCCCCTAATGTTTTTGTCGATTCCAGCGCCCGAAAGGACTGGGACTGGAGACCAATAAGCGATCTCGACGCCTGTACTGCTGCGATATTCAAGCTAATAGGGGAACAGTAGAGGCGACTCTCGCGGCGATTCCTATTTGTTTTAGAAATTTCTGCGGATCTTGCCAAGTGACTCTCTAGGTCTACTTTATAAAATGTTGAACCGGCAGGGTGACGACCTCCGGACGTTCCACATCTATTTTTTATCCGACCCAATTAGCTCAATGGGGCCTCCCACCATCATGATGGCCCTCCTGACAATTGCAATCTGCGTCGGCATGGTCATTCTCTCAAAATCTGCGATGTCCAAACAGTGGTTCAGATAATGGATTCGTGAGACGGATACCCCGCTGTGTGCCTTTATTTCTATATGATTTCTTCGCTGACTCCTGTTTTGGAACCCCCAAAAATGAAGCGGGCTGAATGCAAGCCTCTTTCAGGCGATTCTCTGCCATTTACCGACAGCACTCCATGCGACTAGATCCCAAATTGGGACCGCCGAACCATTGGCTCCTTAACCGCAAATGACCGCCCAATCAAATTACCTTGAAACGGTGCCGTTTCCAACGTGATACTCCTAGCGTATGAGACCTACCGCACCCCACAAAATTCCATTTTGCTTATCGCTAATTGTCGTATGCTTATCCTCGTTTCTAGCCGTGAACCTTCCATCCGCGAATTCACAGGGTGTTTCAAGTCAAACCAACATTCTCTACATCACAATCGACGATTTGAATGACTGGATCGGCTGCCTCGATGGGCATCCACAAGTCAAGACGCCTCATATCGATCGCCTAGCGGAGCGGGGCCTCCTATTTACTAACGCTCATTGTGTCGTACCCGCTTGCAGTGGTTCGCGAGCCGCTAACTGGTCCGGTCTGCTTCCCATTCACAACGGCGTTTACGGTAACGGTCAGAAGATTGAAAGGACCCTGCCAGACGCCGAGCTGCTGCCTTTAGATCTAAAGAAACAGGGCTACTACACCATGGGAACGGGAAAACTGCTCCACGGCAAGAGCCAGCGAATGTTTGATGAGTATGGACCCGACTACGACAAGTGGATGCCGATCCTGCCTGATGAACGAACCATCTCCGAAAAAGAGTTAAAGGACAGCAGTCCCTACGTGCGCCATGAAATTCCCCGCTTAGGCATTACCATGCCACTTAATCAAATGCCTCGAGACCGCCAACGCGGGTCCCGCACCATCGATTCGTTTGACTGGGGACCCATCGACCGGCCCGACGAGGAATGGACGGATACGGAAAGCGCAGATTGGGCGGTTGAAAAGCTGAGCCAGCAATATGACCAGCCTTTCATGCTTGCGGTCGGCTTCTATCGCCCGCATCAGCCACTTTGGGTGCCAAAACGCTTTCACGATATGTATCCACCTGAATCCGTCGTTTTGCCTGAGGTGCCCGCTGACGATCTTGACGACCTCTCGCCTACCGCCCGGGAACTCGCAAGATACGCTCTAACCAGTGGGGCTCATTCCACGGTGGTCGAGAACAGTCAGTGGCGCAACGCAGTCAGCGCCTATCTTGCGTGCATTTCCTTCGTGGACGAGCAGGTGGGCAAGGTACTCGACGCGCTCGACCGTTCGGAGTACGCCAACAACACCATGATCGTGCTCTGGTCCGATCACGGCTGGCAGCTGGGCGAGAAAGAGCATTGGGGGAAATTCACTGCATGGGAACGATCAACTCGCGTCCCCTTGATGATTGCCCCCCCAAAAAACGCGACGCCTAAAGGCTTCCTGCCTGGCAAACGAAGCCAGAAACCCGTCTCTCTACTCGACGTGTATCCAACAGTTATTGACATGCTTGGACTCAAAAAGCGATCCGATCTCGACGGCAACTCGCTCACCTCCCTTCTCGCCAACCCAAACGCCCACTGGCCCCACATGGCTTTGTCAACCGTCGGTCGCGGAACCCACACCGTTCGCGTTTCCCGCTGGCGCTATATTCGCTACTTCGACGGAAGTGAAGAGCTTTACGATCACCAGAGCGACCCCAACGAATGGACTAATCGGATAGACGACCCCGAGCGGGCTAACATCGCCAGACGGCTGCGAAACGCCATACCCGAGGACAAAAGCTACTCCCATTTCGTT
Source organism: uncultured Opitutaceae bacterium (assembly GCA_937942145.1). Taxonomy (GTDB): domain Bacteria; phylum Verrucomicrobiota; class Verrucomicrobiia; order Opitutales; family Opitutaceae; genus Pelagisphaera. The sequence continues at coordinate 27,181 of CALDFV010000251.1, forward strand.
CGCTACGATCACTTTAAAGCGGTCGTTCCCAGCGATGGCTCGAAACTCATGCTATACGGACCCAAAGTCGAAATGTTCGCGGAGAGCAAAGACGTCTCGAAAGAGTACCCGAATATCGTCAAGCACATTAGCGACTACCTCGCTGCCAATCCAAACGCGCCTAAGCACTTGAATCTGAACTAGGCCTTTTAGAACACGGGTTAAATTTGACCACAATTTCTTGCGAGACCCTCGTAGGGCCAGCGCCGGCTGCTGTACCCCATCGAACCGACAAAAAACAGATCACGCTATCTATACTGGTTCAATCTGAAGAACACAGTCGCTAGCTTGCCGGTAGCCAAACTATCTTTGACTCTATCCCCACTTTCTCCAAGGTCACGGCATAGCCCAAACGCTGGGCCTCCGTTTCCATTATCGTTCATCGCATAATCATGATCCTAAGAATATTCTGCATTTCCGTTTTCCTGACATCGTTTCTCCACGCCGCTTCGGATCGACCCAATGTCGTTCTCATCATGGCCGACGATCTGGGAATGGAAGCGCTAGGTTGCTACGGGGGTACATCCTACCAAACGCCCCACTTGGATCGACTCGCCGCGGAGGGTGTACGATTTGATGACGCTCATGCCGTGCCGCTTTGCACGCCGACACGAGTGGCTCTCATGACAGGCAAGTATAATTTTCGCAATTGGCTTGCTTTTGGAATTCTTGACCCGGAGGCCAAAACCTTTGGGCACTGGTTTTCGGATGCAGGATACAAAACCTGCATATCAGGCAAATGGCAGCTCCGAAGCTACAATCCCCCAGACTACATGCCCGAATGGCGCAATCGAGGAATGAGAGCGGAAGACTCCGGATTCGACGAGTATTTTCTTTGGCACACCGAGCATACCGAAGATAAATCCTCGCGGTATCCTGATCCTCGTATTCAGTCCAATGGGACTTACGTCAAAGACACCAAAGGCAAATACGGGCCGGACCTATACGTGGACTACATCAATGATTTCATGAAGCGAAATTCCGAAGAGCCTTTTTTCGTCTATTACCCCATGGCCCTGACTCACGGCCCCTTCAACCCGACTCCCGATAGCGATGATTGGCTCAACGGAAATCGTTTCGAAAGCAATCCCGACAAATATTTTGGGGACATGGTCGAGTACATGGACAAGCTCATCGGACGTATCGATGCGAAATTGGGCGAACTTGGAATCCGTGAAAACACAATCCTGATCTTCTATGGCGACAACGGGACCCCTCGCGAGGTAACCTCTAAAATGCGGGATGGCCGCGTGATACTCGGAGGTAAAGGATTGAACAATCGCCGCGGCACCCACGTTCCTTTGATCGTAAATTGGCCTGGATCGCAAGCGGGCGGGCGCGTTGTCTCCGATTTAGTGGATACCACCGATTTCGTTCCGACGCTTCTTGAAGCCGCCAGCATTCCACTTCCCCAAAACGAAATCTTCGACGGACGCTCTTTCCTGCCTCAGGTAAAAGGGAAAAAGGGCAATCCGCGCGACTGGGTTTTCATCCACCATGACCCTCTACCCGGGCACAACAAAATCGGGCGTAGTCTTTCTCGCTGGATACAGGACAAGCAGTATCAGCTTTTCGACGAAACCGGTCATCACCACTTTTTTGACTTCACCACCGATCCCGAATTACTACACCCCATCGATCTGAGAAACGCTAGCGACGAAATCAAGGCCGCCCACGCGAAGCTGAAGCGGGCAATGGCGACGATGGACAACGATTAGGCAGACCACTCCGTAAGGCCAGCGCTCGCGCTGTGCCGCAGTCTTAAAGATCAACCTTACCGGCGCGGC
>CALDFV010000252.1 GCA_937942145.1 uncultured Opitutaceae bacterium
ACCCTCTTGGAGCCTGCCTCTCTAACCTCTCCCTCACTGAACGAGGTAGGCAAGCAGGTCCGCCATCTCCTCTACCGTCAAGGAATGCTCCAACCCTTCCGGCATCAAAGAGCGGCCCACACCGGTCATGCTTTGAACGGCCGTTCTGGGAAAAGTCTTGGACTCGCCACCAGGCAAACGAAGGGTGACACTCTGCCTGTTTTCGGAACCAATCATTCCAATGTACGCTTCCCCGTTTTTCATTCGAAATTGAAAAGCTTGATATTGGGGAGCCACCTCTTGGTTCGGGTCTAGGATATTTCCGAGAATCGACGCTTTCCCAGCCGATTTAAACGTCGCAACCGGGGGCCCAAACACCAGCCCACCTCCATCCAGCCCTTGGTGGCAAAGCGCGCAGGCCTTTTCGAAGGCAGCTTTCCCCTTCATCCGGTCACCTGGAATATCCAATGCCGACTGGTATCGAGCGACGACATCGGATCGAGACTCGACCTTGGGGAGCACTTCCAATGAACGGGACACTACTTCTGCATCCGGATGCTGACGCAGTTTTCGCAAAGCTTCCGCTGGTATTTGTTCAAGCGATACCTGATTCGATGCAATCGCTTCAAGAAATCGGGTCGCGTCTTCCCCATTTTCAGTGAAACGCACCGCCGCGGTCCGAAAAGCCTCATTTGGGAGGCGCTCAATATGCTCCAATAAAAACGCTGTATCCGCAATTCCATTCGACGCTTCAACGACTAGCTCTTTAGGCGATCTATTGCTGGATATTAGGCGCTTTCGAAGGGGTTCACTTGAAGAGCCACCCGCCAATTCCAAGAGTCGAAGACCGGCCAATCGCGAAGCCATATCGGATTCTTCGCTGGCAGCAATGGACTCCGCCTGGGAAAAGAGGATACGAAGACCCTTTTGATCCTTAACCGCCTCCCAGCCCAACCCGCTGTAAGCCAGCCCATCTTTCAACGCGAAAACCTGTTCTACCTGCTGAGTTGAGAATCTTCGTTCGGCCAATTGCTCGACCGCGAACCGAACAAGGGCCCGATCTCCCGTCCGTCCCGTAAGTCTTGCTAATTCGAGCCTGAATCCAGGCGACTCACCAATATCATTACGTTTCCACGCTTCCTTGATATCGTCGATCTCTCGCAGCGAATTAAGAAGCGTCGCTTCCAGCCAAGGATCCCCTTCCCAATCAGGAAAACGGGAAAGGAGGGAACTCTCACTGCTCAATAGGGCTGGAAAAGGAGCAGGGATGGCTTTGGCAGGGAGCGGTCTATCCCGCTCGAACAGCAAACGACGGGAAGTCGTCTGATACCAGTCGTCACTTGAATTCTGTGCCAGTTCAATGAGTGTGGCATCGGAAGCCTCTGACAATCGAGGGACAGGGGAACGCTGAAATCTTTCTGGCTCAATTCGGTAGATGCGTCCGCGATCGTTGCCACTGTTTAAATCGAGGTGCTGCTTTATTCCTAGCGGCAGGGACCAGGGGTGCTCAATCGTCTCGCGGTACATGTCGCAAATGTAAAGGCACCCATCAGGGCCAGTTGCGAAGCTGGCGGGCCGGAACCAATTGTCGCTACTGCGTAGAAATTCAGTTTCTTGCTCGTCATCCGGGCGGATAGCCAAGGGCTGGACCCTCCCGGGATCGTGTCGAAGAATTTTTCGATGCACCAAATTGCTGCCGACATCGCCGACAAAGAAATTGTTCTGAAACCCTTCTCTGAAAGCATCCCCCCAATAGGAGTGTATACCGCTGGCCGAGGTGAAGTAGCCAGAAACGCGACCGCCTCCTTCGATCATTCCTCTCACTACGCCAGAAACACGCCATCGCGTCCGCACCACACGCCAGGGCTCGTCATAACTAATTCGAAAGACGGGCGCCGCCGCACCGTCTTGAGGAATACTCACAAGCGGATCGGGCAATTCGTAATAAGGATTCAGCCCAACTTGATTCCGTTCATACGCTACCCACAGAACATGTCTCGAATTGCTGCATACATACCTTCGACCCATGGAATCAAAAGTCATTCCGTACTGGGCCGTGCCACTTTCCGCCCGAAAATCGAGTGTTTCCGGATCGAAAGAAAAATCTGCGCCGCGAATAGGAACCGTTTCAAATGAAGGATCGTCCGGTCGCGTCACATTCCCTCCACTCGACGCGGTCGCGCCCCAAATACGATTATCAGGACCCCAGCGAAAGCTGTTGAATAGGGCCTGCATATTAAGCCGCGAATCCTCAGGACCAAACCCCTTAAAGACGACACGTTCCTCATCACTAACGCCATCACCATCATTATCCTTGAAGTAGCTCAGATCCGGGGTCGCTCCCACAAAAACGCCCCCCTTGTAACAAACGATTCCGGTTGGCCACTGCAGTTCGTCCTTAAATACGAAGGAGGTTTCGAATAGGCCGTCCCCATCCAAGTCTTTCAGCAAACGGATACGCCCTAGCCGGTCATCCCTCCGCTCTGAATAGCCGCGCATTTCGATCACATACAAAGCGCCATCCGCATCGAAGGCCATAGCAATGGGATCTACGATGTCCGGTTCGTGGGCCACGAGTTTGACCCGAAAACCAGCTTTAATCTCAAAGGTATCCAGCGCGTCTTCAGGCTCAACGGCCGGAATGCGCGGCATCTGAGCTTCGTCGATCTGCGGTTCCTGACCGAAAACCCATATGCCAGTGCAAAGAACCAACAACCATGGGAGAAAACGCCCCGGCACACTAGGATTAGGCTGGCCATTGAAGGTAGGGTTTCTGAGCATATTTTCCTTATGCTTATGGATCGGAGACAGTTTGCAATCACTTCTGCATGTGGATTAGCGGGTTTTCTGGGAGCCTGTCGACCAAAGGAAGAAATAATCGATATCCATCAGCACTTGGGCTATTCTGGCCGGAGCGATGAAGATTTTCTCAAACACCAGGACACCATGGGTATCACTCGCAGTGTTCTGCTTCCTTCCGCTTCCTATTTGAAAATGTTCTCCACCCATATGGGAGACTCCAATGGTCTCGCGGCACGAGTGTCCGTTACCGAGGCGGCTGCCAAGATGACCGAACGCTTTCCCAATAAGTTTGTTTTCTTCTGTAACGAGATTCCGGATCTCGAAGGGGCCACGCAAAAAATGGAGTCATGGCTGAAAAAAGGAGCAGTCGGCATCGGTGAGCTGAAATTCAACCTCCCTAGCGACTCCCCCCCTATGGTGCGCGTATTCGAATTGGCCAAAGAGTACCAAGTACCAGTGCTTATTCACTTCCAGTACGAGATGTATAATCATGGGTTCGAGCGATTCTATAAAGTGCTCGAACGCTTCCCGGAAGTGAATTTCATCGGGCACGCTCAAACCTGGTGGGGCAATATTGACGCCAAGCACGATCAGTCGATTATGTATCCAAAAGGCAAAGTCACGCCTGGTGGCTTAACTGATCGCTATCTGGCCGACTATCCCAATATGTACGGCGACCTTTCAGCAGGCTCGGGGCGCAATGCCCTGAACCGGGATCCGGAGCACGCGATCGAATTCATCGAAAGACACCAGGATAAACTATGCTTGGGTACGGATTGCTCAGACAGTGCAGGCCAGGGAGACGAGTGCTCCGGATCGCAGCAAATCGCCAATGTGAGACAATTTTCTCTTAGCCCCAAAGTGGCCACTAAGATCCTGTCCAAAAATGCTCGTCGCATTATTCGGTTTCCATCATAGCAAACCCGAACCCCTGCCCATTAGGTACTGTTAATATCCCTTCAAACTCTCTTAGCTTTGAATACCAAATTTGGTCAGCTCATCCTTGGGATCCTCTGTCTTATGTCTCCCATGGGGTGGGGGCAAAACGATGATAGGCAGGGAACCTTTCAACTGGCGGATGATGGCGAGCTTGTCGTCACTCAAGGTTTGATCATCCGAGAAACACGTTCGGAAGGGTTCGACAAATCTCCTCTGCTGGCAGTGGGTTCTGCTGATGGGATTCATCACCTTTATGATCCCAACACCTATTCCATTCAGGCAATTTGGTCGGGTAGTTTCGGCAAGGTGAACGAAAATGGCGAATTTGAATACGACGAATCGAAACTAAAGCGCTTTCTGCTTCGAGACAACCCTTGGTCTTTCGGCGAAGCTCCTTTCAGGAAACTCGAATTTAGCTGGAAGGGATACACGGTTCGGGATGGCCAAGTGCATTTTCGCTACCGATTGCGAGACACCAAAACGCAAATCAACTGGGAGGTGGAGGAACATTTGGAAATCGTATCGGAAACGCAGCAAAACCTGCACTTCTCCTTGGAGGCCAGTGATACGACAGACGAATACCTTAACTATTGGGTCAAGCAAACGCACTTCCGCCGTCTGTCCACGAATGGGCAGCAAAACCAGCGCAATCTGGTCAAAAATCTCTACCCAAACCAAAAGGAATTCACCGTTTCCTTTTACCGCCGCAAAGACACGCCGACTGTCCCCCACGGCTATTCCATAAGGGAAATCCCAATACCGGAACAAAGCATTCCGATTCGATTCGAACCGACCGATATCGATTTCGCCAAGGACGGCTCGGTCTATGTTTCCAACCGCACCGGAAGCGTCTGGCGACTCAAGGACGACCAGTGGTCCCTCTTCGCCGAAGGTCTTCATGAAGCGATCGGGGTCCGCGTGGCTCCCGACGGAAGCGGTGTTTACGTGATGCAAAAGCCCGAGCTTACCTTTCTTCAGGATACCAACGGCGATGGAGTGGCCGACCTCTACTCCACTCACGAGGATCGATTTCGATTTACCGGTCAGTATCACGAATTCGCCTACGGGCCCCGTATCAACTCGAAAGGGGATCTGTTCTTTTCCACGGGCCTGGCCTCTGGATCCTATCACAAGGCGGCCCCCGATGGCTATCCTCATCAAATGGGTTCCGCTCTCGGTTATCGGGGCTGGGTCATGAAACGGAGCCCTGGCGGATCCCTCACACCATTCGCCTCTGGCCTGCGTTCCCCAGCAGGCATTGGAATGAATGCCAAAGACGAACTTTTCATTACCGACAACCAAGGAGACTGGGTAGCGTCCTCCTATCTCGGCCATGTTGAAGAAGGTGATTTCCTGGGCCATCCCGCATCCTTTTGGGACCGACCCGAATACGGAATCACGCCAGCCGTTCTTGACTACAAAACGGTCGGTGAAATACCTAGAGCGGTTCCACTACTCGATCCCGAGGTTTTCAGAGAGGCCCGCAAGCTCCCCGCCGTCTGGCTGGCCCATGGCGACTTGACCAATTCCCCTGGATCGCCCTCATTTGCGCCAGCCGACAAGTTCGGTCCCTTCGCAGGCCAGGCCTTCATTGCCGACATTTCCCACCGTACCGTTGTGCGAGTCGCTCTCGAGAAGGTGAATGGCGCCTACCAAGGAGCAGTCTTCCCGTTCATACGACCCTTGGTCAGCGCTTCGTTTTCTACCGCCTTTGACCCTCAGGGAAATCTTTGGGTCGGGTCCGTGGGGCGTGGCTGGACTCCCGGAGAACCCGCCATCGAAGTCATTTCCTATGATTCCTCCCAAATGCCGTTCGAAATTCAACGCATCGCCCTCACCAGAAAGGGATTCGATCTGCATTTCACCCAGCCCCTCGCTAAATCCGAAATTACAAACACTTTAATTTCGATCAGTGAGTTTCAGTTCAAATACTGGGATACCTACGGATCAGAGCCATTTAATGAAGCCACGGTTCCCGTAAGAGCTACAGCGCTCTCCCCTGACCAAGGGATCCTCTCGCTCGAAGTGCCATTGAAAGCCGAATACATATACAATATTCAACTTCCGGAACTGATGTCTTCCGAGGGTCTGCTTCTCGAGAACAACTTCGGAATCTACACCCTCAACCAACTGCTGCCATGACACGGCTGATTTCTGCGCTCCTATTGCTGCTTAGTTCAGCCCCTGGATTTACCGCTCCTGCGGATATTTCTGTCACTGACAAAGTCGTAATTCAGCGCTGCGTCATTGATGGCCCCTCCGCCCGCATGATCGCGGTGGGTTTTCCGGGTGGATTCAACTACGCCTTCGACGCCCAAAACGGCGCCCCCGTCTACGTTTGGCAGGGTGGGTTTGTAGACTTTTCGGGAGAGACGCTCGGACGCGGGGGACGCAAGTGCGAGATATTAGGCGCCAAACAATCTCTTGGAACCGCAACCAATCCCCTTCGATTGAAAGACCCCGACTCGCTTCCGGAATCAATCGTTTTTAGGGGCTACCGTCGCAACCCGGACACGGGTACCCCCACTTTCCGCTTCGAGGTAGATGGCCATCTAGTCGAGCAGTCGATCGGATCTCCATCAGAGGACACTGTGCAGATCAGTCTAGATTTCGAACACACGAATACAGGCAACAAATTCTACCATCTCGATTCGAGCAAACACGAACAGGTTGCCTTGAGCGAAGGACTCCGCTGGCATCGTCCCGGCGTCGTGGCCATTCCCTCTCGAATCAATAAGGCTACCCTGACCATCAGCCTGCGAAACGTCGAGGAACCTTACGTTCGCAAAACCCAACAACTTAGTGGAGCTCAACTATACTCATACTACTGTCGGGCTTGCCACTCCAACGATGGAACCAATCTCATCGGCCCCACATTTAAAAACTTATTCGGTCGATCCCAGGACGTCATACGCCAAGACCAAACGGATACAGTCATCATCGATGCCAATTACATTCGGGAATCCATCACCGACCCCCAAGCAGCGATCGTCAAAGGCTACGAAAATGTTCCCATGCCCAGTTTCGCCACGATCCTAAGCGAGCGGGATTTAGAAAAGCTGATGGAGTACTTCAAAAACCCCTAAGATTGCCAATTTGAAGAAATCATCTATTCCGAACGACCGATCGCGTCAAGGAAAACTAGATACGGTCAGGCCCGAAGGAGCGACCATATCCTGCACTTCTATTTGTACGGGCTGAGAGGAGAGCTCTGATCCATTGCTCAACTGGGCAACGACATGAAATTCAAGCGTGCCTGTCACAGGGAGCCCGATGTTTCTAGTAAAAGGTGCTTCCTCAACCACCGCTACGGGAATCCCTTCCAGAAAATAGGTGACGCTTACCAGATCCACACCCCCAAGAACTGAAAGATCGATAGTGACACTGTCACCGAGATGGTAGGTCGATCCGTTCGGCGGATCTGACACTACAAAACTCGCAACTGGGGAAACAGTCACGGTAAAACTATCGCTGCTAGTATTCACCCCGTCCGTCACATAGACTGTGATAGTGCATAAACCAGTCAATCCATCAGCTGGCACGACGGAAATATTGCGATTCGCTCCGCTTCCAGATATAGTGATGTTCTGGCTTGGGATCAAAGATCCGTTAGAGACCATCGCACTCACCATCAATTGATCCGCTGCGGTTTCCTCATCGGATATGGTGAACGGAAACGGACCCGAAATACCCGAGTCAGCGTCCACGGTCTGATTTGATAATCCAATGATGGTCGGCGCGGTATTTACTTCCGGTTCGGTAGTATGGTTCAAGACGTTTGTATAACCGGAACTACCAAATTCATTGTATGCACTTACTCTGTACCAATAGGTAGACGAGGGCAGTGTCGTTTCATCAATATAGGCGGTGACATCCGCGGCAACCGTTCCCAGCACCGAAAAGCTTGACCCATCCGTACTACGCTCAACTCTAAACCCCGTTTCGTTGCTAGAATTGTCATTCCACGACAGAGTAACCTCCGCAGCTGATAAGGTCACTAAAGAAACCATAGGTACAAGAATCACCATTCGAATGGCAAATCCTAGTTCCCCAACCAAATTGGACCCCCTCAATAAACCTCCGTAGAGGTGACTACGTTTCGTATCCTCAAGTCTAGCTCGACTGTTCATACGAGAGAGATACGGTCTGCCCCTTCAAAACTTTAGGAAAATTTGAATTCGGTCATTCCGAAATCTACCAGTAACAAATAGATAGAACTATCCCTTGAATCAATTGTCGGAATCCTTTATCATGGAGTCTCAGCCACAGGTCGGTATCCTCAGCTGGCGCGAGCTCCCGGTAGCCGCCAACCTGCCTGAACATTGATGTGCGGATAGATACAGCGGAGTGGGTGAGTGTTTGCCCATCCGTTGACGGGTTCCGAAAGGGAGGCTTTGCCATGGGCGGAACATAGCTGGGGCTGAAACGCCACCGGCCAAAACCAAGACCAAATCTCCGTCTCATGCCGAAGATGTATCCCGTGGCGGATGATACAACGGCCAAGTCGTCAAACCTTTCCAGCATGGCTACCTGCTTTTCGAGGCGACAGGGCAGAGAAATATCATCCGCGTCGAGCCTGGCAAAATAGCGCGTAGTAACGTATTCCGACCCCCGGTTAAGGGCGGCCACGTAGCCTGAATTCTCCTGATGGATGATCTGGAATCGTGAGTCATCAATGGAATCAAGGTACTCCGCGGTCCCATCGCTTGATCCGTCATTGATGACAATCGCCAAAAAATCCTCCAAGGTCTGCGCCTGCATACTGCGAACAGTCTCCCGAATAAACGGCATCGCGTGGTATGCGGGAACAAGGAAGGTCACGAGTGGGTCCATATGCAAATCTCCGGGAAATTTTCTAGCGCCACAGCAAAAACTTTTCGCCCTCCTGCCTAATCTTCATCCCTTGGCCCGCTTGTTTAACCAGCTTCAATGCCTCCGCTCCATGCGCTTCGACAAGCACAGACCCGGCACGGGGAAGCCATTCGCAGCTGCGTCTGAATATCGGCATCTCGGCACCCTCGATATCCATTTTCAAGAAATCACAATCTTCCCATGCCATCTCATCCAGCAGGTCCGGAATCGAAACGGCATGCACCGCATCTGGGTCGAGTGGCTCACATGGCTCGAACTTCAAAGCCCAAGCTCCCATGTTACGGGAGTGAGCTTCCAACTTGAGTGACCGGCTTTCCGACCAGAGCCCTCTCTTTAGCAGTGTCACCCCACTCATGTTTTCACAATTCCGTGCCAGGACCTCGAAGTTTGAGTCATCCGGCTCCAAAGCCACAATTTCACATTCCGGCCAACGCTCCTTGATTGCGAGTGTCGCGTAGCCCACATTCGCCCCAGCGTCAATTACCCGACGGGGCGGCTGTGGATAGGGCCACGGAAATGCCAGTTCGCGTTTCGTGAAGATCTCATAGACCACCCTTATATCCGAGGCTCTGGGACGCATCCAAACGGGCCGGGAAACCCCCCTTGGTTTAAGGGATATCGTTTCGTCTCCTCTGCGGTAGGCCAAGACAAAAGAAAGGGCACTCCACGGGCCAAATGTGAAAAGCAGCCTGAAAGGATATAGAAAAGCTTTGCGCAACATCTCCATGAACATTCTCATGAACCACGGGATTTTCCTAGAGTCAATGCATTGAATTGCCCGGCAGCTGTAAAAAAGTTTTTTTGCCGGTAGCCTCAACTTAGTTCGCCAACCAGTGCACCAGGAGCGCATGAATCCTTTCTTGCACCGGCTTGCGGGGAAAACCACTTGCGCGACCACCTAAAAGTCCCCAATAAAGCTTCCCAACTCCATCCCCGAGGTGTTTCCAGGTAGCGGGCGATCTCCGAGCGGGCCATAGTCGCATCTTTCGGCTGGGCAATCGGAGATAGCCCTCTAACAAGGACGCCAACGTCAAACTGGAGTATGCGGCAAATCTTCGAAGTATATGCAAGAAGGGCATGAACACCACCTCGGCTAAGTTCTGAATTTCATACGCGGCATGGAGAAAGCGATCTTCAGTGTCGATAGTGGAACGGGCTCGATGATTTCAGTTAGCCCCAAAGATGGCAGTCGTTTTTGGGAAACAGCAGAACCCGTGCTCGAAGAACCCTATGGCAAAAGTCGACGTGGCACTGCTTTCCTGGTACGCTATCAAACTTCGGATACATACTATATTATCAACGAAATCGGTGATCTCGTACTGGCGGAATTGACTGCTTCTGGATACACGGAAATCGGCCGAACTAACGCAATCGAACCCTCCAATTCCACCAATACAGGCGTAACCCGAAGCGTCGTCTGGAGCCACCCGGCTTTTGCAAAGAAGACTCTCTTAGTCCGCAATGACGAAAAGATAATCGCTGTCGACCTAGACGTAATGAGCTACTAAATCCGCATGGACAAATTCGCTTTCATTGAAGTTTCAATCAAAACACTTCGACTTCTCGAGGTAGGGCAAGATCGTCCCGATCCGTCGTAGAGCCCATTCTCAAACGGGCGGATTCGCTAAGTTCAACCGACGCGGAGGATCGGGACGACCTCGCCCTAACACTGAAAGACTCGCGCCGGCTATTAAATTAAGTGGCTAAATTCGATTACAGCACAACACTAGCCATTTCGACAAAGAACCACCCGACTTGGTGACGAGTCATTAATCTGGGGCTCGATCCCCATCCCCTTCCCAGTACCTCATGCAATCAGCAAAAATCCTATTTTTTCTCTTAAGTCTTGTGCCTTCCGCCTTACTCCTTGGTGCTAACCCCTTTCCCCATATCATACTCGTCATGACCGACGACCAAGGCTGGGGGCAAATGGGCTACATGAACCATCCGGTTCTGAAAACGCCTCATCTCGATGCCATGGCCGCCAATGGCCTCCGATTCGAACGATTCTACGCCGGAGCGCCCAACTGTTCCCCCACTCGTTCAACTGTAATGACCGGACGCACGAACAACCGGAACGGTGTCGAAGATCATGGTTTCCCCCTCCGGCTTCAGGAAAAGACCCTACCACAGGCCTTGCAAAAGGCGGGTTACACTACCGGACATTTTGGGAAATGGCACCTCAACGGTTTTCGCGGCCCCGGGGCCCCCATCCTGGGTTCGGATCCGCGGAGTCCTGGCGCCTTTGGTTTTGACGAATGGCTCTCCGTATCTAATTTCTTCGACCGAGATCCCATCATGAGCCGCCAAGGCGCATTCGAAGAATTCGAAGGCGACTCCTCTGAAATCATCGTAGAGGAAGCTCTCGAGTTCATCGCTCGACAAGCCAAGACGGAAAAACCTTCCTTTACAGTCATTTGGTATGGCACGCCCCATTCGCCTTTTATGGCCAGCGAAGAGGACAATGCTCACTTTTCCAATCTTGAGGACGCGTCCCAGAACCACTACGGCGAGATGGTCGCCATGGATCGCAGTATTGGCACTTTACGCAAAGGGCTCCGAGATCTGGACATAGCCAACAACACGCTGCTCTGGTTCAATAGTGACAATGGGGGACTGGGGGGAATCAAACCCGACACGGTTGGCGGACTGCGCGGTTTTAAAAATACGGTATTTGAAGGGGGACTGCGCGTACCCTGCGTCATCGAATGGCCCGCAGTTATCAAGCGAGCCCGTGTCACCAACCATCCTACAGCCACCATGGATATCTTTCCCACCATTGCCGAGATCGTGGGACTACCAGAATCCGACATGCTTCAACCCCAAGACGGGGTCAGCGTCAGGACTCTATTTGATAATGAACTCGGTCCACGTAAGAAACCGATGGGGTTTCGACACCTGAAAAAAGCGGCCTTCATCGACAACGATTACAAACTCGTCGCCCCTGATTTGGATAAGGGCGTTTACCATCTATTCAACGTCGCGAAGGATCCAAAGGAAACCAACGACCTCTACCAAAAGGAAGCCTCCATCGCCCAGCGACTGCACAAGCAATTCGAGAAATGGAGCGCGTCCGTCCAATCAAGCTACGAAGGGAAAGACTATCCCGAGGGACGGGTCGACCCGGACCATCCCGGTAGACGCGACTGGACCGTTTCCGAGGAATATGCTCCCTATATCGAAGGGTGGAAGAATCGACCTGAATTTGAGCGATACCTAAAACCCTGATGGCTCAGCGGTTGGCAATTGGCTCTTAGCTTTTAACTCAATCGCGACAAAAAGGTAGGCCATTAAGACCTAGTTTGACGACGAACTGTCTCTATCAGTGCGACACATCGGACCCATTGTCCCACCTATTTCACTCTTCAGAGCTGAGGATTTGCTTCTCTTCTCCTGTGAGGAGTAAGGCGGATCGCCTACCCCTAAGCGATCCGCCACTTCGTATTCTTACTAACCCTAAAATCTCGCTAAGCGAGAATGACCTCCCATGAGCCGGATCCGCGCCAATCTCCTAAAAAGTCTTCAATCAACCGAATTATCGCATCTGGCGATTTGAGTGCTCAAAAACGAAGCTCAAATTGATGCAGAAAACGAGGATTCGGAAAACCGAGCCCTGCGTATTGAGTTGAGCGGAACCGTCATTCGACTAATGATGATAAAATGAATGCCATTTTCAACCGATTCAAAATAGTACGTTTTGTAGTAGGAATTGCCTTTGCTGGAACCCCTTCCATTTTCGCTGAACTCCCAGCCAATTTTGGGAAGGATAACCTAGTGGCCTGGTGCGTCGCGCACCGTTGGGATACCGCGGACCGCAGCCCGGCAGAACGAGCCGCAATGCTTTCGGATCTTGGATTGGGACGCCTCGCCTACAACTGGACCCAACAAGATAGTCCTCAGTTTGAAGAAGAAATTCTACAGTGCCAGAAACATGGCATCGAGTACTTCGCCTTTTGGAACGAAAACGAAGAGGCCTTTAAGCTCTTCGAGAAATACGGGCTTCAGCCTCAGATTTGGAAGATCAGCCCCTCGCCCAAGGTAGATTCGCAGGAAGAAAAAGTCGCTGCAGCCGCCAAACGAATGATGCCGTTTGCCAAACGGGCCAAAGAACTGGGTTCCCCATTCGGCCTCTACAATCATCTCAACTGGGGAGGACACCCGGAGAATCTGATTGCGGTTTGCCGCGAACTGCGTCGGTTGGGATATGACAACGTCGGCATCGTCTACAACTTCCATCACAGCCACGAAGAGATGGATCGGTTTGCTGAATACCTTCGTTTGATGAAACCCTATCTCCTTTGCCTCAACCTCAATGGTATGGCCAAAAAGGATACTCTCATCAAAGGATCCTTAGAAAACAAAATTCTCCCTATTGGCTCTGGAATTTACGAGAAGGCTATGATCCAATCGATCATTGATTCTGGATACGATGGCCCTATCGGAATAATAGGTCACCTCCCCACTCAGGATGCAGAAAAAAGTCTCCGAGATAATCTTGCCGGACTTGATTCCATCTTGTCTGAACACAAAAAGTGATTCCCCAAGAAAATAGAGCTTAAGACAGGTTAGTTGAAGACCGGCTGCCTCCTTGCCCTATGGATCGAAGACCCTACACATATGCTACCGATGGGGATCAAATCATCTAAGTTTCGGGTTCTTTCTGTACATGAAAGCAATTTCCTGTTCAATGACCTCAACCCGATGAAACCTCTATCCTCATTCCTCCTCCTTCTCACATTCCTATTCGCCAGTTGCTCCCAGAACGACTCCGGGCTCAAACCCATATTTAATGGCAAGGACTTGTCGGGCTGGACCGCAAATGTAGATGCTTGCTGGAAGGTTAAAAACGGAATTCTTCACGCTGCCAACGACCCCGAACAAAAGGGCGACATCCTGCAAACTGAAAAAAGTTACCGAAACTTTATCGTTCAGGCAGACTTCAAATTCGGCTCAGGGCGAATCGATACGGGCATCTTCCTTCGCGACACCAAAGAGCAAATACAGATTGGTGAGTCGGGTAGTCTAAAGCGGGACATGACTGCCCTTCCCTACATACCCGGAAAAGGCTATCCCATCCAAGTCGAAACAGGTACCAAAGCCCTCAAGCTCAACGATTGGAACACCATCAAGGTACAAGTTACCGGAAACACTTACACCACTTGGCTAAACGGAACCCAGGTCATGACTTACGAATCGGAGACCATCATTCCCGAGGGCCCTATCGGCATCCAAGTGCACCCCAAACGCGAAATGAGTGTCGATTTCCGGAACATTCTCGCTCAGGAATTAAAGTAGCCATAGGCTACAAGGAAAAACCGATACTAATTTTCGACGTTGATTCCCCAGCCGGGCTTGTCGCTAAGGTACAAGTTTCCGTCCTCCACGCGTTCCCCGTACGCTTTGCGGGTTCGTGCGGCATCAAACGCATATTCAAGTGATTTCACATTTTCTGGATACAAAGCGGCTGCATGTAGGCTGGCTGCTGTGGACACAGGGCCGGAAGGATTATGGGGCGAGACTTCGATTTTTCCCTTGCCCATTTCGATCACTCGAAGCAACGGGCCAAACCCTCCCACATGTTTCACATCGGGCATAATTACGTCAGCCCATTGGCTTTCCATGATCGCGCGAAAATTCTCGCTGCCCCAATATAACTCTCCCGCTGCAATCTTGAGCGACGTCTTTTGGCGAAGTTCCGTATATTCTGGACCCATCGCAAAAGGCTCCTCGATCCAGTCGATTTCAAGCGCTTCTAGATCCGGTATGATCTTGTAGAAGTTTTCTGGAGAAAATCGTTCATGAAAATCCACGCGAACATTCAATTCAGGAAACGCCCGTCTGATGGAACTGAGTGTATCCAAACCGTATTTACTCGTCTTCTCCGTATTGAACTTATCAACCACTTTTTCAAACGGGGCGCATTTATAAAACTTGAAGCCTTGCGTCTCCACCTGGCCCACCAACTGCAGGTAGTCATCAAGGGTTCGCGTCGTTAAGGAACGATTAATCGTCGTGTAGAGGCCGAGGCGGTCCAAACTCGTCTTGTCCTTAAAGAGCCGCCAAACGGGTACCTGCTCTCGCTTGGCCAGCAGGTCATAGAGCGCTTGATTAATTCCCGACCATGCCGTTGCGGCCACAAAGTCCGGTAGCGACGCTGCCAGCTCTTCTTCCAATTCACTCAGTGATTCAAGGCTTAGGTCAAAGGAAGCAACTCGCTCCCGGAACAGTCCTTTGGCGACCTCTTTGCAAATATCGTCTCGTTTGCTGTGAGAAGCTTCTCCATACCCCGCATGAACGCCGTCGCTAATCTTGAATACAAGCCAATCCCCTTTAAGCCTTAAACTCGGATGCCAGCCATCGGGGTCCGGGATCGTGAGAAATTCGAGTGTCAGCATCCTTTCCTTGCTGCATCCAACAGGTAAAAAGGGCAAGGCTGCAGTGGTCCATGC
>CALDFV010000253.1 GCA_937942145.1 uncultured Opitutaceae bacterium
GGTGACTGGGATCGGCCGATCGATGCCGAGCAGAACACTGCGGTGATTTCGATTCCTTCGGTCGGCCGACTTCTTTTTCGTTCGGCTTTTCCGCAGGTTTTCGATGGAGTTTAGGATCGCCTGTTCGTAGTTACCTGAAGCGACATGGACTTGGGTCTCTTTCAGGGTGTTGCACCCGACTAGGATTAGGGTGAGGAGGGCAAGAAATGGTGTTGTCGAATTCATTTTAGATTGGGGACTATGATTTACTTTCGGAATGGAAGGGATTTGCTGTCGTAGCAGGCTGTTTTAAAAGAAAAATTTCACAGAGATGTGATTGTAAGACGTTGATGGGTTTGGACTTATTCGCCAATTTTAAAGGTTTATACCGAGACGAGGCTGCGGTTTGGGTTGTTTGCTGGGTAATCCCCTTATGGGCAATGGGATGCAGGCGGTTGAAATCGCTTGCTAGGCTGGGGGATTGAAATCAGGGTGTTCGTCGTGCAATCCCTATTTTTGGATTCAGTACCCCTCTTTAAGGACCCTATGAACACTCATGCTAAGTTCTTTTCATTCCTCGCTGTATTAGGAATCTCGGTTGGCGTTTTTGCTGATGTAGACACCGACCCATTGGTTCTTCACGAAGTGATTACCAAGGATCAGTTGAGAAAGGGGCATCACTGGACTCCTGGGGAAGCGAACCTGAAAATGAAGGAGTACGGTGGGACTTGGGAGGACAAGGCTTCGTGGGAAAAGCGAGCGGCTTCGATTCGCAAGGGTATCTTGAAAGGGCTGTATTGGGACAAGATGCCGCAAATTGAAGGGAACTTTAATCCTATTATCCACAGTCGGCGGGAGATGGATGGCTACGTAGTTCAAAATATCGCCATTCAGAGCTTCCCAGGTTTCTACATCACGGGGAATCTGTATTCGCCCGTGAAACCCGCTGAGCGGAATCCCGCTATTCTCTGTCCGCATGGGCATCTGGCAGACAAGCGATTGAAAGAAGACGTACAAAAACGGAGTGCTTCCTTTGCCCGATTAGGAGCGATCGTTTTTGCCTACGACATGGTCGGTTACGCGGAGGCAACCCAAACCACCCATAAAATGCCCATTGCTGCCTTGTTGCAGACATGGAACAGTAAGCGGGTGTTGGACTATTTGCTTTCGCGGTCGGACGTGGACAGTTCCCGAATTGGCATGACCGGTGGCTCAGGCGGAGGCACGCAGACATTTGTTTTGACGGCGATTGACGATCGTATAACCGTATCCGCTCCCGTCGTACAAGTGTCGGCTCATTTCTTTGGAGGCTGCGTTTGCGAAAGCGGTATGCCGATCCATAAGGGAGCAGATCATGAGACGAACAATGTGGAACTCGCCGCTATGGCAGCGCCGCGACCCTTGTTGCTTGTTTCCAACGGAGCTGATTGGACGCGTAACTCACCGCGAATTGAGTATCCCTATATACGGAGCGTTTATGCTCTGTATGACGCCGAACACAATGCGGAGCATGTCCATTTGTTTAAGGAAGGCCATGACTATGGCTATTCCAAACGGACATCAGTCTATCCGTTCTTTGCCCATCATCTGGGGCTCAACTACAAGCGAATCCCCTACTATAACGGATTCGACGAGAGCTTTGTGACGGTGCTTCCGCGAGAGGAGCTCTATGTCTTTGATGAAGCCCATCCTCGACCGGCAGATGCTCTTATTGGCGACGATGCGGTAATGGACTATTTGGGTTTTGAAAGGTAGGTTAGAAGCGAGATAGAGATGATGATCTTTATGAAAAGACTTATATGTAGAAGCCCCGATTTGTCGGGGCGATTTACTGTAACGGGATCGCGGCATAAAACCGCTCCTACAGGAAAAGGCAATGATTCCCACCGTAGGGCCAGCGCTTGTTCTGTGCCGCAGATGGAGCTAGGATCTAACAACGCGGCACAGTGCAAGCGTTGGTCATGCGTGACGGTAGTTTTTTCGCTTTTATTGGGACTGGCGGTGCTTCCAATTGCATCCTTTGGTTCCGAGATCATTTCGATTGAAAACGATACTTTACGGGTTTCGATTAATTCCCGAGGAGCGGAGCTTTGGAGTATACGTCACAAGGAATCAGATACGGAGTATATGTGGCAAGGGGATCCTGAATATTGGGTGAATCGAGCTCCAGTGATGTTTCCGGTTAATGTTCGTTTCAAAGACAACCGCTTCACATACAAGGGAAATTCCTACGAGATTCCAAAAATGGGGATGGCGGTCTATTCCGATTTTGAGGTTGAGAAAAGCCGGGATGGGCGCTCCGTTGTTTTTTCACTTAAGTCGAATGAGGAAACGCAGAAGCGATACCCATTTGATTTTGTCTTCAAGGTGACCTACCGATTGAAGGGGAATCGGTTGACTAACGAGTTTGCGATAGAGAACGAAGGAGGTGAAACCATGTACTTTGCTACGGGGGGGCACCCTGGGTTTAATTGTCCATTTGTGGATGGCAGGGACCGGAGTGATTATCAGATTAGCTTTTCAAAGAAGTTGTCAGCAAATCGTAGTGAAATTGTGGATAGCTTGATCCAGGCAACGGAGGTGCCCTTTTTGAATAACGAAGACTCTTTTACCTTGGACGATTCCCGTATTCCCAATGGAGGAATGTTTCAGAAAGACATGAAAGCGAGAAAGATTAGCATCGGGAGGACTGGGGAAGCGCCGTACCTAACGCTAGATTTAGGCGATTTTCCCAACGTTAATCTTTGGTCCCCCCCAGGGATGCCCTTTGTCTGTATCGAGCCCATGGTGAGCCATCACGATCTGCAGGATTCGCCGATGGATATCGATGAGAAGTCCTATTTGATTTCCTTGGAACGGGGAAAGACAAAACGGTACGCCTTCTCCGTGATTGTTCACCACAATGGGACATTGTAGGGAGTTAGCCCGCTTGGGAACGCCGAGCCCCCGCGCGGCAGCAATCGTTTGTGTCTGCCAAGCTGGGGCTTGGCGTTCAAGGGGATCGAGCTATCTATTTAGGCTGGCGCCATGCCGCGTTGGTTGAGCTTCTAACGCGGACTGCCGGGCCGCCAGCCCCTACCTTGGGTTGTCTCAAAGCTTGCTCTTGCCTGGCAATTTCCTGATACCGGTGACGATTTCGTTTACTCCTCTATGCCCGCCACTGTTGCAGATTCTCGAACACCTGTCCTTGAGATGAAGGAAATCGTGAAGACATTTCCAGGGGTCAAGGCTTTGAAAGGAGTGTCGCTGAAGTTACAAAAAGGGGAGGCCTTGGGTTTGGTTGGGGAGAATGGAGCGGGGAAAAGTACGCTCATAAAAACGCTCGGTGGCGTTCACTTGCCAGAATCTGGAGAAATACGAGTAGGGGGGCAATGTGTGTCACTCACCACACCATCCGTTTCTCAGTCGCGCGGAATCGCGATCATCTATCAGGAGTTTAATTTAGCCCCAAATCTGACTGCTAGCGAAAACCTTTTTTTAGGTAAAGAAGTCACGCGACATGGATTCATCAACCACAGTCGCGAGGAGGATCTGACTCGCGAGCTATTTCATCGCTTGGGGATGGATATTGATCCGCGAGCGAAATGTCGGGATCTCACGGTTGCGGAACAGCAGACCGTGGAAATTGCGCGGGCTTTAGCGGCGGATGCTCAGATCATTGTTATGGATGAGCCGACCGCGGCGCTTAGCAAGCAAGAGGTCGATAAGCTTCTGGCTATAATCGAGGATTTAAAGCGGGAGGGAATATCGATCATCTATATCAGCCATCGGCTGGAGGAAGTCTTTGCGATTGCCGATAGAATTACGGTCCTGCGCGATGGTGAGAGCGTTGGCGAATCGGCTACAGCCGATGTATCTAAAAACCAGCTGATTGAATGGATGGTGGGTCGTCCCATGGAGGAGGAGTTCCCGAAGCGAAAAGTAGACCGGGGACCCGTATGCTTGAAAGTGGAAGGACTGTCACGGGGCCGCGCTGTGCAGGATGTTAGTTTCGAACTCCGTGAGGGTGAAGTTTTGGGGCTGGCCGGGCTTGTGGGTTCCGGAAGAACCGAAACGGCTCGATTGTTGTTTGGAGCGGATCCGGCAGATTCAGGATCGATCTTCTTGAAGGGGGCTAAAATTGATTTGGGAAATCCGAGGGATTCTATTGAGCGTGGAATCTGTTTGCTGACGGAGGATCGGAAAGAGCAGGGCTTGATCCTCATTCATTCGTCTGTCGAAAATTTCGGCCTACCCAATCTCAAAGAGTTCCAAAAAAATGTCTTCATTGATCAAGGCACGGAAGTCGACGCATTCAAGGGCTATGTCAACAGTTTGAAAATCAGGCTATCCAATCCTTCTCGAAAAGTAGGGGAACTCTCCGGAGGAAATCAGCAAAAAGTTGTCCTTGCAAAGTGGCTACAGCGTAATGCGGATATTTTTATTTTTGATGAACCCACACGAGGTATTGACGTTGGGGCCAAATACGAAATTTATCTGTTGATCAACCAACTCGTGAAAGGGGGCAAATCGGTCCTATTGATAAGCAGCGAACTTCCCGAAGTGATTGGAATGTCTGACCGGATAATCGTGATGAAAGAGGGACGTATTCAGGGCGAAGTCAATGATGCCCAGCGGGCGTCTCAGGAGGAAGTGCTGGAATTAGCTCTAGGAGAACAGGTGCTCGCAAAATGAGATTGAAGCCTTCAAATTTCGGATTGGGTGAATATGGCATGGTACTCGCTCTCATAGGGCTCTGCGTCTTGTTTAGCGTATTGACCCTGAATCGGCAGTCGGGAGAGGGCATTGCGGCTGAAAGGGAGCTCACCAAGGTTGTGCTTGATCAGTTTCCAGCCGACAGAGCTGTCCTCGTCGTAGGCGCGGAAAACACGTCTTCGGCTACGATGGCGGAGAACGTGTATGCGAGTGTAGTTTCTGCGAACAGAGAAAATGTCCGGCTGGTTGTGGGTGGACCCAGAGACCTGCGCGATGCGCTGGATGAGCTTGTCGCTGAGAGTGGTGGGCTCGCTGGAATCGTTACTGGTGGGGACGCCTCCAAGTGGCTCGTATTGGAGCAAATCGAGCAAAACTATCCCGCTTTCGACTCCTTTAAGATAGTCGTGCCAAGCGAAAGACTCTGGCCTGATTTCCTTAAAGCGTCCAATCTCCTCGCCATTGTAGAGCGGATTGTGGTGATCGCCATCATCGCCATTGGAATGACGATGGTCATCATCACGGCGGGCATCGATCTTTCCGTCGGGAGTTTGATTGCGTTGTCTGCGGTGATTGGAGCCACCGTGGTTAAGCATATGGGTGGCCCGGAGGCTTCGGGCTGGGCCGTCGTTCTCGGTTTTTTTGCCGGAACTATCAGCTGTGGGCTCATCGGCATGTTTGCGGGTGGGCTGGTTTCGCGATTCAAGGTAGCCGCGTTTATCGTTACATTGGGGATCATGATGATGGCACGGGGGCTCGCCTTCATGACGACGGGTGGTTTTTCCATTGATCAAGTGCCGGACTCGTTTGTTTGGCTAGCGCAGGGTAGGCTTTGGGGGATTCCAAATACAGTCATTCTTTTGGCAGTAGTTTACTCAATCGCCCACGTATTCATGTCTCACACACGTTATGGACGTTACATATACGCAGTGGGTGGAAATGCGGAAGCAGCTCGTTTGACCGGTGTTCCGGTGGGAACGGTGATTGTGCTCGTCTACACCGTAAGTGGACTGGCCGCTGGACTAGGAGGGTGCTTACAAGCCTCTCTCGTACGAGCGGCGGCACCCAACATGGCCAATATGTACGAGCTCTATGTGATCGCTGCCGTAGTAGTGGGGGGAACGAGTCTATCGGGAGGTTCGGGTAGAATGTTTGGCACTCTGATTGGCGCGTTCATTATAGCGGTGATCCAAAATGGGATGAATCTGCTCGGTATTAAGAGCTATGCCCAAATGTTTACACTCGGCGCGGTGATCGTTCTCGCTGTGCTGCTCGACAAAGCCCGCCAAAATGGAGGGTTTCGGCGGTTGTTGCGAGGAGGGTAGCGATTCGCCCTAAAACCCCCAGGTTTCCGAGGCAAGGCTGAGACGGAGAGAACGATGCCCACGCCAAAGCGAGTGAGCTGTGACTCTTCCTTTGACCTGGTGCAGGATCAATGAGATGCTTGCCCCACTTTTGAAGTTCGAAGACTTGAATTCGTTTAACTCAGTGGAACGGGGAGGTTAATCGCTTGCCAGATCCTCTCAAAAGCGGATCAATGGGTTTAGTTCAATTTATCCCTAGTATGAATATTCGAAATCTCCTTTCACTTCTTCTTTCGGTCCCTCTGATTTTGTTGGTATCCTGTTCTGACTCCGGGTCGGAAAGGGTTTCTTCCGTCACGGAGAGAGGGAAGATAGGAATGACCTGTATGGACCTGACGAATCCCTTTTTTAAGCTCATCGCCAATGTGATGGAGGA
Organism: uncultured Opitutaceae bacterium; assembly: GCA_937942145.1. Taxonomy (GTDB): domain Bacteria; phylum Verrucomicrobiota; class Verrucomicrobiia; order Opitutales; family Opitutaceae; genus Pelagisphaera. Next base: position 6,412 of record CALDFV010000253.1, read on the forward strand.
AGAGGCATCGAAATATGGATACAGCCTCGTCGCATTGGATGGAGCGAACGATGGGGCGGCTCAAAACTCTCAGCTAGCTGACTTTGTAGCCCAGGGCTACGATGCGATTTTCCTAAATCCTGCGGACTCTAAGGCAGCGGCCGAAGGTGTGCGAAAAGCTCATGCTGCGGGGATTCCCGTTTTCACTTTCGATATCCAGATCGATGATTCCACAGTCAGGGACATGGTGACTTCCCACATTGGCAGTGACAATTTCCAAGGAGGGCAATTAGCGGGGAAGAGCATGATGAAGGCCACGGGGAATCGTGGAAAGATCGCTATTGTGGGCCTGCCCGAAGTGACTTCCTGCATCCTGCGGGTGGAGGGTTTCAAGGACTATCTCAAGAACAATGGCGGAAATCTGGAGATCGTCACGGAGCTCAATGGGAAGGGGAATCGAAATGAAGGTTTCGCGGTAACCACGGACATCTTACAAGCTCATCCTGATATCGTCGGGATCTTCGCGATCAATGATCCTTCTGGTTTGGGAGCCTACGCCGCAGTAGCTAAGGCGAATCTGACCGACCGGATTACAATAGTCGCCTTCGATGCCTCTCCTGCTGGGAAGCAAGGGGTTTTCGAGAAGAAGCTCTTCGACACGCCTCAGCAATTTCCCCGGAAAATGGCCGAAGGAACAGTCCAGTCCTTCATCCGCCATTTACAAGGGGATGAGGTGGAGAAGAGCATTTTCATACCCTGTTCGCACTACTACTATGAAACAGCGGTCAACGACGAGAGTCGTATTAACGAGCAGTGGTAGTTGAAGGCTGGGGTGAGGCTATAAATGTTGTTTAAACCTGCTCTCGCGATGCGAGATCCTGTTCGCCTAAGGCGTTCCCTATTGAATCCCTTTTGAACCCGAGACAAGCGGTTTGTTTTGAGAGGGATCATGCTGCGTATCAGCAGGATGGAGCGAGCGGCAGCAGGTTTGGTAATGAGTGGCTGTCCGGTTTTTCCGTAGGGCTGGCGCTCGTGCCACGCCACGTTGGTTGAACTTCTAGCGTGGACTGCCGGGCCGACAGTCCTTACCATCGGATAAGCGCAATCGACGATCGCGTCTACAGTTCTTTTCGGAAAATAGTATCCCCGAAGGAGCCTTTGGCTGATTCTTTTGTTCCGTCTTGCTGAGCGAGCGAACAAAGGATCCCGTTCATCCGGAATCAAGGTTTTTAGATTGATAGACTGGTCGAAATCGAGTTCATATTCATCTATCGCTCGTCGAACGAATCGATGGAGCCCAATCGGTATTAAGAATATGAAAAAGAATCATGCCTTACTCGCTGTGTTCGCAGCGCTCGTCTTCGGTTTAGCCACCGGATTTTCTGCTACTAAGTTTCAGCAAAAGCAATTCGCGGAAGGGGATGCCAATGGTGACAAAAGCCTCTCTAAAGAAGAGTATGTCGCCGTTAAGTTGGCTTCGGGCAAAAAATCTGCTCAGAAAAACAATAGGGAGTTTAATGAGGAAAAGGTAGCTGCCCGCCAAGCTAAAGCCTTCGCCAGACATGATACGGACGGAAATGGAAAGTTAAGCGAAGAAGAATTCTACGCTTCGTTCCCTGCTAAGAAGAAGTAGTTCGGCCGGTTCGAGCGCTGGCGACGATCTCGGGTTCGTGGATCGATCGCTGTTGCGGATAGGATGTTCCCAAGGGAGTGACAATATGTATCGAATATGAAGCGGCGAGGTAGGGCTGCCTCTCCGTTCGACTGAGCTCACGGCCGAATCCTAAAGCAGCCGAAATAGGACGAACGAATGTGGCTGACTAGGGATAGTCAGCCCTAGCTTTTGGCTTATTGGACACTCTCTTCTTTTAGCCAAGGGCGCGTGTCGATTCTACTGCCGCGCACCGGCGACTGTTGCACAGCGTCGGGGTCGTTCAATGTAGATTCGGTCTGTTTTGGGGCCTTAATGACTGGTAAACAAGAATTCGCAGGAGGTTTCCTACGGTTGACCTTTCCGATCGTTTTCGAATGCTTAGGTGTTCGTAAAACGTATCTATGAAGACTTTGATCGAGGATTCCTGCGCAAAGCTGGACAATGTACGCAATTGCCTATCGCAAGTGATAGTCGGGCAAGAGGCATTGATTGACCGTTTGCTACTCGCCTTGCTTTGTGATGGGCATGTTCTGATCGAGGGAGTCCCCGGAGTCGCCAAGACACTCGTCATCACCACCTTGGCCCGCTCGATGGAAGCGACTTTTAGCCGCGTCCAGTTTACGCCAGATCTGCTGCCGAGCGATCTGATTGGGAGTCTCGTCTACGATCCGAAGGAGCATAGTTTTTCCGCCGAAAAGGGTCCTGTATTCGCTAATTTGGTACTGGCCGACGAAATCAATCGAGCCCCGGCCAAGGTGCAGAGCGCCTTGCTCGAGTCTATGCAGGAAAAGCAAGTAACCTTGGGGAAAGAGACCTTTCCTTTGCCTCATCCCTTTCTGGTGCTGGCGACTCAAAATCCGATCGAGCAAGAGGGTACCTATGCGCTCCCGGAAGCGCAAGTCGACCGGTTCATGTTTAAGCTTAAGGTTGGCTATCCCAGTATGGATGAGGAGCATCAGGTTATGCGACGTATGGCCCGTTCCGCTCCGAAGATTTCCGTTGATCCAGTCATTCACCTCAACGAAATCCTCGAGATGCGGACCTTGCTAGACAAGGTTTACATCGATGAGAAAGTGGAACGCTACATTTTGCGTGTTGTGGATGCCACGCGTAATCCTGAAAGCTACGGACTCGATATTGCCCGTTATATGCGATTTGGAGCCTCTCCTCGGGCCACTATCTACTTGTCATTGGCCGCTCGCGGCTACGCCCTTCTCAACCAACGGGAGTTTACGGTTCCCCAGGATATCAAGGATGTGGCGGGAGATATTTTGAGGCACCGAATCGCCCTTTCATACCGGGCAGAGGCGGAAGGTCTGAGTTCGGATGACTTGATTATCCAGATTCTGGAAAACGTTCCAATTGTTGAGGAATGAGTCTTAACGATGACAGTCGGCTCAATTTGCTCGAGTTGAAATGTCGCCGCCCGGTCGAGCACGTTTTGGCTGGAGAGTACCGCAGCGTATTCAAAGGGCGGGGAATCGAATTTGAAGACGTTCGTCCTTACGTCCCAGGCGACGATGTTCGGGCTATGGACTGGAAGGTGACGGCCCGCACCAGAGTTCCGCATGTGAAACGCTACGTAGAAGAACGTGAGCAGTTCTTCTTTCTATTGGTCGACTTGTCCGCGTCTACGTTGAGTGACCGGAATGGGGCGAAACGAAAAACGGTATCCGAATTTTGCGCGCTTTTGACGTTGGCGGCCCTGTCCAATAATGACCGAGTCGGTCTGATCCTGTTTACAGATCAAGTCGAGCTCGTGGTCCCTCCAGCAAAAGGACGCCAACAAAGTATGCGAATTCTGGATGCGCTCGACTCATACGAGCCCAAAGGAACCGGTACGCGTATCGATGTCGCTCTAGATGCATTTGGGCATATGGCAAGAAAGCGTTCAGTGGCCTTCGTGGTTTCAGATTACTATGCGAGTGACTACGAAATCGATCTTCAAGCAGCGGGATTTCGGCATGACGTGATAGCAGTCAATTTAATCGAGCCTTTTGAGCTGGAAACTCCGGACGTGGGCTTGGCCCGATTGAGAGATGCGGAATCGAGAGAGGCGCGTGTCGTTGATTTCGGAACGGGAGTGGGGAAACCCAATCCCAAGAACTCCCGGATTAGAGAGCAAATGCTCGATTGCGGGGTTGATCTTATCGATCTAAAAGTAGGCGACGATTGCGTCTCGGTCTTAGCGGCGTTCTTCAAATCGAGGCAACGAATTGTAGCCGGTGAGTCTGGAGGCTGAATACAGGTCAAATTGAATACGTTAACTAGAACTCAGATTCTGATTGGGCTGTTTTTCGTTGTATCGAATTTCGGATGGATCGCTCTGGGGTCAGAATCAGTCTCGATTCAATTGGATCGAGAGCGGGATTACTATCCTGGCGATTTGATCGAGTTGGAGGTGTCTATCCGGTTTGGCACTTATGCGCGGTATGCGCTGCAAGAGCCTCGGGATAGATCCGCTCGTTATCTTGAGACCCAGCCGTTTCCAGTGAGAAAGTCTGAGGACGGCCCATACGAGCAAAGGTGGATAGTTTTATACCAGATTAGTCGATCGGGTAGTATCGGGCTTGATGGAGGAAGTTTGAAGAATGAATCAAATGCTGAAAATAATCCGATTCCCTTAGAAGCGGGTGTCGTTATCGCAAAAGGATTCGGTGTCGAGAACGATTCAAATGCGCCTGAATGGCTAGTAGATCATTCCGGAAAAAAAGAAAGAAGTAGGTGGATTTCCGTTCTGGTTGCTTTAGCCGGTATTGCTTTGGGTGCTTTCCTGTGGTGGAGGAAAAGTGCTCGAGTAGATCGAGATGCGGACGAGGAGAGGTCCCCGTTGAATGAAGCGGTGGAGGGCTTGTTGGCTCAGCTAGAGGGCGGAAAGATACCCATGAGCGACATAGAGCTTTTTTTGCGTGACTATTCGTTGGTCTGCTCGCCTTCACTTGTTGATTATTTTGAACGAATACTGTACTCAAAAAATGGGAATATAGGTGAATTGGCAGACCATTTGCGGAAGGAGTTTCCTCGATGAGTTTCGCTTACCCATGGGTTCTGCTTGTATTTCCTTTAGCGCTTTGGGTCGCATTGCGGAAATCGTCTTCCATAGGTTTGACGGTTGCCTCACTTGGACAATGGGCGAATTTAAAAAAGGGACGGGCTCGCTACCTTTGGCTACTTACTGCATTGGAGCTTCTCTTCTACGGAGGGCTGCTGATTGCGTTGGCGAGACCGCAAGCCGGATCGAGTGAATCGATTGAGGAAGCGGAGGGAATCGCGATTGAACTATTAGTAGATGTGTCGAGTAGTATGGATCGCGCGATCGACCTTCCCGGCGGAGGGAGCAAGACTAGAATGGAAATTGCCAAGGAATTGCTGGAGCAGTTCATTCTGGGGGATGGGGAGCGCCTGACGGGGCGGTCGAGTGATCTGATTGGACTGATCAGCTTTGCCCGGTATGCGGATACGCGTAGTCCATTGACTTTTGGGCACAAAGCCTTGGCCCAAATTGTAGGGAATCTAGAGATACAGGATCGACCCAATGAAGATGGTACCGCCTATGGGGATGCGTTGACCCTCGCTTGCGCCAGATTGGAGAATTTGGACGAACTGAAGTCGTTGAATGCCTCTCGCAAGCTCGCAGAGATCGAGAGTCGAATCGTGGTACTGCTTACAGATGGGGAAAATAACTCTGGGAATCACTTGCCCCTTGAAGCGGCTGGACTGGCGAAGCAATGGGGGATCCGCGTTTACACGATTAGCCTTGGCGATGCGGGCGGGGTCCAGGGAATCGACAAGGTCTTTGAGGAGTCTGAGTTCTCTACAGCGGAACTAACGCTCCAACGGATCAGCGATGAAACCGGGGGAGTCTTTAGGCGAGCGACTAACTATGAGTCACTAAAATCTATATACGAGGAAATAGATGCCTTGGAGCGCTCGAGTATCGAAACACGTTCCTTTGAAATTGTATCGGAATGGTATTGGCTGCCATTGACAGTGGCGCTTCTAATTTTGTGTGTTCGGATGCTACTGCGAACCACTTGGCTGAGGGTCGCTTCATGAAGGACATCGTATTTCAATGGCCCTGGTTTCTATTGGTACTCACTGGAGTGTGGCCCTTGTGTTGGCTTCTGAATTGGGCAAAAAACAAACGCCAAAATGCCAGAGCTAAGTTGGGTCACTCAAGAGAAGTGGCGATTGAACGTCGCGATTGGATCTGGAT
>CALDFV010000254.1 GCA_937942145.1 uncultured Opitutaceae bacterium
GGAGGCAGCCCGATGCCTGGACCTTGGGCCCTAATCAAGACTTTTTGCGGCTTGTCCCCAATTACGGTGAATCCAGCGATCATGGCGGAGTCCTGATCAGATCCCACAAAACTTCTAGTAGCAATATTGAAGAGGAAACCGTCTGAGTCTGGGTTAGTCTGGTAGGACTCATCATACACCTCAACGGTACCGATACCGGTCCCGTCATCAACACCGCTAACAATTAGAGTGTAGACGCCCTCAGTCAGCGTTGCTCGCATGGCGGCATCCAGTGAGTCTACCGGAAGTGATCGGTTTCTTAATAAAGTCATGGAATCGGAAAGCTCTGCCGCCCCGCCCCATTTAGTGTTCGGATTCTGAGGGATATCTACTGAGATCGATGGAAGACCTTCTTGGGTGAAGTCGGTTTTGAATAGTTCGATCGTCGGATTTTCGATCGCTCCTGGAAGAACTGAGGAGAGTTCGGGTCCTTCGGATACAATCAATACATCCAGCGGATCGCTCCCTAGGACCGTGAATCCAGCGATCATGACATTGTCTCCCGTTAGGATCTCAGATCGAGTCGAAATATTCACTACCTGCGAAGTTCCAGTAGATTCAACCGTTGTCGCGCCATCGATTCGGATACGTAGCGTTCCCGCGTCTGTGTTCCCTTGGGAGTCTTGGACGGTGTAGATGAACGTGTCTTCTAGGGTCTCACCATCATTCAGGTTAGCGACATCGGGGTCGTCAGGATCGACCTGGTAAGCGAAGCTTCCGTCCTCTGTGATCACGAGGTAACCATGGTCCGTTTTGATACGAGTCCCGACATCGGTGGCTTCTCCATCAATTTCTGTAACGGTGAGGGTTTCCCCATCCGGCTTGTTGTCATTTTCTGTGACAGATCCTTTGATGTATCCTCCTCCTTCATCGATGGCTCCTTCGTCGTCATTGATGGAAACCGATGCGCCGTTGATTGTGACCCGGAGGGTTCCGCTGTCGTTACGGCTTTGGGAATCGCTTGCGCGATAAGTGACGGAGTCTTCAAGGGTTTCACCGTCAAGAAGGTCGGCGACTTCAGAATTCGCATTGTCGAGTTCATAGGTGTAGTCGCCATTGCTTGAGAGGGTTATATGTCCGTATGTAGTTGCAATACGAGTACCCACATTTCCTTGAACTCCATTAACTTGGTCCACCGTAAGGGTCTCGCCCGTGGGTTTGTCGTCATTCGTAGTGACGGAGCCGCTTACCGAAGTAGAGCCTTCCTCGATTGAATCGGTATCGTCATTTGCGGTTACCTTTTCCACAGCCGCAACCGCGGAGACTGAAAGGACAGTTCCCCATTCCATCTCGTAGAAATCGTGCAGCATCCCTTGAGCTTGCAAAGATACGTCGCCGACAGCGCCGGGTGTGAAATCGATGCTGGTCGCGTCGGTGATAAGATCCGATGTTGTGATCGAACTCATACTTTGGACACCCGTTAGAGTGATGTCGTCAAAAAACCAGCCGACATTGGAATCTGTTCCAGGAAATGCGAACCCGCCCACGTGGTCGTATTCAAACTGAATTTGGATCGTGCGACCTTCGTAGGCGGAAAGATCGATATTTTTTTCAGAAAACGAATTTTCGTCAGGTCCACCGCCCACTCCCTGAGGAGTGAGTCCGGGTTGGGAAAACTGATTGATCCAAGATACGCCATTATCCAGCGATATATTTACCTTCGCTATTTGGGTGTCGGTAGCAGCGCGTACCATGCTTTGGAAAGAAAGATTGCTGCTGTCACCGATTAGATAGGCATCGGGAAAAGTTATCGTCTGAGTGGTTCCGATTTCTCCCGTTGAAAGATGGAAGGCCGAGCTATCCGTGCTCGCGAAGCTCCCGTCAATAACGTTGTAGCCTCCAAAGACACTCACAATCAAATCCCCGATACCTGATTCAGCGCCTTCGACGAAGTCGCCACTGGCGGTGGTGAAAGATCTAAACCGGATTCCAGTAACATTGGTGTTGCCGGGCAAGTCAGCGAAATCCGGAAGGGCGACACTGTATCCCGTCGCGGTGCCTACTTCAGGCGCGGCGGGGCCGGTGAGGGTTGTGACGGTGTTCTCTCCGCCCGTCGGCGCTTCAGGGTCAAAGACCGTTACGTTATAGGTGTAGCTCGTCTCTGGAGCATTCTGAATCCCATCTATCGTTACAGAGTAGGTGACGTCGCTGTCGGGCTTTGCGTGGTTATGCGAATCGTTGGCGTTGAGTCCATCGTAGACCCAGACAAGTGTATTGCTTCCTAATCCAGGAGCATCATAGGGCTCAAGCGCTACGTCGATGGGAGAACCGTCGCGGGTCATGGAAACGGTAGCCGCAGAGAAGTTTGCTCCGTCTATCGCAAACGACCACCGGGGATGAACGATGTGGTAGGGAACGTACCCTTCTTGAGGAAATGCGACGTAGGGAAAATCAATATCGGGGAATACCCCAAAGTTGTTGGGCGAAAATACATGGATTGCGTTAGCCCTCCGAACGGTGGCAGAGTCTCCAGGGATGTTCGCTTGGGCTTCTGCAGGAATCTCTCCTCCTGGAACGTCCCCAGTCCCCATTTCTAGCATGGGCGGGTACAAGAGCCAGCGGCGATGGCCAACTGAAGTATTTCCCGCGCCCTTGTCCTGCATGTAGCCGTTGACCGAGCCAGGACCGTAGGAACCGATTGCCAGGTTGGAGTCAGCGGCTCCTTGGATGCCATCGGCCGAAAGATAGTTATCGAATCCGGCGGTAACGGGAAAGTGGCTGATGCTGTCATTTCCGCTCATGATCAAGGCGGTCATCTGAGCCGCCTGGTTCAAATCGTCGACGAAGATGATGTCGGCGGGAATTCCTGCCATAGCTCGGTAGAAGTTGATTCGGAGGAGGACGGCTTCCTTGAAAAGATCGGAAGTGTCGCCAGCCAGAAGGGAAATTTCCTCGAAGGTTCGCGTGCCCGTCCCGGGAAAGGGAGTAAAGCTTCCGGTCCAGTCAATCGTGGCGTAGTTGGATGCCCAGTAGATGGCGTTGAAAAAGGTACGTACCTCTTCGCGATTCGAGTTGTCGACGGTGAAGACGCCGAGGTTTAGAATATGGTCATCTTGGACGCTGAC
>CALDFV010000255.1 GCA_937942145.1 uncultured Opitutaceae bacterium
TTACACCGCGATCCAAAGCCTCATATTATCGCGGTGTAAAACCGCTCCTACGAAAGGCGAACCGGGGCTTGGCACGAGGTAGGGCTGACTACCCCTAGTCAGCCGTTAGTCTATCCAGTGCCGACGAATCGCGGCGGTTTAGGGATAAACCGCCCTACCAGAATTCGCCACGATAGGTCGCCAATATCCCCACCATCCACGTCCCCCGAACCACGCCCCAACCCAAACCCTTTTCGCTCGACCCCGCTTTAAAGGAACACAATCATCATCAGCGTGTACCCACGGAGATTTATCCTGAAATCGATTCTCGTCTGCATCGCGTTGGCAATCGAAGCTCCCCTTTCCCAAGCTCAAGACAACGACCGCACACGCGCTAAAGTAGCTATCAGTGGCGGACTTACTGCAGCGGATTCACTCGCGAATCTAGCGGCAGGCGAGGGGCTCACAATCGACCTGATCGCTTCGGAGCCGCTCGTTGAGCAGCCATCGTTTTTACGCTTCGACGAAAGGGGCCGCCTCTGGATGGTGCAATACCGGCAGTACCCGACTCCCGCCGGACTGGCAATAAAGAGCCGCGACACCTTTTGGCGCAACACTTACGATCAAGTTCCCGCTCCTCCGGGCCACCCCAACCACGTTCCTGGGGCAGACCTCATTACGATTCATGAAGACTCTAATGGAGACGGAGACTTTGACCAGATAAAGACTTTCGTAGATGGCCTGAGCCTCGTCACCAGCGTCGCCTGGGATCGTGATGGCGTCTGGGTGCTGCAGCCTCCCTACCTCCTCTTCTATCACGACGAAAACCAAGACGATATTGTCGAGGGGCCGCCGGAGGTCCATTTGCGTGGATTTGGAATCGAGGATTCGCACTCCATCGCTAGTAGTCTCAACTGGGGTCCCGACGGATGGCTTTATGGTTCCCAGGGGTCCACCGTTACCGCTGCGATTGAGGTAACTGGTAGAGACGACCCGCCCATCAAAAGTGTCGGGCAGCTTATTTGGAGGTACCACCCGGAAAAGCGCCTCTACGAAATCTTTGCTGAAGGCGGATCTAACATGTGGAGCTGCCAGTTTGACTCTCTAGGCCGCCTTTACGCCGGGACAAACGAGGGTGGCAAATTGGGCTATCACTTCATGCAGGGCTCCTATAATCGGAAGAACTTCGGCAAGCACGGCGAGCTTTCCAATCCCCATGCCTACGACTATTTCAACGGTATTGAAGAATCCACGTCACAGCGCGTAACCACGAACCTGCTGGTCTACGACGAAACCTCCTTTCCCGAAAGGTATCACGGCTCGATGATTACCACGAATCCTTTGGCCGGACGCGTGTTCGCCTCGGAGCTGGTCCCGCAAGGCCCCACCTTTCATGCCAAGTCCATCGATCTCATTATCGATTCCAATGATCGCTGGTTTCGTCCCGTTTACGCGGATACGGGACCCGATGGAGCGCTCTATATCGCAGACTGGTACGACTCCCAAATCAACCACATGGAGAACCACGAGGGCCGCATTAGCCCCAAGGATGGGCGTGTCTACCGGGTTCGTTCCGAGGGCTCCTACCAATTCCCAAAACTAGACTTGAGAGATGCCTCGACTCAAGAGCTCGCTATGCTTCTGAGGGATGAGCGACGCTGGTATCGAGATACCGCGAGGCGCCTGATCAATCAGCGTCAGGACAAGTCTATTCTCCCCACCTTGCAAAACTGGCTAAGGAACGAAACCGGGCAGAATGCTCTCGAAGCGCTTTGGGCGATAAACCTCCTGGGAGCGTTCGATCCTAAGGAACGGCAGATCGCACTTTCCCACACCAATCCTCATGTAAGGAAATGGGCAATACGTCTCATCGCCGACGACTACGAAGCGAATGACAAGGAATATCTCCTACTCGCTAGTACGGCAGCCTCAGATCCAAACATCGAGGTGCGGCAGCAACTCGCCTCCTCGGCCAAGCGCCTCCAAACATCCGGCGGACTTGAGATTGTCAAGGAACTGCTTAAGCGGAGTGAGGACGCACAAGACCGCTACATTCCTTCTTTCGTCTGGTGGGCTATGGAGTCCTTTGCCTCCAGCGACCCTAAGCAAGTCGTCAGTCTCTTTGAAGACCCTTCGCTCTTCGCTCAAGACATGGTTCAAAATTCGCTGCTCAGTCTTATCATGCGAAGGCTGGCTGCCGAAGGAAGCCGCGAGTATTTGCGGGAAGCGGCACGACTCCTTGGCCTCGCCCCGAATCAAGCCTCCAAGGATCGGCTGCTGGCGGGATTCGAAGAAGCCTACCGCGGTCGCTCGATGACCGGACTACCCGAAGAACTTCTAGGCGAATTGAGCAAAGCCGGCGGCGGCTCATTAGCCATGCAACTACGGCAGCAGATACCTGAATCTCTCGTTCGAGCCAAAGCAGCTATAACCAGCGCCAGAACTTCCGAGATCGAACTACAGAGAATCATCGAAACGCTGGGAGAAGTTCCTCAGCCTCAATTGCTAGCCACCCTACTTGAGAGATTCGAGGATTTCAGCGAGGCCACGCAAGAGGTCACTCTGTCCGCGCTTCGCGCTTATGACGATCCAAGAGTGGGAATTCACATATCGAGCTTGTACTCTAGTTTTCCAGACACCCTCAAAACCGCCGCCCAAACGCTGCTCTCCAGTCGCCCCCAATGGGCAATCCACTGGATGGGAAAAGTGAAGTCTGGCACGATCGCGAAAGACCTGATTCCACCTTCGGCAATTACCAGTCTCCGTCACCTCGGTGACTCGAACCTCAATTCCCTCTTGGATGGGATTTGGATAGATTCGGCCGGCGGCACGGACGAGGAAGTCGAGGAGATCAATCGCTTGCGCACCCTGCTCTACAGCGATTCCCATACACCCGACCCCTACCATGGCAAGGAGCTCTACAATCAACGCTGCGCCGCCTGCCACACGCTCCACTCAGAGGGTGGAAATATCGGACCCGAATTAACCGGGTACCAGCGCCAGGATCTGCAAAGCCTCTTAATCGCTATAGTAAGACCTAATGCAGAGATCAGAGAGGGCTACGAGAATTACATCGTCAAAACCAAAGACGGCCAAACCCTCGCCGGATTCATTGCCGATCAAGATGAGCACGTCATCGTCCTCCGGCCCGCAGGAGGCCAACCCGTCCCCATCGACCAATCCAACATTGAAAGCCTAGCGAGCGCCGGTGTGTCCCTCATGCCTCCCGGACTCCTCACCGGACTCGACTCGGATTCGCTGACCGATCTCTTCTCGTATATACAGTCGTCGCAGCCGCTGTTTAAACGGAGAAACTAGAAGGCGTCTCGGAAGCGTTCAGAGGGACGCTTGAGCTCAGCTGCGAGGCCCGCAGGGCCAACCCAACTGGAGCGATTCGTTAGGGGTTTCATCAATCTCGCCCGAATCATTCCCAATATATGCCATAAAAGACGATACCCGTTGAAGGCTCAGAGCCCTTTCGTCATTCGATAGAAGGTCAATCCCGGTATAGAAAATCGCGTCGGCCACTGCGATTCGACGCCCATCCCGCGACGCTCGTAGAATCGGCAAGCTCCCTCATTCCTAGCTGAAACGTCGAGGGAAAGTCGAGTCGCTCTGCTCGCGCGAGCCCGCTCTTCAACGAAGTCCATCAAGACAGAGCCGACGCCGTCGCCGCGGAGCTCCTTGTCAACGGCGATGGCAAGGAGATAAAAATCGCCATGCGCGATTGAATCGATAGCCCGCCTCATTGGAGCGAACAATATCTCCACGATCCTCATTCGCAGATTAAACCTTCCGGCAGCCCGCTTCAGGGGTTGGCGCGAAGAATGGCGATGCTGCTCCGCGGTGTACGCGCAGA
>CALDFV010000256.1 GCA_937942145.1 uncultured Opitutaceae bacterium
TCCGATTGAAATGATCCATACGTTTTTGAAAAGGATGTTTATGGTGTTCTTCGATTGGGTCAGCCCAGCCTCTAGCGTGGCAAATCCAAGGTGCATTATGAAGACGAGTGCCGCAGCAATCACCGTCCAAAGCATCGATACGGTAAAGAAGTCGAATGCAGGTGCATATTCGGCTCCCGATGCCTCGACAAGCTCGAGATACTCATCGACCGGGCCTGCCTCTTCTTGCGCGAAGGCTGGCGTTAAACCTGCCATCATTGCTGCTATCAAAGCAAAGAGCAATGGTCCGGGAAATTTAGTGAGGAGTTTTATCATGACGTTCGTAAGGTTTAGTTCATCAGGAATTGTTGCTGTTCTTTCACAGCGGATAATCACCCGGATTCAGCAACTCGCATGCCATCTCTCTCAGCTTCGTCAGATTTCCGACCAATATGCACAAAACTGCTGAAAAGTAATGCTATTTGAAGAATGCGATCTCCCCTGCGCGCTCAATTGTAACCTTTTGGGCGCCCCCTACTAAAAAACCGCTCAAATTAGAGCGGTTCATTCAAGATTTCCATTTTCTAAGGCAGTGGCTCCAATGCCACCGCTCTTGCAGCGGGATCATCACTGCTGTTTTTCTAGAAGCGTCGTTTCGATGTGTAGCTCCTTGAGTTGCTTTTCCGACACGGGACTTGGGCTTTCCGTCATAAGACACTGGCCCTTCTGCGTTTTTGGAAATGCAATCACTTCTCGAATACTAGACATTCCGCAAAGGATCATCACTAGCCTGTCCAGTCCAAAAGCGATACCTCCGTGCGGCGGAGCTCCGTACTTGAATGCTTCAAGCATGTAGCCAAATCGGCTCTCCACCACATCAGCAGGAATCTGCAGCACGTCTTCAAAGATCTTCTTTTGCAGATCCGCCTGGTGGATACGAATGCTTCCACCTCCCAACTCGACGCCATTCAATACTAGGTCGTAATGCTGCCCTCTGACCCTCTTCGGATCGGAATCCAGCAAATGGCTATCCTCCGGCACCGGCGAGGTAAACGGATGATGAGACGCTACGTACCGGCCATGTTCTTCCTCGTAGGTCATCAATGGGAAATCCACAACCCAAAGGAAATCAAATTGGTCCGATGGAATTTCGAGCTTCCCTCGCTTCTTGAGCAGTTCGCCGCATTCCAGACGGATGCGTCCTAAGATCGCGCAAGCCTGTTCCCATTCAGATGCGGCAAAAAAGACGATATCACCTTCTTCGAGGTCCAGCTTTTCCTGCAGGGTTGCTTTCTCCTCATCCGAAAAGAATTTGACGATAGGCGACTTCCATTCGCCGCCTTCGATCTTGATGAAGGCCAGCCCCTTCGCTCCAAGCGATTTGGCGACTTCTTCTAAGTTTTTGAGCTCACCCTGCGTCACGTTGGCCAACGTTGGAGCCTTGAACGCCTTTACTACTCCACCATTCTTGACCGTGGCCGAAAAGACCTTAAACGAGGAACTCGCAAACGTCTCTGAGAAATCCGAGAGTTCGAGACCGAATCGCGTATCCGGCTTGTCGACCCCATAACGGTCCATCGCTTCCTGGAAAGGCATGCGTGGAAATGGGGTCGGGATCTCGAAGCCCAGCGTGTCCTTCCAAACGCGCTTCATCAGTCCTTCCATAATGGAGTACATCTCTTCGCGGTCGACAAACGAGAGCTCAATATCCAATTGGGTAAACTCCATTTGCCGGTCTGCCCGCAGATCTTCGTCGCGATAGCAACGGGCGATCTGGAAATAGCGTTCTACACCGCTTACCATAAGCATCTGCTTGAACTGCTGTGGCGACTGGGGCAACGCATAGAAGTGTCCCGGCTGAATGCGACTGGGCACAAGGTATTCGCGAGCCCCTTCCGGGGTGCTTTTGAAAAGCGTAGGGGTTTCGATATCGTAGAACCCTCTCTCGTCCATGTAGTTGCGGATCGACTTGGTGGTCTCGTGACGCAATTTGAGCATTCGGCGCATCTTGCCACGACGAAGATCCAAATAACGGTACGTCAGACGGAGATCCTCATTTACCCGGTCTCCTTTTTCGTCATCGATCGGAAACGGGGGCGTTTCAGAAATATTGTGCACGACGACCTCGCTAATCTCCACCTCGATTTCCCCCGTTGGAAGAGAAGCGTTTACATTATCTCCATCACGAGCCTCTACAACTCCCTTGATCTCAATCACGGATTCGTCCCTCAGGCGATGCACCGTCGCATTGAAATCGCTATCATCGCTATTCGGATTAGCCTTAACTTGAGTAAGGCCCTCGCGGTCCCTCAGATCAATAAAGAGGATACCGCCATGATCGCGAATGGAGTCGATCCATCCGATCAATGATACCAGTTTCCCAACATCGCTTCCGCGTAGTTGGCCACAATGATGCGTTCGTTTCATTTGTTTTTCGCTTCGATCGAGTTCGCCTTTGAGGCGAGGTCAAAAGTGAGCGCGAACATTGGTAGGAAGATCCAAGAGAATGCAACTTCAATTCGGCGACTAAGCATATCGTCCAATCACAGATCGCTAATATTAAGATAAATTGCCCAAATTTGCTCATTTATGGAACGAATTTGCCCATAAAAGCGTCGAAAATGCCGATATTTCAAAATACCCGTGTCCGTTTGGCTCGATGGATGCTCACAACGATTATGGTCATATTAATCAAAGACGAACTGGTCAATCCACCCACTTGGTTCTCTTCTTTCCGCGACCTCACTCTCATCTGCAGCATGAGGCTCCACGCTGACATCGTAATCGAGACTCAAGAGACAGATCTCTACTATAAATGGCTGAAACCTCGCGGGGGAATGGATTTCATCGCCGATTTCGTGCTACCCGGGCTGGAGGAGGGTATTCGTATCGATACCGAGCCAAACTTCGACCCATCCATTGTCGTCGACCGAATCGTTCCCGAAAATACCCATTTGCTCTACAATCGGATACAATTCGCCACTACGCTGTAGGCGATTACCAAGCAGACTTATCGGTTTCCCGCGATCATTGGGAACCTCGCTGGCAAACCCTTTTCGCAAGCGGTTTCTCCGACCTTGACACTCAGAGACCGATCGGCAATATCCGCCCATTCTTCACCTAGGGCATGGCTGAAAACTATAAAGATACGCTCAAATTGCCACAGACTTCCTTCCCCATGCGGGCGAATCTTGGCAAGCGTGAACCTGCCCGAGTAGGCCACTGGGAAAACGTCAATTTGTACGGCAAAATCCAGCAGAAGAACCAAAATGGAGAGCTTTTTCTGCTCCATGACGGCCCTCCCTTTACCAATGGGGACCTTCACCTTGGCCACGCCCTGAATAAGACGCTCAAGGAAATCGTGCTTCGCTACAAAGCAGCCAAAGGCTTCCGGACACCGTATATCCCCGGGTGGGACTGTCATGGTCTACCCATCGAACATAAGGTCTCCAAGGAGATCCAAGCAACTGGCGAAACGATGACCACAGCTCAACTGAGGGAAAAGTGCGACGCCTTTTCGGAGCATTGGATTTCCGTCCAGCGCAGACAATTTAAACGACTCGGCGTTTTAGGAGACTGGGACCATGAATATAAAACCAAGAACCCCGCCTACGAAGCAGAGATCCTGCGAACACTGGCTTCTTTCGTAGACAAGGAGCTGGTCTATCGCAGCAAAAAGCCGGTCTACTGGTCTATCCCTTTCGAAACCGCCTTGGCCGAAGCGGAGATTGAGTACAAGGACCACACGAGCCCGTCCATTTGGGCTGCTTTCGACATTCCAGAAAAAGCGAAATTTGGTATCGAGAAACCTCTGTCAATTGTCATTTGGACCACCACGCCGTGGACGATCCCTGCAAATCTGGCGGTCGCGGTGCATCCAAGACTTGAGTACGCATTTGTCGAAGCAGGCGAACGCGTATTCATCGTTGCGAAAGAACTGGCTGAAACCTTTGCCGAAGACTGCGGCCTGGAAAATTGGCAAATCGTACAAACGGCCTCGGGCGAAAGCCTTGAAGGCATCGAGTCACGTCACCCCTTTATTGACCGACCGAGCCCGATCGTTCTGGCGGACTACGTTACCACCGAATCGGGTACGGGTTGTGTTCACACGGCTCCCGGACACGGACTTGACGATTATCTGACTGGGCTCAAGTACGGATTGGATATCTACTGTCCCGTAAACGACAAAGGCGAATACGACGACGATGGCCAAATTCCTGATTTTCTCGTTGGGGAATCCGTTCTGGAGTCAGATGGTTGGGTCCCCGCAAACGGGAAAGTTCTGAAAGCGCTGGCTGAAGCCGGCTCGCTTGTTAAGAAGCAGAAAATCACTCATAGCTACCCCCATTGCTGGCGCTCCAAAACACCGGTCATCTTTAGAGCGGTTGACCAATGGTTTGTCGCTTTGGACAAAGACGGACAACGCGAAAAAGCTTTAGACGCGATCGAATCAGTAAGATGGATACCTGACTGGGGCAAAAACAGAATTCGCGGCGCTGTTGAATCACGACCCGACTGGTGCATCAGTCGCCAGAGATCTTGGGGGGTTCCAATCCCTGCGTTTTACGACGAAGAGGGCAATGGTCACTTGGACGCAAGCGTCATAAGGGCGATCGCCGACAAGATTGAAACCGACGGAACCAATCTTTGGTATACAAAAACCGCTGATGAGATTCTCGAGGATGTTGAGCTACCCGTTTCTTGGCAGGGTAAAAAACTTACCTCCGGTACCGATACGCTTGATGTTTGGATCGATTCCGGCTCGAGCCACTTTGCTGTACTCAAAAACGACGAGAACTTGGCCTGGCCTTGCGATCTTTATCTAGAGGGAAGCGACCAACATCGTGGCTGGTTCCAATCCTCCCTCTGGACCGGAGTAATCCGCGAGGGAGCTGCTCCCTACAAGAGTATCCTCACTCATGGCTTTATCGTGAACCAGGATGGAACCAAGCTTTCAAAAAGCGAAGGGGCCATGACTTTGGAGCACTACATGGACAAATTCGGCTCCGATATTGTTCGGTTGTGGATCGCCTCTACCGACTTTCGGAACGACGTTCCGATGGGCGAAGAAATCTTAAAGACGATCGGCGAAGCCTACCGACTTCTCAGAAACACTTACCGGTTCCAGATATCAAATCTCTTCGATTTCGAAATCGAGCAACATGGAATGCCCGTTCAGGAACTCCACGAACTCGATCGCTGGGCCTTGGACAAAACTGCTGTGCTGGCCGAAGCCTGCGAACAGGCCTATGAGCGATACGAGTTCCATCGCGTCTACCAGCTTTGCAATCAATTTTGCTCAGTGACACTGTCTGCGCTGTATCATGACATTCTCAAAGACCGCCTCTATACACTAGCGGAGAATCATACTCTCAGGCGCTCCTCACACACGGCGATCTACCACATCTTTCGTACCATCGTTCGGGTTCTCGGGCCAATTCTCCCTTTCACTTCCGATGAGGCCTGGAGCTATTTCGTTTCCGATCATGATTTTGTTGATGAACCGCTGGCCCTTCAAGGATGGCCCACCGAATCTTCCAAATGGCGGGATTCGGAACTTGAAAGCGAATTCACCACCCTCCTTGACTTTCGAAATTCCGTTAATGAAAAGCTGGAAGAACTCCGCAAGGAAGGTGCCATCGGCCGGTCGCTAGACGCGTTTATTGAACTATCTGGTCAAGATTCCGATCCAACGTTCTCACTCCTTAACAAGTACCAGAACTTTCTCGAAGAACTTTTTATCGTTTCGCAAGTAACACTCATCACGAGTGGCGATGGCGGAATGAAAATCAAAGTAACCAAGGCTGATGGCGGTCGTTGTCCGCGTTGCTGGAGATGGTTTCCGGACCTTCAAAAAGGCGTCGATAACGATCAACTCTGTCCCAGATGTGCCGAAGCCATTCT
>CALDFV010000257.1 GCA_937942145.1 uncultured Opitutaceae bacterium
GACGGTAGTTTTTGCCCGAGTTCGCATGTGAGCAATCAAGTATGACGGGGCACTGTAGAATATCGCTTGAAAGACCAGTATGTGCTCCCTGAACCGAAAGAATGTCCAAATTCGGTCCGCTCTTTCCTCACCTCAGGAAAATGTGAGCGTACGGGTTCCCTCGACCGTTTTTGATTGAGGGCCTCCCTAATACGTCATTAGCGAACAAACTATGGGGACGGTTCGGGGCTTTGATGGCGTTTATTGAGCTCAATGCTTCGCCTGCCAGGTTATTCTTCATTCCAATTGGCATATCCAGACCCGCAGCAAGTTCTCGATGGATTTGGCTCTCGACCGTTCGCGCCCCGATGGAACCATAGGAAAGAAAGTCTTCCTGATAAGGCGCCAGCATCGGATTGAGAAATTCGGTGGCGCACGGTAGCCCAAGCTCTGCTATGCTAGCAAGAATCCGACGAGCGACACCCAATCCGCCAACCGTGGCCGAACTTCCTTCCAGTTCGGAATCGTAAAGAAGTCCTTTCCAACCGACTATGCTGCGCGGCTTTTCAAAATAGGTTCGCATTACCAACAGGATATCTTCGCGGACTTCGCTGGCTAATTTGGCGATACGCTGAGCGTAATCAAATGCGGCGCTCGTATCGTGGATTGAGCAAGGACCACAAACGACGAGTAGACGATGTTCGTCTAGGCCTCTGAGGATGTTCTGAATCTCCGCTCTCGACGAAGCCACGAGTTTCTTTGTTCTAGCCGAACAAGGGATTTGGGCCCTTAGATCTTGCGGAGAGGGAATCGGTAAGGAGCTCTGTCCTGTTTCCAATTCCGAGGGAGCTTGTGGTTCAATGGTATATGTTGTCATGGCAATGTTGGTAGGAACGCAAAAAGCCCTGGATCCTATTAAGAACCCAGGGCTTTTTGCTAAAATGGCAGTTTACTTAAATGCGCACGATCAGCCAGCCTCCGGGTCCTTCCAGAAGAAATAAAACCAAAAATAAGCTGTGTTGGCTGCTAGTGCTCGCATTGACAGCAGAGAGTACGACGCCCCGTAACCCGTTGTAAATCCAATTCTCCAGAACAACGACACAGTTGTATTTCCACCGAAGCTGTCGCGCAATTTTAGGATTAGAGGGAACCCGCTAGTCGATCGCATTTCAACGAATGCATGGCTATTTCGGGGAAATGCCTATTTTCCACTCGCAATCATCGATTCCGATCATTCTCTCAATGGACAAATCGTAACGTATGCTGGAGAGGATTTCATTGAAACTGATTGGATTGCGCAGAGCCCTATTCGCCGTCACCCTTTTCTTAGCGGCAACCGCGGGGACCCATGCGAATGAGGTGAAGCTGTCGGAGCACTTGCCGGAAAACTCAATCGGTGGTCTTAGAGCACTACTCGAAGCGGCAATGACTGAAGCTGAGAGCATCCAGCTGCGAGACCTTGTCGAGCGGGATTTCGAGGGACGGAAGATCGTTGCGAAATCTGCTAAGAATCCACAATTACGGACGAATGTCACCTTGCGGAAGGAACAAGACTTCGAAAGGGACGATTCCGAAATCAGCGATCGGCTCCTTTATTCACTCACCCTTTCGAAATCACTCTTTCACTGGGGAGCGCTGGAAGCAAACCGGGCTAAAGGAAATCTAAATCTGGAAATCGAAGAACTGAAGACCTTCGAAGCCTATCGGACGTTAGCACTGGATATTAGGAAAAGGTACCTGGCAATTCTGGTAGCGCAAAAGGATGCTGATCTCGCCCAGCGAAACCTCGAAAGGGCTCAGGCGCGGGTCGAATTGGAGCGGGAACGTCTGAAGGCCGGAACGGCATCTACGATTCAAGTCTACAATCTGGAGGTCACCCTCAACTCAGCCGAGCTCGACCGAATGAAGAAAGAAAACACCCTTGATGATCAAATCGATCTACTCGCAAGGCTTTCTGGAGTTCCTTCCGAAGAGATTTCATCTGGGCTACTTTCAGAAATTCCGCGGCAAGCCATTTTGAATGCCGCAGAAATCGCCTCTATTGAACAGCTTTTCGATGACCGTTTGAACCAGGGCCTTTCCGTGCAGACCCAAGCCAAATCATTAGAGTTTTCAGAGAAAGATCTGCACATTTCAAATCAGCGTCTTAAACCAAAGATCGGATTGTCGGTCGGTTTAACCCAATACGAACTGGATGAAATCGGAAGACGAAGAGCTGAAGAGATCATATATGCCGGAATCACAATTGGCTGGAGCCTATTCGACGGCAGGGCTACTAGAGGAAACAAAATCTCCGCGATGGCCCGCATAGAACAGGTCAAACGTCAACTCGAGTCAGCAAAGTCAACCTACGAGTTCAATCTTCAGCGCGCCAAAAAGCTGCTGGACTTGAACGCCCGCATTCTAGAACGAGACGAGGAAGCGCTAAACCAGGCATCAAGCTATCTACACGATACGAAGAAGGACTTCGAAACCGGTCGCGCGTCACCCGATGACCTTCAAAAAGTTGAGATCGCATTTGCAACGCAGGAAGTACGAACCAATCGGTCACGGTCCGAATACCACAATGCGCTCGCAAACATTTCCTCGCTCCTAGGCTTCGATACATTCGCCCAGAAATTTATCGATCAACGGAGCCAATAACGAAAGAATTTAGCAACTCGAAATGAAAGTCAGCACTGTATTCAAGATTCTGATCCCCGTCGCAGCCCTTCTGGTAGTTGGGTTTCTACTATTCTCACGGTCTGTTCCCATTGCGATCGTAACTGAAACCGAGAGAGGCATGGCCGTCAACGCAGTGCCCGGTACCATTCACGTGCTAGCTGAAAAGGAAATGTTCATAAAGGGTGAACATGGGGGTCGCGTCATCAAGTCCAACCTCGAAAAGGGAGGAACCGTCACTGCCGGTGAAGTCCTAATCGTTCTGGATACAGGGGATATTGATCTCGAGATAGAAAAAGCGGAGAACGAGTTGAGCCGCGCCCAACGCAATCTTGAAATCCAATCTCCCTTGGAGCTTTCTCTCGAGACCCACAAAGATGCGCTTGAAGACGTACAGTTCCGGTTTAACAATGGCGGTGTGCGGGAAATGGACCTCAGAAAATACCAACGAGCCGTGGAAAAGGCGGAGGACGATATCGCCCGGGAAAAGTTAAGGAACGAAGAAACGCTGCAAAATCTGGAGAACGCGATTAAGCGTCTCAAACGGCAAAAGGAGAAAATGACGATCATCTCGCCCATTGACGGAATTGTCACCGAAGTCCATGCCCATGAGGGGGATTTAATCGGCGGAGGCTACCAGGTAGCCAAAGTCGTTTCTCAGACGCGCATCGTGGAAATGAAAGTAAGCGAGGAACATTTTGTTGGCATTGGACCAGGAATGCCTGCCCAAGTTTCTTTCCTGGGAATTGAGCTCGAGCAATTCGACGCGAAAGTGGAGAAAATCATTCCGGTTGCCGATCCAACAACACAGCGATTCACCGTCCATTTAGAAGTAGACATTGAAAGAGAGCGTCTCGATCCAGGACTCACGGGAGATGCCGTAATCACTCTCAACGAACACGAAGACGCCCTCCTCATTCCTCGACAGGCAGTCGTTAGAAATGACGTACTCGTAGTTAAAGATGGAATCGTATCACGGAAAGAAATACAGCTCGGGTACACTAGTGTGACAATGATCGAGGTGCTTGATGGCCTTTCAGATGGAGATCAAGTGATCGTTGAAAACCTGCACCTTTTCGACGATGGCGACCGCGTTAAAGTCGCCCCTAGAAGCTAGGCGGCACGGCTACCACAAAGGAGCCACATACTCGCCTTGGGCGAACAGTTTAGCAATCTCCCCTTTCACATGAGGCAAGTCTTCGCGGTGAGTCACCCCCAGCCATCGACTCGAGCAATCCAGTATACGGGCCTTCGCTTTTCCCGCTTGCAACAGCGAGTCCACCGCAAAAGGCAAATAGAACTCCTCCTGGGTAGCGACATCGTATCGCTCTAGGAATGCCTCTAAAAGGTTCTCCAGCGAAGACGTGAACGACGCGGGAAATCCCCAGCAATTAAGCGAAACCCGATCATCACGCCTCAGCGTCACCTCTAGATTCGACCCATTTAGAGCTAAAATCGATCCTGTATTTTCATCACTACGAATCTGGGTGTGCTCTTCCACTGAATCGAGCGTCATCCCATCCGATGAATGGCAGATTCCCCTAGAAACCGTTCCATTCTCAGACAATGTATTCTCAAGCTCGTATCCGACCAATGCGTACTCGTTCGCGGAGTCCTCCAGCTGGCTCAGGAACGAACCCAACGACTGAAAGGCGCTCCTACCATAAAAATCATCCGCATTAATCACAGCGAATGGGGCATCGAGCGCTTGGCGAGCAGAATAAACGGCATGCCCCGTCCCCCAAGGCTTTTCCCGATTCGCCGCCAGCTCTTGTCGACAAGGCAGGTCACTCGCGTTCTGGAAAGCGAACTCCACCTCTACCTGGCCTGCATATCGATCTCGCACCACGCTAAATGCCGACGCCATTTCCTCCCGAATTACGAATACCACCTTTCCAAATCCACTTTCGAGGGCGTCGAAAACGGAAAAGTCGAGGATCCACTCACCATTGGGCCCCACTGGTTCGATTTGCTTGAGGCCTCCAAAACGACTTCCCATTCCAGCCGCCAGTACGAGCAATATTGGTTTCATCGATCGCTTGATTGCGGCTCCCGACCTGGTTTGCAAACGATAAATCCCCGCGGCCTGCTTTTCACCACTACCTTACCAAAACCATGCTTGCCACTCGGAAGATAGCCACTTACCTGTGGTGCTTTTAAGGAGGCAATGGAATCAAAGTACTTGGGAAAATCAGTCAAACAACCCATAGAGGAACTGGACACTTTCCCAGCTCCTGAAGGGATATCACAGGTTACGATGACCTCTGACGAAGTCACCAGTTCGTGCCCCGTAACAGGACAGCCCGATTTCTATACGGTCAGAATCGAGTACCTCCCCCAATCTCTCTGTATCGAATCTAAAAGCCTGAAGCTTTACCTGTGGTCATTCGCTTCGCGTGCCGTTTTTGCTGAGAAGCTAGCAGCGGAAATACGGGATCGAGTCGTCAACGATATTTCCCCCAAAAGCTGCCGCGTTACGACGATTCAGAAATCCCGCGGAGGGATCAGCATTGAAACCGTCGCCTCATTTCCCTTTCCCGAATAACCGCTTTCCGGAACGAAAATTGTATGAATATTCTGGATAAGCTCGAACGAAAACTAGGGGCCTACGCGATACCCAATATCGCTATGTACATCGTCATCGGTCAGGTGGCGGTCTGGCTGCTGGCCATGAGCACGCTAAATCCCGACAAAACGAGCCCGCTTCTCGAACTCATGGTTTTCGATTCCCGGCTGGTCCTCCAAGGTGAGATTTGGAGGGTGTTCGCTTTCCCCTTTTTCCCGCCCGCGGTCGGAAGCATGCTTTTCCTGTTTTTCGCTTGGTATATTTTCTACATGGTGACCAGTGCGCTAGAAGGGCAATGGGGCGCTTTTCGGCTCAACGTATACCTCATCGTAGGGGCCTTTCTAGGGATGGCTGTAGGCTTTCTCATGCCCGGCTACCCGATCACCAATTTTATCTGGGGCCAAACGACATTCCTCGCTTTCGCCTACCTATTCCCCGATTTTGAATTTCGCCTCTTCTTCATTCTTCCTGTAAAAGTGAGGTGGCTGGGATGGCTCAGCTGGGGGATGCTCCTGATATTCTTCTTTAGTTCTGGGTGGCAGGGCAAAGTATTCATCACCGCCAGCGTATCCAACTACTTCCTGTTTTTCGGGAAAGACATTATGCTAACGCTCAAGTCGAAAAAAAGGGTAGCGGTCAAAAAAGCTGAAAAAGAGAAATTCGAGGCCGAACCTTTTCACATTTGCGAACAATGCGGCGCCACGGACAAATCCCATCCGGATCGCGATTTTCGCTACCGTAACGAATCGTGCATTTGCGAAGCGTGCCTAACCGCTGAAAACACAAGCGCTGAACCGGAATCGACCAGCTAAAGAGCTAACGCCACGTTCCCAAGCGGTCCCCCATCTTTGAATACACTTCAATTGACTTGCTCGACTGTACAACAAGGTCATCGGCCAAGTCCACCCGGCCTTTTTCAAAAAAGGTCGCTACACAGGAACCTCCAAAGGCGAAATAGCCAAGCTCGCCTCCTTTCGCCACGCTTTCGCCTTTTCCTTTCGTCATATGAATGCGGCCCACACAAGTAGCCCCAATCGCGACGAAAGCGACTAGCCCTCGGTGTTCTGTTTCAACCAACGTCAATACGCGCTTGTTCTCCCACAAATAGGACAGCTTCCTGCGAAGCGCGATCGGGCTCACACTGAAAAGCGAGCCCCCAATCAACTTCTGGTCTACCAGTTTTCCAGCGACCGGCGCGTGGAATCGGTGATAGTCGACAGGACAGAGTCTTGAAATCACTGCAGATCCTCGCGAAAACGTATCCGCTAGCTCATCACTTCCTAAAAATGCGCTTAGATCAAACGCTTGCCCTTTGACATAGACCCTTTCGACACTTGAGAGGTCTGGAATTGCAATGTGTCGCCCATCCGCAGGAAAGCAAACCGTCTCCTCTCCCTCAGATAGTGGACGGGCCGAAGGTTTTAGCTTTCGGTAAAAGAACTCATTAAAGGTGCCGAAACTTTCCTTCGATTCGACACACTCCTCCATATCGATCCCGTAGTCTTCAATAAACGGCCCTACTTTTGATTGGCTACTGGATCGATCCATTCGCCAACCGTACCAGTTGTTGAACACGGAACGCTTTACGAGAATATTCAACGCCAGCCGACCGAACGGGTTCTCGTAGGTCCATCTTAAATACGATTCGCCGTAAACCGTCTCGGTTTCAATCGCCTGATTGTACCGATTGAAATATTGTATAGGATCCATAAGCAAAACTGGAAATGCGTCAAATACTCCCTGGCGTCCGGGCAAAGGGAATCACATCCCGTATGTTGCCCATACCCGTAATGAACATCAGCAGCCTCTCAAACCCAAGCCCAAAGCCCGCGTGAGGCACGCTACCGAAACGCCTTAAATCGACATACCAACTATAGTCTTCTTCGCTGATACCGTGGTGCTTCATGTTTTCCAGAAGAACATCCAGTCTCTCCTCCCGCTGGCTTCCTCCCACAATCTCGCCTATGCCAGGAACCAGAACGTCCATGGCGGCCACTGTCTTTTCGTCGTCATTCGTCCGCATGTAAAACGGCTTAATTTCTTTCGGGTAGTCGTAGACGGTCACCGGGCTTTTAAAATGCTCCTCCGTCAGGTACCGCTCATGTTCGGACTGGAGATTGGCGCCCCACTCGACTGGATACTCCCACTTCTTGCCGGAAGCGTGAAGGATATCAATGGCTTCCGTGTAGGAAACGCGGTGGAAGGGACGCTCAACTACAAATCGAAGGCGCTCTTCCAGCCCCTTGTCCACAAAGTTAAAGAACAACTCCAGATCCGATTGGCAGGTATCCAACACTTCCCGAGTAACCCATTTTACAAAGCTTTCCGCCCAATCCATATCTTGCTGCAAATCGCAAAACGCGATTTCAGGCTCAACCATCCAAAACTCGCTCGCATGACGCGATGTATTCGAATTCTCAGCCCGAAACGTCGGCCCAAACGTGTAGATCTTGCCCAACGATGTCGCGAAGGCCTCCCCTTCAAGTTGACCGCTCACCGTTAGATAGGTTTTCTGGGAGAAGAAATCGTGGGCAAAGTCGATGAGTCCATCCTCCGACCTCGGAGGCTCGTGCAGGTCGATCGTTGTGACCTTGAACAGGTCCCCCGCTCCCTCGCAATCGCTCGCGGTTATGACGGGTGTATTCACATAGAAAAACCCGTTTTCCTGGAAATATCGATGAATCGCAAAGGACAGTCGGCTTCGAATCCTGAAAACGGCGCCGAACATGTTCGCTCTCGGTCTGAGGTGGGATATCTCCCGCATGAACTCGAGCGAGTGACGCTTTTTCTGCAATGGGTAGTTTTCAGGCGAGTCTCCCAAAAGCGCAACCTCTTTGGCCATAGCCTCCCATTTCTGCCCCTTCCCCTGAGAAGCGACAAGATTGCCGACTACCGACACTGAAGAACCCGTTCGAATCGACTTTAGCGTCTCAAACTCGCTGATTTCCCGCGTGACCACGACCTGGAGATTCTTGAGACACGAGCCGTCATTGACCTCGAGAAAAAAGAAGTCCTTGGAATCGCGCCGCGTACGCACCCAACCTTGAATGAGAACGTTTTCACGTTCGCTTTCGCTTTCGAGCAAAATTGATATTTCAGTCCTCTTCTGTGACATAGACAAATCCTAGAGATTGATTGAAAAAATATTACCGTACCCGCCTTACCAATACATAAGTTAGAATAATCATGAAAATGTTTGGAGTCCAAGCCGCCACCTCTGGCGACAAAACCCCTTGCTTTCCAAGCGAATTCAAAACACTCGTCATGATGTAGTATCCAAAAAACAGGGCCAAAGACTTGGAAACTCCCACCGCAGGGTTCACGCGGACCCCAGAGACCGCGAACGGAATTGCGAGCCCGGTCACGATCAGACAACTCGCCGCTCCCGCCATAAGGGCCTGAAGCCGCACTAGATATTCGAGTATCTTCGGATTCTCATCCAAAGTGAAATTCTCGGTAATCATCTTCAGCTCGAGAAAAGACAGATCCTTTGGTCGCTCACCGAGCAGCAACATCAAACTAGGATCGTCATCCAGCTCCTCGGCTTCCAGCTTTTCGAACGGCAACGTTCTTATCAATTCCCCATCCGCCGCCGCATACCGGCTATCCCGACCATTAAGGAAGATCCAATCACTCTGGTCTTCTCTGAAGAATCCCGTTTCCGCAGAAATCCGACGCACTTCATGACGATCCTGATCCATCATGGATACGGTTATCCCAAAGCCCATCTGCTTGTACTCGCTAAACCGATTGACGAACCACATGCGGTTCTCTTTTCGGTTATCGAAGGCTAGATTATAAACCAATCCAACCTTTTCCGATCCAACGGTTTCCGCCTGCTGATCCCACTCCAAGGTATCCATCAGTTTCCTCGACGCCTCGACAGACCAGGGAATTAAACTCGCATTCAGATACCAAAGGCCCACTGACAAACCGATTCCGGCAAACCACAAGGTTCGCGTGATCCGCGACACGCTCATTCCCGAAGCGCGGAAGGCGAGGAATTCATTGTTACGATGGAGCAATCCCAGCGCATACAATATGGATACTAGAATTGCGGCCGGGAGAGAAATAGTAAGAAAGCTCGGAGCGAGAACCAGGTAGTAGAAGATGATCTGCCCAAAGTCCGCATTGTAATAGAGCAGATCTGAAAAGCTGTCCTGTACCTCGACGATCAACTGCAGACCATACATCGCTCCGAGAACGAGCCCAAAGATTTTGAGCCATTCAAAAAGTACGTACCTGTCTACTACCGGAAACATGAATCTAAGGGCGATAAAGAGAGTTCAAGACAGCGGTGTCCAGCGTCATGTGCCATCGACGTTTCAGAATACCGTGGTTCTATCCAAAAATTGCGATCGAGTCTTTTTTCTGGCGTTCAAGTTGCCCCTCCCTAAAACCGTAGACCAATGAGTTCCTCCCACCCCAAAGAGTCCTGGAATTCGCGCATCGGGATTATCCTAGCCGTCTCCGGCAGCGCCGTTGGACTTGGAAATTTCCTCCGCTTTCCTGGGCTAGCAGCTAAACACGGAGGAGGCGCCTTCATGCTCGCCTATTTCGTTTCCTTTCTCATCATTGGGCTATCCATTTGCTGGGCGGAATGGGCCATGGGCCGAGCCGGCGGACAAAAAGGACGCAATTCCAGCCCCGGAATTCTAGCCGCCATCACCGGGCAATCGAACTACAAGTACTTTGGCGTGATTGGAGTGCTTATTCCTGTCATGATCTACATGTACTACGTCTACATCGAAGCGTGGTGCCTGGGATACTCGGTCAACTTTCTCGCTGGCAATCTGGACTTCGCTAGCGGGGAGGAAGCGAGCGCGTTTTTTGGCGCCTTCGTTGGAGCTGGCGCTGACGGATCTGCCTTTGGCTTTGGGATTAAACAAGTGGGCTGGTTTCTCGTCGCCGTCTTTATCCTCAATTTTATTCTGATTTATCGAGGCTTGTCTCGAGGTATCGAGCTATTCTGCAAGTATGCGATGCCTGCGCTCATGATACTCGCTTTTGTCGTTCTCATTCGAGTTCTCACAATTGGAACCCCCGATCCGGCCAATCCCGATCTGAACGTCAACAACGGCCTCGGTTACATGTGGAACCCCTCGAAGACCATCGTCGAATCACAGAATAGCGATGGGGTTTGGACCAAGATCAACGAAGTGGTTGGAGAAAACGCGATCGCCACCGCCACTGCCCAAGCCGCCGCAGATGGGTCGCTGAGAGTTCGGAAGGTTTCGCTCACGCAACAACTATTGAACTTTCAGCTCTGGCTGGACGCGGCCGGTCAAATATTCTTTTCGCTCAGTATCGGTTTCGGTGTCATCATCAACTATTCCAGCTATCTCAAGCGAAAGGATGACGTCGTTTTGAGCGGTTTAGCGGCAACTTCCGCAAACGAGTTTTGCGAGGTCGGCTTAGGGGGTCTGATGACCGTGCCGGCAGCCTTCACCTTCCTTGGAATCGCCGGAGCCACGGGCTCGACTTTGGGCCTGGGATTCAATGCCTTGCCCATGGTTTTCGCTTCAATGCCCGCCGGCGCCCTTTTCGGGTTTCTCTTTTTCTTCCTCCTGTTCCTCGCAGCGGTTACAAGCTCCCTTTCTATGCTTCAGCCGGGCATTGCGTTTCTCGAGGAATCCATGGATATCGATCGGAAAAAGTCCGTGAGCGTCCTCGGAATCATAACCGCCTTAGGCAGCGGATTCGTCGTTTACTTCAGCAAAGACCTCAAGGCCCTCGACACCATAGATTTCTGGGTAGGCACCTTTCTAATCTTCGTTCTCGCGACCATCCAGATCATCATATTCGGGTGGGTAATCGGGATCAAGCGCGGCCTAAAGATGGCGAACCAAGGGGCGCTCTTCAAGGTGCCCCCCATCTACGGAGTTATCATGAAGTACGTCACGCCTACTTTTCTCCTGATTATTTTCGCCCTTTGGACGATCCAAAACGTTTTCGGCTACAATATCCTCACCGGCGAGCAAGACTACTCTTCCTACGTTAATGACTTGTTTATCCAACCGAATGGAGTCGCTCGATTTAGCGTAGCGCTCATCATCCTCGTAGCCGCATTTTTCACGATACTCACGGCCATCGCGCCGAAATTCAAACCAAACGATGAAGGAGGGAACGCGAAATGACACTAGGCGGATGGATTATAATGATTGTTTCAGTCGGTTCGGTAACCTGCCTTTTCTCCTGGTGCATCCACAAAGTGCTCACCACTCCTGAAGAGGAAGAAGACAAGATACACGGATTCGAGATCGAGACTCCGGACACGAAAAAGTAAGCAAGCTTGTTACCCGGCACTGCGGGATCTGGTTCTTCACTAACCGAATCAGGCCGATACCCTATTCCAAAAGACTTGATAACGTGGCGGCTGCCCGATCCAGTCAACCGGGATAAACGCTGTGCCGGATAAGTTTAGTACACGGGGCTTCCGGTGAGCATCCCCTGCGGCAACCAGTCCTGAAATCGGAACAACCGCCAATCGCAGGATCATTCGTTTTCCCAAAAGCGAAAAATGAACTTGAAGCCGATTGCTGAGTCGGTAACGCATTTAGGTTTTCACCAAGCAATAGACATATTCAAATATGAGCACACCCAACGTAGAAAAGCATGAGTTCCAGGCGGAAATCAAACAGCTCCTAGATATCGTCATCCATTCGCTCTACACCGAAAAGGAGATTTTCGTTCGCGAGTTGATATCCAATGCGTCCGACGCTTCAGAAAAGCTCCGTCACCTTAAAATCACCGAGAAGGAGATTTTCGACAAAGACCTCGAGCTTGAAATCAAGATATCCACCGACGACACCGCCAATACCATCACCATTCAGGACTTTGGAATCGGCATGACCAAAGAGGAACTGGTCAAAAGCCTCGGTACGATCGCCCATTCAGGCTCTAAGCAATTCCTTGAGGCTCTCAAAGAAGGTGGTACCAAGAACGACAATCTGATCGGCCAGTTCGGGGTCGGGTTCTACTCCGCATTCATGGTAGCGAATGAGGTCAAAGTCTACTCGCGCTCATGGAAGGAAGGCGAATCGGGTCATGTTTGGACCAGCACGGGAGCCGGTAGCTACGAAGTAGAAGAAGTAGAGGGCCAACGCCGAGGTACCAAAATCGTCCTTTCATTAAAAGATGATGATAAGAGCTTCGCCAAAGATGAAACCATCAAAGAGATCATAAAGCGGTACTCTAGCTTTGTCCAGTTTCCGATCAAACTGAATGATGAAAAGGTCAACACGATCGACGCCCTCTGGCTGCGCGGCAAATCGGAAATCAAGGACGAAGAGTACACTGAGTTCTACAAATTCCAGGCAAACGCATGGGATGAGCCGCGATATCGACTCCATTTTAGCGCCGATGCTCCTCTCGCGATCAAAGCCTTGCTTTTCGTTCCAAAAGAGAATCCGGAACGGGCCGGATTC
>CALDFV010000258.1 GCA_937942145.1 uncultured Opitutaceae bacterium
AAATTAAAACTGATCTTTACCCCATCAACTATAAGTATACTATGAGTTTAGCTAAACTACTAAGAACCTTGCTGTCATTAGGCAGCATTTTTGCGTCCGTGGGTTTATTAGCCCAGGACAGCTCCTCTGATGAAGAGCTTTATGAACTATCACCCTTCGAGGTCACTGGTGGAACGGATGACGGCTATCGAGCGACCTCCACTCTCGCCGGCACTCGTCTGCGCACTGACATGCGCGATATTGGCTCTTCGATCTCTATCGTGAATGAGGAATTCCTTCGTGATACCGATGCCAGCAATCTCGAAGATGTTCTCATCTTCACTCCTAACACTGAAGTCGGTGGTCTGGGCGGAAATCACTCCGGTTCCCAAGGGGCGAACCCGATTCCTGCCCAACAACGCGGTGACCCCAGTGGCGGCTATACCCGAGTGCGTGGATTAGCTAGTGCCGACCTCACCCGTGATTATTTCATCACCAACATCCCGTTTGATACCTTCAACACCGACCGTGTCGAAGTTCAACGTGGCGCCAACTCGGCCCTCTTCGGTCTGGGTAGCCCCGGTGGTATCATCAACGCCTCGACCATCCGCGCTGATTTCTACGGCGACCGGGGTCGTGTTCGTATCCAAACCGATGAAAACGGAACCGCTCGGTACTCGTTTCGGTACAACAAAATGGTTAACGACAATTTAGCCATCCGTGTCGCGGCGCTGTCCGAAGACAGGGGCTACGAGCAAAAGCAAGCTTTCATGGAAGACAGCCGCTACTTTGCGTCCGTAACCGCGAAACTTCCTTACAACCTCATCGCCCGCGGAAACATAGAGGTTGGTAGCCGCAATTCGTCCAATCCGGACTACGTGCTACCCAATGACGGTATCACGCCTTGGATCAACTTGGGTAAGCCGACCTCTAGCAGTCCAGCGGTGGGTGCGGCAACCTTTCGCGGCACAGGGGATTACTTCCCTGGCGTAGCACACAAGAATATTTTCCACCTTAAAGGTGCTGGTCAGGCATCCGTAGGTTATTACCGTTTTTACCAGGATCCAACTGATCCGAATCCGACGCGGGGTGGTCACAGTTACCTCGTCGCGACGAATGCAGATAAAGCACTTGCCCCGGAAGCACAACGTCCCGTTGCAACCGTTAACGGCTTTACGGGCCCACAGGGTCAGTGGATGGCAATAAAAACTTGGGATGAGAACAATATTATTCGTCGCACGGGCGGATACCGTTCCGATGGAACGAGACTTCCAGATGGCTGGGCTCCCTTCTTTAGCAACGGTCATGTGTCCAACCAAATAACAAATCGCCGCGTATTCGACTACCGCAAGAATCTATTCAGTGGCGGTATGGCTCAACAATACGCCGATTGGGAGAACCTCACCGCGAGCATCGAAGGTAGTTGGTTCGACAATCGTTTGGGCTTGGAGTTCTCTCACAACGAACAGACTTTTGAAAGTGCGGATGCTAATTCCCTCCAAGGCGTACAGCAGCGTACGATTTACATTGATATGAATGAGCATATGCTGGCCACTGCGGATGGAACGGGCACAGGCGAATTGATTGATAACCCAACTTTTGGTCGTCCGATCATGGGTGGGGGTTCAGGCGGTAACCGTACCTACAATGACCGCGACGCTACCCGCCTCCAGGGTTACGCCGAAGTCCGATTTGACGACTTCATGGCTGCGGATAGTTGGTTGACCAAAGCTCTGGGAAAATTCACTATCACAGGTCTGCTAGATGAGAGTACTCACTACAACCAAACGCTTTATTCAGCCCGGTCAGATCCTCTCAATCACTATGACCTAGCCATAAACACCCCCGGTCATCACGTGGTGTCTGCCCGGAGTGGCCAAGAGTTCGCCCTCCCGGTCGCGAGAGACATGAACTTCCTGAACATCAGCTCTATCGATGACCTCGCTGGAGCTGGAATTGGGGCCGTTCCTTTTGGTCGGGAACGGACCAACATGCAGACTGCGCCAATGGTCGCGTCCTTCACCGGATGGAATCCAACCGCTGGACAATTCGTTGATTTCGATTCCACCGTTAATACGCTCTATCAACCCGACAGTTGGCCCGCCGCTTCGCATGCGAACAAAAGCCTCAGAAAGGTAGAATCAGAGGTTCTCATAGGGCAACATTCGCTATGGGACAACACGGTGGTCCTCACGGGAACCTGGCGTAACGACAAGGCCACTGAAGCAGAAGGGGTTGGCCGCTCGACAACTAAAACACGGCGGGACATCAGGGACACCCTCGACCCCGTCTACTTAGCTGGACCTCAAGGACCTTATAAGACAACGGCTGACGACGACACTACATCGTACTCGATTATGGTCCATACGCCCGCTTTCCTGCGTGATAAGCTTCCTTTCGAACTCTCAGCCTACAAGAGCGAAGCCGACAACTTCCGGCCCACTGGCAGCAACATAACCATCTTCAACGACACCGTCGGTGCCACTGCTGGTACCACAGAAGAAATGGGATTCATAGTCGAAGGGCTTGATGGGAAGTTGTCTGCACGATTCAACTTCTACGAATCTTCCGTGGTCAATAATCGTTTCGAAACAGGGGCACTCTATCAACCGGCATCAATCCTGACGGGTCTGGCCCACCAAGTGAACAATCCTGCTAACGCCGGTTACAGTGTTGCGGATGTACAGGCAGTGATGCCTCCCGATGGTGTGATCGGCTCCAGCGGCTTTCAAGTAGACTGGAGTAACCCTGAAGCTGCGACCTCCAACCGGAATTCTTCCGACACCGGAACGCAAGACTTCACGGCCAAGGGTATGGAAATCGAAATCGCCTACAATCCGATCGCTCAATGGACTATACTCCTAACGGCGGGCGAGCAAGAGACGGTTGCCGATAATACCTACCCGGAGATGCGGCGTTTTGTTGACGAATTTGTCAAAGACAAATGGGTGAACAACAGCTTCGCCCAAAACTACTACATTGACGCGGGTGCTACCCAGACTCTCGCTGAAAAGGCGGAGACTGGCATCGTTGAAGCTGTCGCGCGTGCAGCCTTGCAAGACGGAAGCCCTTCGAAGGAGCAAGCCAGATGGCGTTACGCTCTCAACACGGCCTACCAATTCGGGGGCGAAAGTGACATCATTCCGAGCTGGTTGGGTGACCTGACCGTTGGTGGCGGCTATCGCTGGATTGACAGAACAGGCATTGGCTTCCGATTGGACACAAACGAACTAGGTGACCTCGCGTTGGATGTAAACCAACCATTTAATGCCGCAAGGAAAGATTATGTCGATCTGTTCGCTCGGACGTCCTACGAGCTGGGTAATGATCTCTCCCTCGACTTGCAGCTCAACATCAAGGATCTGTTTAACAATGACGGTCTGGTTCCGTTCGTTGCAAATCCGGATGGCAGTATGTTCTACCGTATTGAAGAGGGCCGTTTGATCTCAGCTTCGGCTACGATCAATTTCTAAGTTCTTAGAAACCGAACTTAGTCTTTAATTTCAAAGCCGGCTTCCATTTAGGGAGTCGGCTTTTTTTGACTAACCCTGTCCAGTACCCCCCACTTCTTTGATGCTTTCTATTTAATGACATCGCGGATTTCTCTCTTTCATCGCTGTCTGCCGATTTATTTTCGATCCTCGTTGGCTCGTGGACATTCGACGCTACACGCAGCACCGACTTTAGCCCTTTCAGTTCATGACAGCTTACGATCGCACAGGACAGAACCAAAACGTTGAAAAGCAACTAGATTGTAAAAGACACCCAAGCGGTAGTTCAACGCTTCAAAGATTCTTGGAAACTATGTCTGTATGGCGAGTGTATGACGATTCATATCAGGTGCGATACTCCTGAGTTTGTAGCGTTTCAAAACAATACTTTCGCCTACTAGACACTCGGGCCGCTTCGCTGGAAAAGCATAGCAAATTGCCGAATTAGAAAAGGCCTCGCATTGGGAATTGGGTAAGCAAAAAACACTGGTTACGAAGGCCAGAGCTTCAAAGTGCGTAGCAGCCTATCATGTAAATAACGCCCCTCAGGCTTCTATAGGTTGCTCACTCAGCAATTAATCCCAGGGACGCGCCACATATAATCGGGATCGACATGTGGTTCGTCGTTCTCGCGCCCTTCCATCAAGGCGATCTTTTTCCGAATTAGCGCGGCGATATTGTCGCCATAGACAAAAGTGGTTTCTCCCAGCTCGGACTGGATCATCCACTCGGTGGTGGCGTTCTCGACATGCTCTAGAAGTTTCTGGGCATTCTCCTTCTCATCAAGGATGGTTTCTCGGACAAGTTTCTTGCAGCGGTCCTTCTTCGCTCGATCTTTAGATTCGATGTATCCGTGAACACTTTCGATCCACGCGGCGATGTTTCTTTGAGATCGAAACCATGACTGACTCCCTCTAAGGCGATCCAAATGGTGTGTCCATACCTTGGATGCGTCCCCGTTTTCCTTGGATAATCCAGACTCCGCTAGTTCGATCGCTTTGGCGATTGCCGGTAGGGTGTGTTCGGTCATTCCCGCACGGCACTTACCCGCGTATTCGGGAGTGCAAAACTCAAAATTGATTTCCCGCCTGAAATCGGTGCGAATCCGATTGTTGACATGCCCCAGATGAAAATCCTCGTAGTAAGCCCGATCTTCCTCGCTTAACGCTTCGAAGTTGGGAACGAATGGCCTAACTAAGATACGGTACCACGTGCTCCAGATTGCGAGTACGTTTACGGGCGCTGGGAAACTGCGATAAGCTTCGTCGGCTTGAAGCCACAGTTCGATGAGGCAATTGGCATTTGCTTCGCCCACCCATTTCTCGGCTTTCCGTTGCAGTATTTTCTCGAAAGCCAGGTTGGGCTCATTTTGGAAAGTCTGAATTATCTCTTGGTTGATATTGTAGGGCGCCACGGTTGCAGGAGTGGAGCCACACAGCCCAGCGATGTGAGAAGCCTCCTGAGCATGTAAGTCGCGGAGTTTTTCCCATAGGAGGCGTGGGTAGATGGGGGCTTTTACTGGTTCCATATTCCAGAAGGAGCCAGGACTGAAATACAAGTGGGCGTTCGAGCCCTTCGACTCGAGCAGCTCTTTCCTCGGTTTTTCTCTAGCGTCGAACTGGTTGAAAAGCCCCGAAAAAGTGAATTCCTTGGCCCAGTCGTATTTTGGATGCCTATAGTCGGCGTCGAAGCCCTTGCTAACCAAAGTGTTGGTTTCGAGTTCAATCCCGTCTTCCACTTGGTCCCAAAGATGGTCCTGCTCAGCGT
>CALDFV010000259.1 GCA_937942145.1 uncultured Opitutaceae bacterium
CCATCCGGATACGTCGAGTTGTTTGAAGGAAATGATCCCGCACGCGAGAAATACAAGAACCATCCACGGAGCCGCGATATTGGCAAACTTGGCGACCATGTCATATCCGAGCGAAGCCACTACAGCGATAACGGCTCCGACCGCGATCACAATGACGACAAAAGAAAGACTATTCGGGTATGAGTCTTCGATGGCGGGCATCGGCACATTGAAGGGAATGCCCACTGCGGTAGCGGATACGGTGATCATCGCTCCGGCGAGGAAGCAAAAGAGGATGCCGTTGGCTAGATTGTAAACTTTAACCAGCTTCTCGCCCGCAATTTTTTCCAAATGGTAGTAGAGGGTCAGGCGCGCTTTTGTCGCGATCGGGGCGCAAAGATAGCGCCAGCTGAGCACCGCCATAAGGTTTCCGAGTAGAAGACCGAAAAATATATTCTGAAGACTGACGCCGTTTAGGAGAAAGAGCGGTCCGATCATGAACTCAGTCCCTGCTGCGTGCTCACCGGCATACATGCCCCAGAACTTGTTGGCTCCTTTCTGAGCTTTCTTTGGAACGGGCTCACGCTCGTATTCGGAGATTACGGGAGTTTCGATCGAAACTGGATCCCCGGCAGGGTCGGTGAAATTCATAGTGAGGATAGGAGGGTCAGGGAGGCAAAACATTGCCTTTGGCGGGTAACGCGTCAAGTATTAGAGTGTCGACTTAGTTAACCGCAATGAGAGGATTGCCTGACGGTCAGTGAAGCGTCCCATTGAGAGTGGGCCAGCTGGATGCTGCAGTAGTTCCCGTTTCGATTTGCTATAACTTTGACTGAAACAGTTGGCTCAGCGCTGTTTCTGTTTGTTGCGAATCCTGTTCTGGAATTGCGATTCCTCTTGGTCGGTGAGCAGGGTTGTTACGGGAGCCCACGACGAACGGCCTATGGCCAGACGTAGAGAGGCGGAGCGGTTTCGCTCTCTGTGAAGGGCACTGCTGACTTCGCGTTGCTGTACTGTGCTCAAACAATGGGATTTGGGCCGAAATAAGCGGGGCGGGCGTGGTTGTTTACCACCGTTTGGGGCGCTATTTCAGATCCGGTTATGGGTTACGTCATCAAGGGCGCGCGGCCGCGTTTTGGCCGGCGTCATCCTCGAGCACCGAGTGGAGGACTTTTGCACGCTTTGTTTTTCCTCTGGATTGTTCCTGAGGGATGGACCGAACCGGTGCAGCTGTTTTCGTTCGCGCTGGCGACGAGCATGGTGGGGCATCCGGCGATGGAGTTGTTTGTCGTCCGCTACGCAACGCTGGGGAAGGGATTATTGGGATGTTATGGGGTCAGTGATAATGTTCGCAGAGGAACCGGTATCGGGTGGCAGAATAGTAGGATCGCATGAGAGGCCAATTAGAAGAAGTGAATGCAATGGCGACCTGGAGCGGGCCAGGCTATGAATCAGGTGCGACCTAGATCTGTTTCTCTGGCTCGAGTTTGCGGCCAGTGAGGGCCTTCAGTAGTCCCACTTGAGCGTATCAGAAGGCTTATTGAGAGACCGATCCCAGATGGGCTTTATTTCGTGGTGTCGGAGTCTTTACCGCCTTGATTGGTTACGCCGTGAATAATTGCTCCACCGGCAAAAATCAGAGTGATACAAAAGCCAACGATTAGTAGTACTAGATCATCCATTGCGACCTCCCGCCAATATTAGAGAACCAGCTGAGCATATGGAAGGGACCCAAATGCCAACGTATAGCCCTTGTTCTTTGTGTCCCGTGAACCACAAGGATACGGACAGCAGTAAGGAAATCCCAGCTGCGGCGAAGAAAAGCGCCTTAGCTCTTTTAACATTGTCGGGTTTTTTGATCATATTCTTTTTGATTGTTGTGATTTTGTTTTGCGTGAGTGACTCGACCGGCATCAGCGACCAGAGTCTCGTAAGAGCGAAGCAACAGTGAAAGGGTATTGAGCATTTAATGAAACACTTAAGGACAGGTTATTTGTTACTAGAATTGTTCATTAGCTATTCAATAGGGGAGTCCTAATGCCTTTCGGGGGGAGTTAGCGGCCCTAGACCGTGGACGAACCAGCGAGCCAAAGTCGGGACTTTAGCGACCGTCTTGGTGCGATTGGCCGGTAGTTGATACGCTAGTGTGCAGAACCTAGGAAGATGGTGGAATTGAGAAGAGGCGAAGAGAGGACAATGCTGCGAGTCCGAAGACTATCAATACACTCAATTTGCGGTTGAAAAAAGTAAAAGCCAAGGGCGATTCTCGCTATGGTCCGGTCACGGTGGCGGATAGTACGGCGCGATACTTACACGGCTCTGCCTTGAGCCATGAAGACCCAATTACTAGCGCAGCATCGACGATGGACTGACTGGGAGTGCACGAAAAGAAATCAACGGCGACTTTGAAGCCTGCACGGATCAATGCTGTGGAACCGGTTACTAGTGTTTACAGTGAGCGAGGAACCATAGGTATAGAGGTTCGATCAAGATGAGAGCAGATTTAAGAGCCATGTGTTAATTCGCGAATCCTGTCACGAGAGGGGTGTTCATCGACTCGCGGGAAAGAAGCCGCATTTTTTTCGCTCGTAGGATTTTCGACTGCTACTAGGTCAAATCTTTTTGGGCGCGGGATGAACAATTTTTGAGGGCAGGTTAAGATCTGGTTTCGTTCTTTGAAAATATAAATGGGATGGCTTTCCTCGAATCATAGAGCTTTCATCGTTCCTTTGTTACAACGAGAGTAAGGTTTTATTTGAGAGAATGCTGAGCGCGGGAATCAAAGGGCTTCGGCCGTGGCTAGTTTGGCTAATCGGATTTTATGTCGTTTGGTTTCTAATCGTTTTGCAGGGAGATCATTGGCAGACACTGATCGATCATTGGGAGATCGCGATTGCCATGGCGATGGGTTCCTATGCGGCGGGCTCCACACCGATGGGCGGAGGAACGGTAGGTTTTCCGGTTTTAGTTCTGCTGTATGGAGAGGCCCCTGCAATGGGGCGGGATTTTAGTTTTGCGGTTCAAAGCGTCGGGATGACCAGCGCTACGGTTTTTATCCTTTGTCGCTGGCAACCGATTGAATGGCCAATGCTTCGCTGGGCCGTGTTAGGTTCACTGATAGGGACGCCAGTGGGGGTATTGTTCCTAGCGCCGCTGGTGTCCGGACTTGCTATTAAGGTATTGTTCGCGGTCGTTTGGTGCAGTTTCGGAGTGCTGCACTTGTACCGTTTTAAAGAGATCGTACAGCACGAAGGCCTCGCTCCCGGCGCCCACCGGTTTGATAGAAACGTTGGATTTATGGTTGGCTTGCTCGCGGGGGCCACTATTTCATCCATCACCGGGGTGGGTGTGGATATGGTTCTCTACGCGGTGCTGGTGCTGCTTTGCCAAGCCGATCTCAAAATAGCGATTTCCACTTCCGTCATCATCATGGCCGTTACTTCGCTCATTGGGCTAACGACCAAGACTTTGTTTGGCTCTATCCAACCAGGTGTATTCGAAAATTGGTTAGCAGCGGCGCCTGTGGTCGTCCTAGGGGCTCCTTTTGGGGCCTTAATCGTGAGTCGAATCGGCCGGAAGCCGACATTGATGATCGTGTCGATTCTCTGTGTAGGCCAATTTCTGTGGACATTGCAGAACGAATGGGCCGCCT
Source organism: uncultured Opitutaceae bacterium (assembly GCA_937942145.1). Taxonomy (GTDB): domain Bacteria; phylum Verrucomicrobiota; class Verrucomicrobiia; order Opitutales; family Opitutaceae; genus Pelagisphaera. The sequence goes on from CALDFV010000259.1 coordinate 3,632, forward strand.
TAGGATTGGCAGGAGCGATCATTGCCTTTGGTGGTGTGCTTCTGTTTAATTTAGGGTTTGAATACCTGCACCGTGTGGGCGGGCGTTTCGACCGTCGCAATCGACAGTGAAATCAAGGGCAATTGGTGTGGGTTGACTGATCAGTGGCGTTCCTAAGTAACCTGAAGGATGAGGCGTGTCCGGAAGTTGACGCCATGCCGGAGAAAGGATGGAAGCCCCAAGGCCCGTGGAATGTCGATACGGAAGATTGATGCGGCGTTTGAAGAGTAAGGGGAAGCAGTCTTTCCTATCCTTCAGGTAAATATCTCGAAGTTTGTCGCAGACCTCGGCTTGCCAGCGAATTCGTTACTGGCTTTGGTAGCGGGCGCTTGGAGACCGCCCGCTATTCAAGATTACCTCGTAGAAGCATTACATAGGAATTCAAAGTTTACCTATCTCAAGCTTTTGTTTCCGCCACATTTTGGGAGAGGAGTGAGCGAGCTTCTTGAACCACTGGGAAAGGTGGAAGGTGGAGTCAAAATTGAGGAGCGCCGCGATTTCGCCGATCGAGAGATCGGATTCATTGAGAAGGCGCTTGACGCGCTCGAAGCGTAGCTGGGTGTGGTACTGTTTTGGGCTGAATCCCGTGTACAACTTGAACATGCGGCGAAAGTAGGTGTATCCAACATTCAATTCTTCGGCTATCGACTCGATGGATACGACGTTGTCAGTTCTTTCCCGAAAAAGAAAGCAAGCTTGGCGGACCGTGGCCCGCATGGGCTGATTTTCCTCCTCGCTTCGGAGGGGCAGACTGGTGGCCAGCGCGAGTATTTGCAGAACCGATGCCGCGGCGATGCGACGAAACCCCAGAGCCTCGTTTTTGACCTCGTCGAGCGCAAGTTGAAACTGGGCCAGAAGTTTGTCGTGATGCCCTACTTGAAAGAGAGGTTGGTCTGAATTAATGACTCCGGTCGCCATCATCTGCCTCGGTATTGGGCCGTCGAAGCCAATCCAATGCTCGTGCCAGCCGGTTTCGGCATTAGGTCGATATCGGTGCCAGATATTCGGAAATAGAAGGAACAGAACCGGAGCTTCTAGAATTATGGGGGGAGTTTTTTGAGTTTCCAACAAACCCGTACCCTGGGTGATATATAGTACCTGGAATCCAGGGAGCATTCTCCCCTTATTCCAATCCAACTGGTACTCCACAGGGTGCTTGTGGGCAGGGTAGCTCTGGTTGGGTCCAATGTTGGACTGGCCAGCTCCCTGGATTTCAAGATTCCAGGCGGAATCTTGAATGGGTTGAGGGAGATAGTAGAATTCATCACCTTTCATTGTGTCAGAATTTGTATAAATATTGTCATTCTGTCGATGGATAAGATGACTGATTTCTGCTAGTATTCGAAAATGAAAGAAGAGGCGCTCGCTACGTTAGATCATCTAGAGATTGAACTTCCCTCGTGGGGATTCGCAGACACAGGCACGCGGTTTGGGAAATTTCTGCAGGATGGAGCGGCCATAGACACGGCGGACAAGTTTGCCGATGCGGGAATGGTGCATCGACTGACCGCGTGTTGTCCGACGGTGGCAGTCCATGTACTCTGGGACTTTTCGGTGGATCAGGACAAGAGTACGGTGGCCGCGATTGCGGATAAGTCGGGAGTCAAGATTGGATCCATTAACGCTAACCTTTTTCAGGATCAGGAGTACAAGCTCGGTTCGTTTGGGAATCCAGATGCGACGGTTCGTCAGCAAGCTTTGAAGCATAGCCTCAATTGCATCCAGTTGGGCAAAGACGTGGAGAGCGACTTGTTCACACTATGGTTTGCCGATGGAACAAATTATCCAGGACAGGATAGCATTCGCGATCGCAAACGGCGCTTTCAGGAAGGGTTGCGAGCGTGTCATGAAGCGCTTTCCCCTAGCCAGATCATGCTAGTGGAGTACAAGCCTTTTGAGCCCGCGTTCTATCATACAGACATCGCAGATTGGGGAATGTCGTACATCCTGTGCAAAGACGCGGGACCTCAGGCGAAAGTACTCGTCGATACGGGGCACCACTATGCGGCACAGAATATTGAGCAGATCGTGGCGTGGCTGTTGGACGAAAAAATGCTAGGAGGCTTCCACTTCAATGATCGACGGTATGCGGATGACGATTTGACGCTCGGATCCATTGATCCGTATCAGGTTTTCCGGATTTTCAATGAGATTCATAGTTTTGCGGAAGAGGAAGGCGAATATCCTGGAATAGAGTACATGGTGGATCAGTCCCATAATCTAAAACCGAAGATTGAAGCGATGATTCAGACGGTGATGACGGCACAGGATCTTTGGGTGAAGGCGTCTTTGGTGGATCGGCAGGCATTGAAAAAATTTCAGAGCGAGGGGGCGATTGTGGATGCGGAGAATGTTTTGAAAACCGCTTTTAATACGAACGTAGATAAACTCCTAGCGGATTGGCGAAGATCAAAGGGAGTGGAGCCCAATCCGCTCGAGGCTTATCGTAAGAGTGGCTATGGCGAGAAGATAGCGGTAGAAAGAGCCGCTCGAAGAAAAGAGTTGGGGATTGTTGCCGGAGGTTCTTATGCGTAGGGTGCTCGGAGGGTATTGCAAAAAGGTAGGGCCGCTTATCCCTAAGCGGCCGCAAGCAGCATTAAAGCGCGGCTGATTAAGGATAATCAGCCCTACCGAAGGAAACCGAAACTGAATTATGAATACAACAGAATCAACCTTTGCCCCGAGCGATTATCGGCATGTGAACTATCTATGGGACGATGAGAAGGTCGCTGAGATGTCCCCTTTGGAGCGTCTTGTTTTCCGATCCAACATTCTGGGGCAGGATCTCCGTATCACGAATACGGGTGGCGGGAATACGTCCTCCAAGTGTTTCGAGATTGACCCCATGACGGGGGAATCCGTGGAAGTCATGTGGGTCAAGGGGTCCGGTGGTGACTTGCGTACGTCTAAGAACGAGAACTTCTCGTCCCTTTATCAGGGCAAGACTTTAGCCTTGGAGAAAATTTATCGCGACCATCCCGAAAGTGGCGTGAAAACCGAAGTCGAGGACTCGATGGTGGAAATGTACCGGCACTGTACCTTCAATCTTAATCCTCGCGCGTCCTCGATCGACACGCCTTTGCACGCGTATGTGCCTTTCAATCACGTTGATCATATGCATCCCAATGCGGTTATCGCAATCGCAGCGGCGGAAAATGGCGAGGCCTTGACGAAAGAGATTTACGGCGACGAAGTGATTTGGACCGAATGGCAGCGTCCCGGATTCGACTTGGGACTTATTATGCGAGATGTGATCGCCGCGAATCCTCAGGCCAAGGGAATCATGATGGGGCAGCACGGAATCATCAATTGGGCAGACGATGACAAAGAGTGTTACGAGTTAACGCTCACACTGATTGAGAAAGCCGCCCGATTTATCGAAGCACGCGAAGGGGACAAGCCCGTCTTTGGCGGAGTGCGGGTGGAATCGATATCAGAGGACCGGAAGCGGGAAACCTTGATCGATATCCTGCCGTGGTTGCGGGGAAAAGTAAGCCAGGAAAAGCGCTTGATTGGGACGATCCAGACGGACGAGCGCATACTGGATTTTGTCAACAGTGTCGACGCTCAGCGACTTGCGGAACTGGGTACGAGTTGTCCGGATCATTTTCTACGTACCAAAATTAAGCCCCTTTATGTGGACTGGGATCCGCATGCGGAAAATGCGACCGAAAATCTTAAATCGCTCTTAGAAGAAGGGCTTGATCAGTACGTCAAAGATTACGCGGCCTATTACGAGCGTTGCCAGCGCCCGACCTCTCCTGCCTTGCGCCAGGCCGTTCCAACAGTGGTGTTGATTCCTGGAATAGGAATGATCGCTTGGGGTAAGAGCAAAAGCGAATCGCGAGTGACGGCAGAGTTTTACAATTGCGCGGTTGAAGTAATGCGTGGGGCGGAAACGGTGGACCGATACCGTGCTTTGCCCGAACAGGAAGCTTTCGATATCGAGTATTGGCTCATGGAAGAGGCGAAGCTGCGTCGTATGCCGCCTGAGAAATCGCTCGCTAGACAGGTATCAGTGGTGATTGGCGCTGGGAGCGGGATCGGCAAAGAGCTGTGTCACCGAATATCGGGCGAAGGAGCTCATATCGTAAGCGTTGATTTGAATCAGGACGCAGCTGTCGCAACGGCGAATGAAATCACTGATATTCTGGGCGAAGGTATCGGAGTATCGGGTACGGGTATTTCGGCCTGTGGTCCTGCTATTGGCGTAAACGCGAATATCACCGATCGCTCATCTCTGTCCAGTATGCTTGATGAG
>CALDFV010000260.1 GCA_937942145.1 uncultured Opitutaceae bacterium
CTTTCCGAAGTCAACGTAGTCACCTGGGATCGAGCCGGTCTCTTCCACAAACTTTCGGGCGCACTCAATTTAGCGGGGTACAATATCCTGGAGGCGAAGGCAATCTCGCGGAGCGACAACATAGCAATCGACACTTTCTACGTACAGGAGAAGGCATACGGCTACTCGATCGATTCTGAAACGGTATTCGCAGAGGCTCTCAGCAATGCGCTTATATCCAATGAGGACTTATATCCAAAAATCTTGGATAAGTTTCTTCGTCACAAAGGCAGTCAATTGAAAGCCGCCCACAATCCCATCGCTTTCTCTTTTCACCCGAAAGTGGAAATTTATCAGGCTCTTTCCCGCAAAACCGCGATTATTGAAACCCAAGTGCCTGACACCCCCGGATTGCTCTACCAAATCGCCTATCAGTTGCATCGAAAAGCATACGACATTACCTCAGCTAGCATCAGCACCCAACAGGGGATCGCGATCGATACAATCAACTTTCGTCGGGCTATCCCCAATCAAACGATGAGCCGAGAAGAGCTCGAAGAACTGAATAAGGAAGTCACTCAAACAGTGACCGACACCTGTCCCTTCTTAAAAAGCTAGAGTCCTACCAAGTACACTTCATTCTATTCAAACACCGCTTCAAGGCCCGCTCGCATCACGGCGGCGTCCGGCGTTTTACTTGTCCAATACTCGATTCCAATCACCCCTTGCCCAACGAGCATCTTCAGTCCGTCAATCACGCGACAGCCTTTGCTTGTAGCCAACTTTACGAGTTGAGTCTTAGGAGGGTTGGGAATCACGTCGGCCACAATCATATTTGAGGTCAGCGTGTTCGAATCCAAGGCTAGCTTGGCATCCACATCTGGATACAAGCCGATGGATGTCGCGTTGATGACGATATCGGTATCGCTTGGAATTTGAAAATCGCCGTTCCATAAAACCAAATTTGACTCCAATTCCGGGCAGCGGTCTTTAACTTTGTCGTTCAGCAAGGCAGCCAATTCCCGACCGCGCTCTTCGCTTCGATTGACAATCGAAATGCGATTCGCTCCCGCTAAAGCCATTTCCACGCTAATTGCCCGAGCCGCGCCTCCCGCTCCAAAGATCACGACTGATTTTCCAGCTGGATCGCCAATTTCCTTAAGGGAAGCAACAAAACCTTTTCCATCAGTGTTTTCACCGACCAGTTTTCCCGCCCGATTAACCACACAATTCACTGCACCCATCAACTCCGCCGATTCTCCCAGCCCATCAAGATACTGAATCACCTCAACCTTATGGGGAATCGTACAATTGAATCCTTGAAACCCAAATACACGTGCGGCCTCCACCGCAGCCTTCAAGCCCTCGGGCCTGACTTCGAGAGTCAGGTAACGCCAGTCCAAGCCCAGTGCCCGAAAGGCGGGCTCAATCATCGCCTGAGTCGGATTTTCCGCCACCGGATACCCATAGCAGCCGACCAATTCTTGTTTAAAATTCAATTCAGCCATAAATCAATCGTTCCGCTTACGGATCATACAGAATCCCATAGGGGCAGTATTAACCGTAGAATTCATATGCGACGAGTCGTGCAATTAGTGGGCAACCCTCAACCTTCATTAAAGATCACGTAGGTGCCACTCTTTCCCGCTACGGCAATATCCAAACGACCATCGCCATTCAAATCTCCGGTTGCAATTTGGAGTCCAGTACCCGCCGAGCCTTCGACAATCGTTTTTCTATCGAATCGCTTCTGTTTCTTGTCCCAATTATAGTAATACAAAACAGGTCTCTCCATTCCACCCGGATCTTTTCCGTTGTGAGCAAATACGCGTTTGCCCGTGATCAATTCATCCTCTCCATCCCCATCGATATCTGCCAAATGGAGCACATGCGGCTGGGAAAAGCTCTTGTCGATCAGGTGCTCCTTCCACTGCAGCGTACCATCCGCCGCCGGTTTCAACTGTTCACGCCAAAATAGACCGTAATCATGACCCATTCCATAGATGAAATCGTTTCGGCCATCTCCATTTAAGTCTCGCACGACCATAGGTATCGACGCGTGAAGGTACCAGTCCTTGTGCCACTTCCATGGCTTATCCATCGCGCCCGACTTTGGCCGCTCGTACCAGCCCTCTTGGAAAAGAACATCCTCTAAGCCGTCCCCATTCAAATCGCCCATTCCCAGTCCGTGCCCATTCCGGCTCGATCCAATCGTGATCTTCTCCATCGTAGGGACTTCCTGCATCTCCTTTACGGTTCGATTGCCGCGCCTGACTTCGACTTCCCGTACTTCCGTTTTAAACTTCCACGCCAGCAGCGAGGTTTCCTTGTTCCAGGAATTAACTACAAATTCGTCGACCCCATCCCCATCAAGGTCGTGCATGAGCTCCGCTTCGTTACGGTCCACTTTGGTATCAACTAGCAAACGCTTTTCCCATAGGAGCCCCAACTTCAATGCCTCCGGCCCTGGATTGCGAAACCAGTTTATCTCGGTTTGGAAAAAAGACTGGGCGATTATGTCAACCCAGCCATCCGCATCGACATCGTAGGGAAAATCGCCGTTTGAGTGAATGTATCCGTTTCGATCTTCGATGGGACGTAGAGCGCGGGGAACAAAGTCCGGTCCCGCATACCAGTTTCGTCCGGCCACTACATCAAGCTGACCATCGTTGTTCACATCGACGATGGCACAGCCCTCATTCGCATCAATGGCGAGAAGCTTGGTGGAAAAAGAGATATCCCTTTCTCCAGCGTTCAGAGTCACAGCTGCAACAAGAGCGAACAGTCCGATCAGAGATTTTTGGGGTATGATATTCATATTCATTATTTTGAGTCTTATTCTCGCGAGGCAGACGAATCATTCAACCTATTAATAACAGGATTCGGTCGAACTTGCTGAGGATCTGTCAATTCTGATCGTAGGACTTTCGCCTGCCAAATGCCGCACTGGTCATACGCGGCATTTCGCAAGCGGCAGCCCTACAAGGAAACCGTCTCCTCCTCTGGCTTTGGGTGCCATCCGCACTTTATTTCCTCCTTCTCGTCATGCTGGCTCTAAGGAAACGAGTCACGAGCATATCCTGTTAAAATTGCCTTCCTCCACTAGA
>CALDFV010000261.1 GCA_937942145.1 uncultured Opitutaceae bacterium
AAATACCCACTTCGATACGCGTCTCTTCCAATTTATTGACCACATCCCAATCTTTGCCATAGTTCGCCGCTCCAAAAGCGCCACTTTCCGGTGGCAGTTCTTTCACGAGCCCTATTCCTTGGGAAACAATCGCGCTCTTTAAACCCTGTATCGTTGCGGCCCTTCCCGAGAGAGCAATTTGGATTTCCTCGTCGCTATTGGCGAAGTCATTCACTGCTCTAAGAATCATTTGAGTGAGCGCTTTAACCTGGGGTGCCAACTCCATAGCTGCAAGATCCTTGGAAATCACCATTTGGCGCGACTTTTCGCGCGTTGAGACCTCCAGACTCGCCTCATTGGATCGCCCAAGGTTGAAAAGCATGTCTCGCGTTTGAGCGTGAAAAGCGCGCTCGATCATTCGGTCTTCGGTGATGTCAAACGAGGTCTCGACTAAGAAGCGCTTAGACATCGAGGTCGTGAAGCGTTCAAGCATTTTGCTAAACCCATGTTGAGGCAAACGAGCAAAGTAAACACGCTCCAATCCTGAATGCTTGTGAAAAACGGTGATGTGCGTTGCTTGGGAGAGTAGGTCTACATGAAAAATACGCTCTCCCTCCGGCACATTCCAAAGTCCTTCGCTATACAATGCCGCCGCAGCCATGTCCACGATTCCCGCGACCGGAATGCCAATGTCCGACAGAATCCCTAATAACAAGCCCAACCGCTCCTCAGACTTTTCGTTCTCTTCAAGATAATGCCCAGGCGCAGCAATAACCGCCCTGTCGATCTCTCCAATCTCGTTCTTAATTCGATCCGCAAGCTCCACAAAAAACTTGTAAGCAAGCTGCGAATACATCAATCGACTATAGTGTCCATCTAGGTTCGTCGCTTGGAAGGAAAGGTCATCAATAAACTCACTGCAAGTCCGACGTGGATAGACGAACGCCATCTCTTGAGCGTCAGAGCCAAAGGTGAGCTCGCCCGCCCGTGCATAGGCGTAAGCGGGAAACGAATCAATTCCATCTCCTAACTTGAGAACATGCGAACCGCCATCGTCTTCAATTACGACGCAATTTACGCCAACGTCACTCAATTCTATACCCAACGTCGCCATAATTTTAGGTATAGCTGATTTGGCTTTCCTCGGCAGCCGGAGTTTTCATTAGCGTTATTACCCTTTTCGTCGCCAAGTCCTCCATGTCTATAATTAACGTTTCTTGCTTCGACTGGAGCAGGTGGACCATCAACATCAAGGCGATACTCAAGAGCAACGCAATGAACGTCGAATTGAAAGCTAGGCCCAAACTCGAGGTAACACCGCTGATATCTCCTTGGATCGCCATGTCCGCCTGTCCCAATGCTTCACTAATACCACGAACGGTACCAATAAAGCCAACCGACGGGATCGCCCAAGCAATATAGCGGATCAAGGACAGATCCGACTCCAGTTGCTCGTAAGCCATTTCACATCGCTCACTTACTGCGTGCGCCGCATCTTGAATCGAACGGGTCGCATCAAATCGGTGAAGAGCTGCTAGGATTACGTCAGGCAAGATTTTGCCTCTTAGTCGGGGCGTACGCCTCACTTGGCTTTCGACTTCTTTAAAGTGAGCCAACGCATCCTCCGGCATGATTCGCTCACCCCGGGAAATCTTCAAGAACTGGCGGTCTGCCATCGATTGTTCCCCAAACAGTTTTGTGAACTTGAACACCATAATGATCGATGCCCACATCATGAGAATGAGACACGCCAGTTGCTCGTTGTTCTTTAAAATGACCGTAAATGAACGTTCCGGAATGAAAGCCCCCTCCAAATTCTGACTTTTCTGGATGCTATTGGTAATCTCAATATCCTCCGAAACCGGCCAAATGTAGAACTTGTAGACGAGCAATACAACGATCACAGAGACAATTAGCCCCACCGTTTGAATTAGGAAATCTCGCGATAAAAACCCTTTATTCTTCATATTCAATAGTTGCCGAGCCTAGCCCATTGCAATCTAGTCACATTACTTAATCTGACAATGAAATCCAGCATTCGTTACGAGAAACAATACGAACGAGGGCGCCTAACGGATTCACTGAAAAATATGGGCAACAAAGCGGATTTACAAATGTCAGGAATAAGTCTACATTTCCCGCCATAACAACGAATCCAATCAATCGCGCGATTGCGTAGTTATATTCACAGGTATGAATCGGTCGAAATTCTTAAAAAACACTACCGCAGCAGCCCTTGCCTTGGCCTTCCTGAGTTTCCAGTGGGGTTGCGCAGGTCCTGCGGCGTCTAAAACGGTCAAAGGAGCCGGCACGGGAGCTGCCATCGGCGCCGTTGGAGGTTTGGTAACGGGCCAAGACACAGGCGGGCTTCTCGCTGCTGGAGCTGCCGGGGCCGCCATAGGCGCCACCGTTGGGGCGATCCAACAGAACAAAGAAAACAAACGACAAGATACGCTAGCTCAGCAACGTGCTTACAACCAAGCGATTGCAATGCAAAAGAGGGCGATCGACAAGGAAAAGGCAGAGCTGCAGGAAGAGCTTGAAATCGCAGAGGGCTTTCGAATTTCAAACGCAGAGCTTGAAGAAATGTCCGGCCGTGCCGAATCAGCAGAGGAGCG
>CALDFV010000262.1 GCA_937942145.1 uncultured Opitutaceae bacterium
TTCCCTATGATGAATAAAGATTTCCGCCGCAAGTAGCGAGAAAACTCTAAAAGCAGGGAGGATCGGTCGTTTGACCCCGATGGGTCGGGGCTCGATCCTCCGAAATTCGAATACGGAGAACCGCTCAGTCCTCCTCACCTCAGTTAAATGTAGGAGCGGTTTTATACCGCGATTCCTGACGAATGGTGATCGCGCTGACGCGTCGGGGCTCCTACGAAAAAAACGGTCGACACAACAGTCTTCGCCAAAGCTACGCTCGTCAAGAGCGACACCCCTACAATTTCGGAGCCACGAAATAGTGCCCTAAATCCCCAGTTCTGCTCTCAGTTTGTCGAAGCCGTCCGGATCAATGGGAGTATCGCCCTCATTTTCCTGCTTAGGTCCCGGAGTGCTGCGACCATTGGCCACATAGGAGCTTAAGTGGCTGTACAGCTCCCTAACCTTGTCCTTGTTTTCCTTATACACATTGTTCGTTTCCGAAGGATCCTTCGCGAGGTTAAATAATTGTATTGGCGGGAGATCCATCTTTTTCGTCTCAGCCGGAGTTGGCGAGCTCCAACCGCCGGAGCCCGGACAAAGCAAAAGCTTCCAGTCTCCTTTGCGAATGGCAAACGATCCATTGATCGAATGATGAACCGTCCCCTCACGAACATGTCCCTGCTCTCCTTTCAAAGCCCTTAGAAAACTCACGCTGTCTTCCGCGGCATTACTCGGAATCTTGGCCCCGGTGATATCCGCCATCGTCGCAAATAAATCAGTAAGGCAGATCGTCGTATCGGAGACTTTCCCCGCTTTTACTCCAGCTGGCCAATGCACGATGAACGGTACGCGGTGCCCCGCCTCGTACGCGTCGGCCTTGTTTCCACGATAAATACCTCCCGGCTTGTGGCCTACCGCATCGAGCTCAGCGAATACAGCTCTAGGCGAACATCCGTTGTCGCTGGTGAAAATGAAGATGGTATCTTCAGCGACCCCGTTTTCCTCCAAAGCGTCCATTATTTGACCCATATGCCAGTCGACCTGCTGCACGAAATCGCCATAGTAGTTCGTCCCGCTTCGTCCCTTGAATTTTTCTAGAGGCAGAATTGGCGTGTGAGGGCTAGGTAGCGGCAGATACAAAAAGAATGGCTCTCCGGTTTTGGCACGGTTCTCAATATATTGGATACCTCGATCGATGAAGTTTGGTGTCACCCCTTCATGAGCAAAGTCAGAGCCCGTTGGCCCTTCCCGCCAAAAGCCTTTGTAATCTGTATTAACCGTCACCCGATTGGGCGGAGCCGTCACGCGGCCGTTTTCCACGTAGACATAAGGCGCCATGTCAAGAGATCCGCAGTGACCATAGTAATAGTCGAAACCGATCGCGTCGGGACCGTTTTTGACTGGCTTGCTATAGTCGATCACTTCCCCGTTCTTCAAATCAAACCGGTCACTTGGAGTTCCTTCTAGGAAATGGAAATCCCAACCGAGATGCCATTTTCCGATCATAGCGGTGTGATAGCCCTTATCCTGCAGCAGATCTCCTACAGTGTAGCGATTGGTATCAATTAAATGCGTCGAGGAACCGCCGAGAACCCCCCGCTTTAACCGCGTCCGCCAACTGTAGCGGCCGGTAACGATCCCGTACCGAGTCGGCGTGCAAACACCGGAGCCTGAATGGGCATCGGTAAACCGCATGCCTTGCGATGCGATGCGGTCCAAATGAGGCGTCTTAATTTTTGACTCCTCGTTGTTGCAACTCAGGTCCCCCCAGCCTAAGTCATCCGCTAGAACATAAACCACGTTTGGCGTGGTAGCGTTCACCGATAGGGCAAAGGACGATATCGCAAGAAGGAATGTAAACGATTTCAGATTTGGGGCCATGGCTGAATAGAAGTGATTATACCGCTAATACCAAGTGAAAAGTGCGCGATCGACCGTACCGGGGATCGGCTCGATCACCGCTGCGCTAGGATTCCCAATGGCCTATGGTAGGGAGGACTGGCCCAGTCCTCCGTGTTTGCCTTTGCCGTTCGGAGGACCGAGCCGGTCCTCCCTACCTATTTACCGAGTCTCGCGAGCGATGACAATCGTCTCACTGCCGCCAAAGCCAGTCGCGGCACAGATCGGTCCATCCGGATACTGGATACGCGCTGGGTCGAAGCCCATAGCCATGTCCGCCCGTGGGAAAGGTGTGTAACTCCGAACTGATTCCCCGCTTCACAAGCTCATGGTTGTACACTATCGCGCTGGGGAAGTACCTTGTGTCATCCTGCGTTTGCACGATGAAGACGGGAGGCGCATCTGCGTCGATTGTGAAGTCCGGCGAAAGCTCGAAATCAGGAGTACCTATGTAAGCCGGATAAATCAACACAGTGAAATCAGGGCGACAGGAAACGGCATCCGCAGCATCCACTTTAGGATAATTTCGGGATCGCCAGTGATTGCTCAAGGAAGCGGAAAGGTGACCTCCCGCGGAAAATCCAAATACACCGATATTCTCCGGATCCAGATTCCAGTCCTCCGCATTACTTCGCATCAAACCGAGGGCTCGCTGCGCGTCTTGCAACGCTCCTTCGCGGTTTTTCGGCACGCGGTACTTCAAGACCGCAGCCGTGATTCCAATGGAATTCAACCACTCTGCAATTTCCTCCCCTTCTAAATTCCAAGCCAAAATATTGTATGCACCACCTGGGCACACGAGCACTCCCGCAGTGGGTCGACGACTACGGGCTTGATATACGGTAATACTCGGCTCCGCAACATTGGTGGTTCGAACCACCACCCCTCCTCGCCTCGGATCACCCACCTCGCTTTTTTCTACTAGACTCGCGTCATGCGGAGCCGGAACCCCTTTCGGCCAAAGGGAGACCACTTCAGTCTTGGGTTCCTTCTTGGATTTTCCAAAGTGCCGATCGAGTGATGGCTTGAGTCCGTGAGCCCACAATCGATAGCCTTCCTTTTTCGGATGAAGGAGGTCTGGCATAATGTTGCGGGGCAATGTCCCATCTTTCTCCAAAAAAAGATCGTTTATATCCAAAAACTCAGCGCCTTTAGCGGCTACCAGCTCTGGCAGGGCTTGGTTAATCTCTTCATTCACCACACGAAGTGGGTCATCCTTCGAAGCTCCTCGTGGAAATACGGCATGAACGATCAACTGAGTGTCCGGTAGTCGCGTATTGATTTCGTCGATAATCGCTGCGATTCCCTGGACGGTTTCGGAAGCAGGTTGGCCCTCTCCCTGGCCGGTGTTATTCGTGCCAATCATGAGTACCGTCACTTTCGGGGAGAGGTTTTCCAAGGCCCCATTCTGAAATCTCCAGAGCACGTGTTCGGTCCGGTCTCCGCTGAACCCGAGGTTGAACGCTCCGTATTGAGCAAAGTTCTCCGCCCACAGGCCCGCATCCCAACCGTGCGTAATGGAGTCCCCCATAAACAGCAGTTCCACTTCGTCTCCCCGGTTTTTCGCTTCCTCCAGCTTTTCCTGGTGGCGAGTCTTCCACCAGTCCTGATCCAGCCTCGACACAGGCGTCACAGCCAGCGGCCTTTCAGCAGTCGTCTGGCTCATCAAACATGGTCCCGAAAAAACGGCGGACCATAGAATCATAAATGTGAATAGAGGTGGGATCTTCATAGGGCTGAAAGCAACTGTTGTCGCAGAAGCTAGCAAGCAATGGGCTCGGCCGGCAATCCGATTAACCAATCAGGACTTCTTTTCTTTCGCTCAGCCGGATACGCCACGTCCCTATCCGGCAAATCGCACGTGGGCAGCGAAACCGCCTGCCTGCCGCAAAATCAGGCATTCGACACCACCTTATTCATCGACAAGAGCAACAACCTGTCGAAAAAGCTCTGGCACGGTGACGCTCTCGCCGAACCCGACGTTGAGAATCGCCGACTCACTGAGATATTTACTACTGAAGCGGTTCGGTTTATCTTGGAAAAGAGAGCGACAGAGCATCCGCGAAAGGATCTCCTCCTGTGGCACGGCATGGGCACTTGCGACGCCATCCTAGTCGGCAAGTGGAAGTTATTCTTCGACCGTGCCAAGGCGCAGAGCGGACTGCGGAGATCCTTAAGAGTCAATTATTTGGAGGGGTCTGAGCCAAAGAAAGCGACTGGGCCCTATCCCTTCTGAGTGCCGGGCTTGCTATTGCCGAAGAGACTTTTTATATCCTTAATTTTTGTAATGAGTAGTTGGTTACTATTCTC
>CALDFV010000263.1 GCA_937942145.1 uncultured Opitutaceae bacterium
CAGAAGAGTTCGAAGAACGAAGACGGTTGCTCTCGGGACCTTCAATATCCTGAGTGCAGAGTTCAGTTAAGCATGACTAATATAAAAACGCAATATGACGTTGTCGTCATCGGTAGCGGGCATAACGGATTGGTATCTGCCTGTTATTTGGCGAAAGCCGGATTCTCGGTTTTGATGTTGGAACGCAATGCGGAGATCGGAGGGGCCACTCGATCCATGCAGGTCTTTCCGGGGATGGATGCGCGGCTTTCCGCTTATTCTTATTTGGTAAGTCTCTTTCCGCAAAAAATAATCGATGATCTTGGCATGCGATTACGGCTCAAAACCAGAAAAACGGCGTCCTGGACCCCTGCGTTGGAAAAGGGGACATTCCGCGAATTGCTTCTACGCAATGGCGATCCGGAGTTTAATCGCGATGCCATCATTAAATTGACCGGAAATGAAAATGATTACCGAGGCTTTTTGCAGTTGCAGGACATGCAGGAGGAACTGGCCTCGGTCATTTGGCCAAGCTTGACTTCCCCATTGCTTAGCCGAAAACAACTTCGCAGCCGCCTTGATCGAGGAGCGGAAAAGGCTTGGCAAGCGTTGATCGAAGAACCGATTGGAAATGCCATTGAACGATTGATTTCCGATGACCTAATTCGCGGCAGCGTCTTTACCGATGGACGGATTGGGGTATCCACTTTTCCCCACGATCCTACGCTCATACAAAACCGTTGTTTTCTATATCACGTGATTGGCCAAGGTACAGGTGAATGGAAAGTTCCCCTGGGGGGTATGGGCTCCTTGGTTGAGGATTTAGTCGCCATCGCGAAGCAAAGTGGTCGCGTCACGTTCGTGACCCGGGCAAGCGTCCTCCGGATTAGTCCAGGGACCAAGTGTTCCTCCATCACGTTCGACCGGGACGGAAGCACGCAAGAGGTCGATGCTCGTTTTGTTCTCTGCAACGCCTCGCAACAGGTTCTAGGGAAATTATTGGGTGAAGTTGTCTCTGAAGAGTCCGTGATTGAAGGCGCTGGATTCAAAATGAACCTTCTTCTTGAACGGCTACCTAAGCTTCGCTCGAAGCGCTATGAGGCGTCCGAGGCCTTCGCGGGCACAGTCCATATTGATGAGGGGTATGAGCAGATGATGACGAGCTATCGGGAAAGCATTGCAGGCAAAGTTCCTGCCAAGCCGCCAGGCGAGATTTATTGCCACACGTTGACGGATACTTCCATTTTATCGAAAGAATTGAATAAACAGGGATATCATACCATCACGCTTTTCGGATTGGATCTGCCTTACCGTCTTTTTGAAAAAGACAATGACAGGGTTCGTCGAGAAGTGGTGGGCAAGTATCTAGCGGGAATCAACCAGTACCTTGATGAGCCGATTGAAGCGTGTCTAGCTGTGGACGCGAATGGAAGTCCTTGCATCGAAGCGATGAGCCCCCTCGACCTTGAAAACAAGCTTTGCCTTCCCAAGGGAAACATCTTTCACGGAAATCTCACTTGGCCCTTCTCTGATTTGGAGGAAGACGTTGGCCGGTGGGGCGTTGAAACGAAGTATTCCAATGTCCTAATATGCGGTTCGGCGGCCAAAAGAGGAGGCGCGGTCAGTGGGATACCAGGACACAATGCGGCCATGAAGGTCTTGGAGATGACATCATCGATGAAATCGTAGGGGGATTTAAAAGAGATCGATTGCTTTTGCCAACTAGGGAATTAAAAACGAGTCATTACTGCTTGAAAGAAGTTTAATTAAAGAAGCCTAAACCCATGCGAACCTTCCTCCCGTTACTTCTGGTTTCGCTTCTCAGCTCGATTGGTTTTGCTCAAACGAAACCACCCGTGGTGAGTTCGTCGAAGCCGAACGTCGTTTTCATAATCGTTGACGATCTGAATGACATGCCGCTCCAGCCCGATGGGAAGCCGCTGGTGCCAACCCCTAATATCGATCGATTGAAGGAGCAGGGGGTCACGTTTACCAATGCTCATACCAACGACCCGCTTTGCGCCCCTTCGCGGGCGAGTATGCTTTTCGGTCTCTATCCGCAGACGACGAGTCTTTACTGGTTTGAAAACTGGCAGGATAATGGAATCTACAAGGAAAGCGTTTCGCTGCACGACAATCTCCGAAAAGGCGGGTATGGGGTCTATGGCACGGGTAAGGTCTACCACGGAAACCAGAATGGTTTGTTTGACGAATTTGGCCACTATGGCGACGTAGGCCCATGGCCATGGGATGGCCAGTCCGAGAATTTCCGACTCCCGCATCCGCAGCAGCTCTTCTTGTACGAAGGCGAGGATGCGGACGTGGACTACAAGTGGGAACACGTGTTTGGACCGCTTTCCGACATACCCGACTGGCCAGCCGATCCGGCCAATGGTATTCCTGGATACAAGGGATGGCGACTTTTTGGGAAGCCCTACAGGTATGTAAACAGTGATGATCGGGATCCATTGGCGGATGAGCTCGGGGCCGCTTGGTCGGCCGAGGTAATCAAACGGCAGCATGATAAGCCCTTTGCGCTTTTTACAGGCCTTATTCGAACCCACACGCCGCTATACGCGCCCCAAAACTACTTTGACCGCTTTCCGTTGGAATCCATTGAATTGCCTGTAGTCGATCCGAACGATTTGGACGATGTGTCGAGCGCGCTGGGGAATGAGTCGCTATATGGGTTTCGTCGCTACAAGATGCTCGTGCGCCATGAAGGGAAAGACCTGTTTCGCAAGTGGCTTCAGGCCTACATGGCCTGTGTGTCGTTTGTTGATGACCAGGTGGGAACGATCCTTGATGCGGTCGAGGACAGCCCGGAACGCGATAATACCATTATATTCTTTACGAGTGATCATGGTTTTCATGTGGGCGAGAAAAACTTCCTTTACAAGGGCAGTCTTTGGGAGCCGTCTACTCGCATTCCGCTCATTATTGCCGGGGTCGAAGGATCGGCAATGGGCGTTACTTGTGGCCATCCGGTTTCATTGATCGACATTTACCCCACCTTTAATGAATTACTCGAATTAAATCGTAACCCTAATTCTGATACAAATGGATACGAACTAGAGGGACATAGCCTATTGCCTTTGATTCGAGATCCTGAGAATGGAGAATGGTCTGGACCCGATGTGGCCATTACTACGATTCCGGGAAAAAACCATATGCAGCATCGGATCTACGAAGGAACTCTGTATCCGCATTTTTCCGTTCGAGGAAAGCGCTGGCGTTACTCTTTGGCATCCAATGGCGGAGAAGAGCTTTACGATCACGATAAGGATCCTTTCGAGTGGCGCAATCTTGCGGACAATCCGGAATACGCCTTTGTGAAGGCAGGCCTGAAGACGCAGCTCATAGAGTTGCGAGATGGGTCCAGCTGGAATGATTTGGATGATATGAGGAGCTGGACTTCTGCAAAAGGGGTTAAGGTACATGGAGGTGAAATTCGAATGTCTGGTGGAGGTTCGGCGATGCTTGCTACGAAAGGCTCATTTGAGAATTTCGAATTCGAGGCGGATATGAAAGTGGAACCCAAGACACGGATGAAAATTCGGTATAGAAATGAGCCGGGCAGCGTTGTGTATTCTCCCACTTTGGCGTCCGATGAAGCGAAGTACAGCAGCTTTCATGTGGGCGAATGGAATCGCTACCGAATCCGGGTGCACAACGGTCGCCATCAACTATGGATTAACAATCGATTTGTGAGTGACGAGGTGCGGGACTATTCGAATGAGTCCGGACCATTGATTATCGAGGCGATGGGGATGCGGTCGACCGATGTCCGTATTCGAAATGCGAGGATACGGAAACTATAGATTGATTTTCGAGTCGTTCCCACATCAACGCGTATTCGGAATTTGGTACTATAATCAAGAGTTCGACCTTTCCTCCCTCTGATTCAGTCTGCTGCAATACAGTACATCCGGGCAGAGGTACGGATTAATAGACGATTACCTGCAATAGCCGGGGTCGCCATGCCCATGTCATCTTCGGCAAGTTGATTTACGTGAAGCAATTCGGGAGACTTTCCCGCTTTGTAAACGAAGGTTTCGCTGTTCTCGTTCAAGTAGAACACCTTCCCATTGTAAGCCCACGGAGAAGCGGTAAATCCGGCTGTATTGTCAGGAATTCTCTCACGTTCAAAATGAAAGGCCCCGGTCTTGGGATCCATGCTGGAGAGCATGCCGCGGTCGAGGAGAACGTAGAGCTGATCTTCGTACAAAAGCGTGCTCGGATTGTACGGGGCGGCCCTCCAGTCGCACCAGACGATGTAGTCATTGGATCGAAGGGTTTCATCAATGGAGATATCGCCCGTGGCGCCTGGACGAATGGCGTAAATCGGTTTGTGGCGACTGCCCACGTAGCCCGAGCTTACGTAAAGGAGTCCGTCATGTGAGTAGGGCGTTGCAATCGTAATGCTCGACATGCCTTTGAACGACCACAGTTCGTTTCCGTCTAGATCATAAGAGGCGACTTTGTTTGTAGCGGGAACGATAATTTCGGTGCGCAGATCGTTCTCCCAAACATAGGGCGTGGACCAATTGCTTTCTGGTTCTCTTTCCACCTTCCAGATCTCTTTGCCTGAATTTTTGTCCAGCGCCATGAGCCAAGACTCCTCGTCATTGTCATTGAGGAGATAGAGGCGGTTTCCGTGCAGAATCGGTGATGCCGCGGTTCCCCACCCATGCCGGGTTTGGCGAGGTTCAAACCGCTTCGACCACAGGGGTTTTCCGTCTAGATCGAATACGAAGACTCCTACGTTGCCAAAATAGAAATACACGTTCTTGCCGTCAGTGGTGGGTGTTTCCGAGGCGTAGCTGTTTTTCAAGTGGATCGAAGTTTCGGGATTGGCCTCGTGGACAGTCTGTTCCCACAGAATCGCGCCATCCTTTAGATCGAGACAGTAGACTTTCCAGGTGTGAATCGTTTGCGGAATGTCAAGACGGTTGCCCCCAAAGTAGAGGCCCTTTTTGGGATCTTCGGACTCGCCGGAATTGATCACCGTATTAACGAAGACTTTGTTTCCCCAAACGACGGGGGAGGACCAGCCTCTTCCGGGAAGATCGACTTTCCAGGCGATATTCTGGTTGGCCGACCAATGTTCGGGTAATGAATCTCCGGTCCCGATTCCTCTCGCTCCCTCGCCTCGAAACTGGTGCCAGTTTGAATGGGAGTTGTCGTTCGCATTCAAGCCAGTGAGGCTGAAAACGAATGCTGCAAAGACTGTCAAAAGGGCGGGGTAAGGAAGGCGTCTCATAATCGTTTATAGGTTGATGGGAGGGGCGTGGAAGTGCGAGCCTGAACTTCTCGAGAAAGCAGATCTGAATTTCACGTGCGGATAGTTTCCCCTTCCATCAATAAATTTGAGCCTACCAGTAAGGTTTAGATTGATCCTTAACCGGCGGCTGACTTCACTGCCAGGATGACAACAATAGGCACTCCATTTACATCCACTGCAAAGAAGGCGCTGCTCTGTGGTTCCGGCGAATTAGGGAAAGAGGTCGTGATCGAATTGCAGCGCTATGGGGTAGAGGTCATCGCTCTGGACGCTTATGCCGATGCCCCTGCGATGCAGGTGGCAGATCGGTCCCATGTGGTATCGATGCTCGATGGAGCGGCGCTCCGAGCGATTATCGAGCAGGAGAAGCCCGATCTCGTGATCCCGGAGGTAGAGGCGATCGCTACCGATACCCTTGCGGAACTGGAAGCGGAAGGAGTGGCGACGATTATCCCGACTGCCCGCGCGACTCAGTTGACCATGAACCGAGAAGGCATTCGCCGGTTGGCTGCGGAGGAATTGGGACTCGCAACGTCGCCGTACCGTTTTGCGGATACGTACGAAGATTATTGCGAGGCGATTTCTGAAATTGGAATGCCCTGTGTGATCAAGCCTATCATGAGTTCCTCAGGAAAGGGACAGAGTGTGGTCAAGTCGGATGCCGACAGGGAAACTTCCTGGAATTATGCCCAAGAAGGGGGCCGTGCGGGAAAGGGGAAAGTTATCATAGAAGGCTTTGTGGACTTTGACTATGAGATTACACTTTTGACGGTGAGGCATGTCGATGGGACGAGCTTTTGCGATCCAATTGGGCATATTCAGGTCGATGGTGACTATCGTGAATCTTGGCAGCCACAACCCATGAGCGATGCCGCGTTGGAGAACGCAAAACGAATTGCGGGAGCGGTTACAGGTAGTCTCGGTGGTTTTGGCCTCTTTGGCGTTGAGCTCTTCGTGAAGGGCGATTTGGTGTATTTCAGTGAAGTGTCACCGCGTCCGCATGATACTGGTATGGTGACAATGATATCCCAGGACCTTCCCCAGTTCTCCTTGCATGCAAGAGCGATTCTCGGTTTGCCAATACCGTCTATCCGGCAGTTCGGACCGAGCGCGTCGGCAGTCATACTGGTTGAGGGAAACTCTGACAAAGTTTCTTTTGGTAATCTCAATGAGGCCTTGAGTGCGCCGGATACGCAATTACGGCTCTTTGGTAAGCCCAAGGTTGCGGGTAAGCGCCGCATGGGAGTAGCCCTCGCCCTTGGCGCGGATATTGAAGAAGCGAGAGAGAAGGCCCGAAAGGCGTCTTCTTCGGTATCAATCGAGCTCTGAGAGGCTCTATTATTGCGTTGTTCGCCTAATAATGCGTCGCCATCATGGTCCATATCCACCAGACAAAAAAGGTACCGAACCAAATTAGCCCGTAAAAGGCGGGTCTCATATCGGGCATGACGAAAAACGTCAGCAATGCGAGCACGGACGCAGTAGTGACGGAAGCTACGACTGATTTTCGAATTTTCCGCTTTCTTTCTTCTGGTTCCATAGTGTTGATGGCGGTTATCGACCTCAAACTAGTCTCTCCGCAATTCTAATTCACGATTTGACCGGTTTGAGGTTGCGGTTTTAGCAGCGCTTATTAGACATATTAAGAATCCCCTGTATTCGCATATGCGATACCCCATGCCGATTAACCTCAGAATAGAAGCTTCATCATGACAACAATCCATCTTAACGGACAAGACCGCGAGGTCGATGCCCCTGACGACATGCCCTTGCTTTGGGCGATTCGAGATGTGCTCGGATTTACGGGAACGAAATTTGGCTGTGGTATGGGTTTATGCGGCGCATGCACGATGCACATGGATGGAGCGCCCATTCGATCCTGTGTGACGCCGATCAGCGCTGCAGCGGGGAAGAAGATAACGACTATAGAAGCCCTAGGGAAAGAAAAGGTGGGAAAGGCGGTGCAGGAAGCCTGGGTTAAGGTGGGAGTGCCGCAGTGCGGGTACTGCCAGTGTGGTCAAGTGATGAGCGCGACGGCGCTGCTAACCCGTAATCCTTCTCCCAATGAAGAAGAGATTGAGACATCGATGGCCGGAAACATATGTCGGTGTGGTACCTACAATCGAATAAAGACTGCGATACATACCGCATCCGAGAGCCTGAAAGGAGGTGCCAAATGAGTCCGATGTTTAGCGACTTTTCGTTCGTGAATCATGGAATTGACCGACGTGGCTTCATAAAGAGTGTCGGCGCAACGGGAGCCTTGCTGTTTACGGCGAATTGGACGTGGGCCCAGGAAAAACCAGCCAAAAAGTACGGTGGTGAGGGAATGCCCGGAGGGACAAAAAGCGACGCTAAGCTCTTTGTGGCGATTAATCACGATGGAACGATAGATATTACCGTCACGCGATCTGAGATGGGGCAAGGGATCCGATCGAGTTTAGCATTGGTCGTAGCGGAGGAAATGGAAGCGGACTGGGAACGCTGCCGCGTCGTACAGGCCGTCGGAGACGAGGCAAAATATGGAAACCAAAATACGGATGGATCGCGCAGTATGCGCCACTGGTATGAACCGATGCGCCAGTGCGGCGCCACGGTCAGGGCGATCATAGAAGCGGCGGCTGCTGCCGGTTGGGGCGTTCCCATTCGGGAAGTCAGAGCTTCGAAGCACAGCGTCATCCACGCTCTGAGCCGACGGAAGGCTGACTTTGCCGAGTTGGTAGGAGTGATTGCCTCGTTTGAAGCTCCAGACCCCATTTCGATTCGGTATAAAAGCCCTAGAACCTATCGCTATATTGGCAAAGAGCATACGCATAGCGCAGATGCAGCGAGCATGGTTTCCGGAACGGCCATTTATGGAGGTGATATCCGGTCCGCAGGGATGGTCTATGCCGTAGTTGCGCGTCCTCCCGTTTTGGGAAGCACGGTTGAGTCATTTGACGACTCTGAGGCACTCAAGGTCAAAGGAGTGCTGAAGGTGATGCCGATTGAAGGAGCCGACGTTCCTTCTGGGTTCAAGCCAATTGGCGGTATTGCCGTGGTGGCAGAGAATACGTGGGCCGCTATTAAGGGAAGGGAGGCTCTTAAGGTGGAGTGGACCTCAAGCCCCCACGATTCGTATGAATCCGAGGCCTATCGCCAGAGTTTGGAAGAAGCTTCCACCAAGCCAGGAAAACTAGTCCGGTCGGTGGGTGATGTCGAAGCGGCCTTCTCCAAAGCGAAAAAGACCCATGCAGCGACTTACTACCTGCCGCATATCGCTCACGCTCCGATGGAGCCGCCTGTATCGACCGCTCTATTGAGAAACAACTTCCTGGAAATTTGGGCGCCAACGCAGGCACCGCAAGCGGCAAGAACCGAAGCTGCTGAGCGCGCGGGGCTGCCTCTCGAAAAGACGCGTATCAATGTAACGCTACTTGGCGGAGGATTCGGGAGGAAGTCCAAGGCAGACTTTATCAATGAGGCGGTTGAAATCGCGAAAGCCTTTCCGGGACGAGCGGCTAGGGTGCAATGGACGCGCGAGGATGATATTCGTCATGACTATTTTCATACGGTATCAGGAGAGCATTTGGAAGCCAGTTTGGATCGGAGAGGCAAAGTGAGCGGCTGGCTTCATCGATCCGTGGCGCCAACCATAGCGTCCCTATTTGGTCCGGATCCTAAGCACCAGCAAGCATTCGAAACCAACATGGGTCATAGTAATATCCCATTCGCGATACCCAATGTTCGTATCGAGAATCCGGAGATTGCCGCCCATGCCCGAATTGGCTGGTTTCGGTCGGTTTCTAATATACCTCATGGATTTGCGGTTCAGAGTTTTATTGCGGAACTCGCGGAAGAGGCCGGTAGGGACCCTCTCCGGTTTTATCTGGATCTGTTAGGCGATGATCGTGAAATTAATCCGGACGAGTTGAAAGACGGATGGAACCATGGTGAAGATCCGAAAAAATACCCGGTAGATACGGGGCGTCTGAGAAATGTACTTAATGTTGCGACGAAGGAAGCCGGTTGGGGGAAGCGCCTTCCAAAAGGTAAAGGTATGGGCTTTGCCGTTCACTACAGTTTTGTTTCCTATGTCGCCGCCGTGCTGGAGGTCGAAGTGGAGAAGGACGGTAATCTAATCGTGCATAAAGCGACCATGGCGATCGACTGCGGCCCTCGGATTAACCCTGATCGCATACGGTCCCAGATGGAAGGTTCCTGCGTAATGGGTATCGGTTTGGCGACTACGGGAGAAGTCAGTTTCGAAAACGGAAGCGCGAAGCAGAGCAATTTTCATGATTATCAGGTTCCGCGGATCTCGTTGGCGCCAAGGTCGATATCCGTCCATCTCGTTGATCCGGAAAAGAAAGTAGAACTAGGAGGAGTGGGCGAACCCGGCGTTCCGCCTATTGCTCCGGCACTCTGCAATGCGATCTATGCCGCGACAGGCAAACGCATACGCCGCCTGCCGATTGGCGATCAGTTGGCGTAAGGGCATTTCAATAGGTAGGAGCGGTTTTACACCGCGATGCACGATTTTCAAATCGTGGCGTATAGCCGCTCCTGCATTGAGACTTCGTGTATTCATATAAAGAGGAAAAGCTCCGGCACATGATGTGCCGAAGCCTGTGTTTCTTCCCCCAATGCTTCCCTAAAACTTGGCGTTGAATCTTGTCTCTTCTATGAATGCCATAAAGGCGGATCCTGTTATTGTAATTATAGTATAGATTATCATGTTACCTCCTCTAAATTGTGATTGTAACTTCCAATACGCAGTTGGTTAATTCGCGGTTGCTCTTTATTTGCTCAGGAACTGTATTAGCGGGTTATGGCCTTTGACCAAGCGCTAGAAAGGCGTTTGCGTTCTACCTTTTCGGATCGGAAGGATGTCGAGGTGAAGAAGATGTTTGGAGATCTCTGCCTCATTATTTCGAGACCCATGTGCTGCG
>CALDFV010000264.1 GCA_937942145.1 uncultured Opitutaceae bacterium
AAATATATTGGTCTTCAACATCCAGCCAAAGTACAGGTTAGACCGAGCACTAATCCTTTGCGCTGCCCCACCAGCGAGCATTGCCTGCAGGCTCCCATTCAGGATCGAGGAACTCGGCGTGCTGCTGTTCGAGCGCCTCCATCTTTGCTGTTCGGGTGGTCTCGATCTTCTGGTCGAACCGCTCCTGACTGTAACGAGGATCACGGGCGGGAAATCTCGCTCCCGTATCCGCCAACCAGTGATTGAGTCGTTTTTGCATTTCGTTGACTTTTTCTGGATACGCGGCGGCGACATCATTGAGCTCGCCTATATCATTTATGAGATTATACAACTCAACCCGGCCATCTTCATGATAGTAGATTAGCTTCCACTCTTTCGAACGAATGATCGATGACGGCTCCCCTCCCTGGTTTCCGTAATGCGGATAATGCCAATAGAGATCCCGCTCGGGAATGTTCTTTCCGCTCAACACCGGAACCAAGCTCACCCCATCCACGTGCTGCTCGGGCCTGAGCGGCAAACCGGCTAGCTCCAACATGGTGGGATAGAAGTCCATCCCAATGGCAAGCGCATCGGAGGAGGTGCCCGGCTTTGTCAGACCCGGAACATGAATAATGTACGGTTCGCGTATGCCCCCTTCCCACTGCCTTCCTTTGCCCCCGCGCAAGGGCAATAGGCTAGTTGAATAAGCATCACCCGTGGTGACCCCCCCATTATCTGAGGTAAAGATGACGACCGTATTCTTATCAAGCCCTGTCTCCTTCAGCTTTGCCATCACAATGCCCACCGCGGTATCTAGCGATTCCATCATCCCCGCATAAATCGGATTGTCCTGTACCTGACGCACGGGAAGCCGACGATCGAATTTAAAGCGAGTATCGTTTTCGGTAAGGCCCATTTTTTCCGCCTTTTCGGCGTACTTGTTGCGGAGCGCTTCCGTCGTCTGGATCGGTCCGTGGACAGTATAGAACGAGAGATAGGCTAAAAACGGCTGGTCCTTACTCGACTCAATAAATGATGCGGTCTCATTGGCCAAACGCAGCGTGAGGAGCTCTCCATCAGGGCCACTTTCCAATCTCGGATTGTCCCATGGAGCGAAATAGCCACCCATTGGGGAGCCTTTGTCCCAGCCTCCTTTATTGATCATGAAGCCGTGATCCTCCGGCCACGATCCCTTGGTACCGATATGCCACTTCCCGGCATAAAACGTCGTGTAGCCCCCATCCCGGAGGGCCTCAGCAACGGTAATGTCCTCATGAGGAAGGTTCCAGACATACTCCGCCGGCAGTACGAGGTCATCCCGTTGCCAATCCATCCCCGTTTTTGCGCCAATCCAATCGGTAATGCCATGTCGGGGCGGGGCCTTGCCTGTCATAATACTGGCTCGAGAAGGACTGCATACCTGGCAGGCCGCGTATCCATTATCAAAGCGCATCCCAGAAGCGGCTAAGGCGTCAATGTGCGGCGTTTCATAAAACTCACTGCCATTGTACCCCAAGTCTCCAAAACCGAGATCATCCACGAGGAAAAACACGAAGTTGCGCTGTTCCGCCTTCGCGTTAACCGCCAATAGGCAGATCAATACTAAAATCCCAAACTTTAACATTCCAATCCCTTAGCTCATTGAGTAGGCCATTTCAAAACAAATAGTCGACACAGCCGCGAGAAAACCTCTTGTCGAACACACAATCTTGACTGGGCTTCGTCGTGCGAAGCCTCATGTCCATACCGCATCCAAGTGGAGGCTCCCAACAGGTTGTTCGGACATTCGCCTAAATTAAGCTACTTCCGAGGCGGCAATTCGAAATGGAAGACACTGCTTCTGTGAGAATCTGATCACAAATCGGGACGAGCCGAATCTAGCTCCCGGTAGAGAGCTGCTTTCAAACGAGAAGCGATTTCTGGATACTGAGAGGAAAGCTCGATCCGCTCTTCGTTGTCGTCATGGATGTTATAGAGCTGGAAATGGTTTTTCTTTCGATCGATCTCTATGAGTTTCCACCCGTCCTGGGCGATCAGAGCACTACTCCCCATCCGGTCGAACAGGTTGTTGACGACAATATAGTCGTGCTCAGCCTCCTGGGTCTCCCCAATCAAAGTAGGCAGGTAGGATATACTGTCCTTTCCCGCAGGAGATCCAATTCCCACCAGCTCCGACAAGGTCGCCATGAAGTCGTAGTGGGCGCTCAAGTGATTCGTTTGAGTACCGGGCGCGATGCGGCCCGGCCAGCGAACGATCATCGGACACTGCATACCTCCTTGATAGCCGCTACGCTTCAAACCAGCCCGACCCCCGGCGCCATCGAAGACATCGCCAGCCTCCGAGGTTCGCCACTTTCTGTCGGTCAAATTGGCCTTTTCTCCGGTCGGCAGAGTCTGAGAATGATAGCTCGGTTTAGGTCCGTAATAGAGCTCGTGCCCATTGTCCGACGTGAAAAATACAATCGTGTTATCATCTATCCCTAGATTTTTGAGCTCGGACATAATCAACCCCACGTGGTCATCGAGCATCTTGACCATCGAGGCGTATTTCTTTTCAGCCAAGGAGAGATCGGGAAGATCAGCAAAATCAGGATGCAGTTCTGGTATGGCGACTGGTCCGTGGGGAAGCTGGGTAGAGTGATAGAGAAAGAACGGTTTCTCCTTCTGTCCAGAATGCGTGGAGGTAGCATGCCTCCTCAAGTAGGCAAGTATCCCCTCTATAAATACATTCTGCGAATAGGTTTGACCACCGGAACCAACGGGCTCGTCCCCTTTTTCGCTCATTTTCCCACAATTCGGATCGTGGTTCCCCTCCAGCTCGAAACGCTCCCCATTGCGCCAAAGATAGGGAGGGTAAAACCCATGAGCCCGCTGATGGTCGTAGTAGCCTTCATGGAAATCCCAACCCATCCGCTCCACGCGTTCCGCCCAGGTTAAAAAGCCACGATCCAGTTTGCCGAATTGGGCCGTTGCGTAACCTGCTTGCTGCGCGATCTGGGCCAAGAATAGCTCGTTCGGATGAATGGGATGCGAGTTCCCTTTATGTTCCGCAAATCGATTCTGATATTCCGCTTCTGTGATGTCTCCCCGGTCGCGGAGAAGCGGCAAACCTGCCTGGTTGTGCTTCCACCCGCCCATGCGCCCATCGTGAAGGCCGGTGAGCAAAGTCCATCTCGCTGGGGCGCAAAAGACACCACCGTAATAGTTGTTAAATTTGATCCCCTGCTGAGCCAGCTGGTCGATATGCGGCGTCTTAATCAGCTCCTGTCCATAGCAACCCAGCAGACCGGGACCCAAATCGTCGGCAAAAATCAGTATGACATTGGGGCGCGTCTCGCTTTTCTCCGCTTCGGCTGCACCCAACCCAATCATGCTCACCGCCAATCCCAGTGCGAAAATCACCCCCC
>CALDFV010000265.1 GCA_937942145.1 uncultured Opitutaceae bacterium
TGAAAGAACTCATCGAAACGGGATACGTCTACATCGCCCAGCCTCCGCTGTACAAAATCAAGCGGAAGCGACGCGAGCAGTACATTGACAACGACGAGCAGCTCAACCGAATCCTCCTGGAACTTGGCACTGAGGACGTAAAGATGACCCGTTTAGACGACGGACACATCTTCAATCCTTCTCAAATTGACCAGATCGTTGAAATCTTTGCTCAGCTCGAGCGAATTGGCGGTGCAGTATCCAGACACGGCGCTTCGCTCAGCGAGTATCTGGAGCAGTATTCAAAAGAAGAGCACACGCTGCCGCGCTATCTCGCACGAGTACGCGAAGGAAACGAGGAGTTCTACACTTTCCTGACCACCGAGGCTGACCGTGCCACATTTGTGCAAAACGCGGGAATCGGCTCCGAAGAGCTTGATAGCGAAAACGCGACTATTACCATACAGAACGACGAGGCGGGCACCTCCAAGCGCATCTCGTTATTCGAGATTTTCGAGGCGAATGAAATGTCCAAATTGATGCGAGAGATCGAGGATATCGGGCTCGACCTAACCCATTTCCAGCCATCGGAAACTCCGATCTATGCGATACTGGAAAACGAAGGGCAGAAAAACGAGAACACGATCGAAATTTCCTCGAATATGGATATTCTCAATCAGATTCGACTACTGGGACGAAAAGGCCTGTCCATTCAACGATATAAAGGTCTAGGTGAAATGAACCCCAAGCAGCTTTTCGAAACCACGATGGACCCAGAAAAGCGACAACTATTAAAAGTGAATATCAACGACGCCGCCAAGGCGGATGAAATGTTTACGATCCTTATGGGTGAAGAAGTCGCGCCCCGAAGGGCATTCATCGAAGACAATGCTCTAAACGTCTCTTACCTGGACGTCTAGTACCTTTCAATTTACGTAATCAAGAATTAGATACGCATGGACCCAGCATCCGAACGCATTTCTCCAGCCAGCATCACAGACATCATGTCGACGGCTTACATCGATTATTCGATGTCGGTCATAGTCAGTCGAGCTCTGCCCGACGCCCGGGATGGGCTCAAACCTGTACAGCGACGCATTCTTTACGCAATGTTTCGCGAAGGCCTGCTCCACAACCGGTCATTCGACAAATGTGCCGGCGTTGTTGGTGAAGTACTCAAGAACTATCATCCTCATGGCGATTCCTCCGTCTATGACACTCTCGTTCGTATGGCTCAAAAGTGGGTTATGCGATATCCTCTCATCGATCCCCAAGGCAACTTTGGATCTGTTGATGGCGACTCTGCCGCGGCTTATCGATATACCGAATGTCGGCTAACCAATATTGCAGAGGACCTTCTTCGGTACATCGACGAAGACACAGTCAACTTTGTCGCTAACTACAAGGAAAGCACCACTGAACCTGATGTGCTTCCTGCGGGACTACCGAATCTTCTCATGAACGGTTCAACGGGGATCGCAGTGGGGATGGCGACCAATATTCCACCCCACAATCTCGACGAGCTTATCGACGGGATCTGCGCTCAGATCGATAATCCAAACATCGAAATCGACGAGCTCGCTACATACATCCAAGGTCCAGACTTTCCAACTGGGGGCCAAATCGTTGGCCGCAAAGGCATCGACGAGTACATGCGCACGGGCCGAGGCATTGTTCGCATGCGCGGCATAATGCGAAAAGAGGAGATGGACAATGATCGCGATCGACTCGTCATCACCAAAATCCCCTACAATGTTAATCGCGCAGTCCTTGTAACGAAAATCGCAGATCTCGTGTCCTCAAAGGACATTGAGGGGATCAGTGATCTCCGAGACGAATCGGACGAAAACACTCGTATTGTCATCGAACTGAAACGGGGCGAATTCCCTGAAGTCATCATGTCAAAGCTGTTCAAGAAAACAGCGCTTGAAAGCAGCTTCGGCGTCAATCTCCTTGCCTTGGACAATCGTCGTCCCAAGCAGATGAACATCAAGGAACTGATCAATTGCTACATTGATCATCGCCGCGATGTCATCTACCGCCGTACCGCATTTCGACTCAAAAAAGCGGAAGACAGGGCCCATATCCTCGAGGGATACAAAATAGCTCTCGATAACCTAGACGACTTCATAAAGATCATTCGATCTTCCGCCAATCGCGATGAAGCGAAAGAGAGGCTGCAAGGGAAGTATCCTCTTTCCGATCGACAGGTTGCTGCGATTCTCGACCTTCGGCTCTATCAGCTCACCGGTATGGAGCGAGGCAAGATCGAAGAGGAATACGCAGCGCTCATCAAGCTGATAGAAGAGCTGCGAAGCATTCTGGAAAGCGAACAGAAGTTGCTCGAAATCATCAAAACCGAACTGCTTGAACAGAAGGAGAAGTACGGGTCCCCTCGGCGCTGTGAAATCGTTCCCTACGAGGGCGACATTTCAAAAGCGGACATGACCCCTCGCGAAGGCTGCTTCATCACCGTTTCCCACAAAGGATTCATCAAACGTACTAGCGATAGTGAATACCGCACCCAGAAGCGAGGCGGGAAAGGCGTTCAAGGCGGCAATACTTATGACGAGGATTTCATCGAGCACATATTCACCGCCAATACGCATGACTTCATTTTCTTCGTCATGAACAATGGTCGCGTGTACGTGGAAAAGGTATACGAGATTCCCGAAGGCTCCCGAACCTCCAAAGGTCGCTCCATCGCACGAGTTTTCCAATTGCAGGAAGGGGAAAAAATCGCCGCTATGATTTGCCTTAAGGAAATAGTGGATACGCATCACTTGGTAATGTGTACCAAGAATGGGGTCGTTAAAAAAACCAATCTGATCGACTACAAAAATTTCCGCCGCGGAGGGATCATCGGAATCAATATTGATGAAGGGGATGACCTTATTTCGGCCAAGCTAACAAGTGGTGAGGACGATCTGGTCATCATAACCCTGAAAGGCCAAGCAATCCGATTTCCGGAGACCGACTTGCGCGACCAGGGCCGCGCCACTCGCGGGGTCCGTGGAATACGCTTGAAAGAGGGCGACGAAGCCAAAGCGATGGAGGTCGTCAACAACGAAGGGACTCTCCTCATCTGCGGCCTAAGTGGACAGGGGAAGCGGACGAAGTTCGAAGAGTATCCGACTCAAAAGCGCGGAGGGAGTGGAGTCATTGCAGCCCGAACTTCAGGCGTTTCCGGAGCGTTGACGGTGTTCGAGTCGGACGAAATGATGATGCTCACGAAAAATGGTCAGGCTGTCAGGACGAAGGTGTCTGGAATCAGCGTGATTGGCCGAGCGACCAAGGGCGTCCGTTGCATCAATTTAAACAAAGGAGACCTCCTTCTCGGAGTAGCGCGGATCGTCGAAGTTGAAGACGATGATGAGGAAAGCGAAGATCAACCATCTGCTGATTCCCCCAACCCGGCTGAACAGATCTAAGCACACGCCCAGATTCAATGATTTCTAGAGGAAGGCCTCTAGAAATCAATCCCACGCGGAATCTTGCCAATCTCGTCAAAGATAAGAAATTTTACATTTCATATGGCCTGATTCGCCAAAGTTACCTAACGGAAACCCCTAGTTTAGTGTGTTTTAGCCGTTTTCTTCTTGCTCAATCTGCAGCAGTTTGAACTATTTCGTATCACTTTCACGCGTCCTGTAGCCTCAGTTCCTGCACGTTTTGGGCCAGGCGTAATCTAACGACAAAAAATTTAAAAACCCTCTATTCTGTAAGGAAACGTTTTTCCTCACAGAAATTCTGCGGCTCTGGTTATTAGCAGTCTCGCAGAATCTGCTGTTCACAAAAAATCCTATAACTAACTCATAAGTACTACAATGAACAAACTACTGAAAACTACGCTCGCAGGTCTACTGCTAGCAGCTCCTGCTCTACACGCGCAGATCGAACTGAGTGATAACCTGTCAGTCACAGGTTTCTTGGACATGTCCGCAGTGGACGTGAACAGTGAAACTGGAGAAGACAGCTCATCGTTCAATCTCGACCAAGCAGAGATCGACTTCCTGATCGATTTCGACGAAATCACCGCTCAGATCGACCTGAATTATCTCGGTAACAACAGCACCGAGGAATTCGATCTCGAGCAGGCGTTCATAACCTACAATCTTGGAGACGGAGCCAATATCGAAGCGGGTAAGTTCAACAGCTACCATGGCTGGGAAACCGTGGAGCCCACTGGGCTATACCAGTACTCATACGCTTACGATCTAGCTCCGAACAGCATTCCCTTGTTCCATAACGGAGTGCGTTTCAACTACGGAGACGATTTTGTGAATTTCGGTCTTTCAGTCGTTGACTCCGTCTACGGACCTGATGGTTCAATCGGAGATAGCGAATACGGAGCGGAAGCAAAGATTGTTATTTTTCCAGCTGATGGCCTTACCGTCTACTTGGGATTCGCCAAGGACAAGGGTGCAGATGCAATTGAAGATAAGGACCTTATCAATTTCTGGACTTCCTACGAAATCGGTAACATGACCTACGCTCTGGAGTTCAACGACTACGACATGGGTGCCAATATAACCGGAAGCCAATGGCTATTGATGGCGAATATGGGAATCACCGACAATTTCGGGATCACCGCTCGTGTAAGTGAAGACCAGCAAGACTGGGCTGGCGGGGACACCGCTACCAAGTTCACGATTAGCCCCGGCTGGTCTGTGAATGACAATCTTGGAATGCTTGTTGAGTTGAGCCAGACCGATCTCGGAACTGAAGGCACCAACACGACAATTGCTTTCGAAACGATCTTCACCTTCTAGCTCTATCGCCTTCTAGGCGAATTGAAGACCACCAGATTTACAAAGCCCCTTCGCGAAGCGAAGGGGCTTTTTCGTATTCTGGATTTCTGATCTCCCTCTAGCCATGACCCCTACTAAATGCCAATCCTAGCATTTTTGTGCTAATAGCCCAGCAGTGCCTAAAATTGATCCCAATCTCTCCAAAGAGCGTATCAAAATAAGCAAATCGCTAAATTTCATGAGTTTGGCAACCAACCTGCTAGAAGGTGGATGAATTTCGGAAAGCAATGTATCGCTTCCTGAAAAGTCACTCTATCTAACAAACGTAAAAACTCATAAGTACTAAAATGAACAAGCTACTTAAATTATCGCTAGCAGGAATCCTTCTTGCAGCTCCTGCATTGCAAGCACAGATCGAGATCAATGAGAATCTATCGATTACCGGCTTCCTCGACATGTCAGTCACTGACACTGATGACGAACCAGGCGGATCCGACAGCTCTTCTTTCAACCTCGATCAGGCCGAAATCGACTTTCTCTTCAGTTTCGACGAGATTACCGGACAAGTTGACTTAAACTACGTCGGAGAAAACGACACGGGCGACTTCGATCTCGAAGCAGCTTTCATCAACTACGACCTAGGTGATGGTAGCAGCATCGACGCTGGTAAATTCCTGAGTTATCTTGGTTGGGAAACCTTTGAGCCCACTGGCCTTTACCAGTACTCATTCGCTTACGACCTCAACGGATCGATCCCTGGACACCACAACGGCATTCGTTACAATTACGGTGACGATTTCGTCCAATTCGGTCTAGCTCTATTGGATTCGCTTTACGGCCCAGATGGATCCATTGGCGACAGCCAATATGGTGCAGAGGCCAAGATTGTCCTTACTCCAGCGGAGGGTCTGACTCTCTTTCTTGGATTCGGTAAAGATAAGGGTGCGAACTCAACCATGGACTCAGACGTAATCAACTTCTGGAGCTCCTACGAGATCGGAAATATGACCTATGCGGTTGAATTTAACGACTTTGATTTCGGCGGAGGTATGACCGGAAGCCAATGGCTCTTAATGGCGAACATGGGTATCACAGATAATCTCGGCATCACCGCTCGTGTCAGTGAAGACGAGCAGGATTGGACAGATGGCGAAACTGTGACTAAGTTCACTTTGAGCCCAGGATGGTCGGTAAC
Source organism: uncultured Opitutaceae bacterium (assembly GCA_937942145.1). Taxonomy (GTDB): domain Bacteria; phylum Verrucomicrobiota; class Verrucomicrobiia; order Opitutales; family Opitutaceae; genus Pelagisphaera. Next base: position 5,926 of record CALDFV010000265.1, read on the forward strand.
CGACAATCTAGGAATGCTCTTTGAAGTAAGCCAGGCTGACTATGGCGCAGAAGGCGATGTAACTTCATTCGCGTTCGAAACCATCTTCACTTTCTAGTTTTAAATACGGTATTCATTTCTAAATTAGCCTCTGTCCCATTGCGACAGAGGCTTTTTTGTGGGCCCGTCCTCGAATTTCCAATTACGGTTTACAACAAGGTTGTCTCAGCTCTTTCCAATACACCCTCTCGGGACAGGCCTTGCCACTACAATTGCAGACCTGCAAATCCTGAAACCTCCATAATACCGGGGGTTATTGAGTACCTATACAACTACTTCCTCAGGCATGCCTTATCAGGCAAACCGACTAATAGAGCATCTAATAAGTGAATGCAGAAGCGGGTTCATCCCGCGATTGAGACTGCCCGTAAAAGATCGAAAGGAAATATCGCCTCGACATATCGGTGCTCCTGCGAACCACCAAAAATAAGCCAATCGAACTATGCGATACCGACTAAGATTGAATACGAATCTACACCGTCAAATAGCGCTCGATCAATTCGTCGCTCAAATTCCCGATTGGACCCTCTTGCACTACGTACCCACGTTCTAGGATACAAAACGCATCACTCGCATTCTTCGCAAAATCCAAGTACTGCTCGACAAGTATCACACTCATCTCTCCTTTTCGCTTAATGGAGTATATCGCGTCTTCAATTTGGTCTATAATGGAAGGTTGAATACCTTCCGTCGGTTCATCCAAAATTAACAGCTTTGGCTTTAGTAGGAGTGCCCGCCCGATCGCCAGTTGCTGCTGCTGAGCACTCCACCTTTCCGTTTTAGCATCTCTTTGAGGACAGGAAAAAGGTCGTAAACTTCTTCCAATAGCGAATTCGCTTCATCTTTACTAAGCGAAGACACTCGCACACTTACGTTCAGATTTTCCCAAACAGTTAAACTGGGGAAAATCTCCCTCCCCTGCGGAACGTATCCAATCCCCAGTCTTGCTCTCTGGTCAGGTGACAAAGAGTCAATACAACGACCCTCAAAGCTCATCGAACCGCCACTTGACTTTACGTGCCCCAATATCGAATTGAGCAGAGTTGTCTTGCCAACCCCGTTTCTACCCAGAAGCGAAACCACCTTTTTCTGCGGTACATTCAAGCTAACGTCTTTGAGGACGAGCGACTCGTCATAGCCCGCTGAAAACTTTTCTATGGTGAGGAGTGGAGGAGCTTCTACTTCCAAATTTTGTTTCGAGCTAGTATCTTCAAACGTATCCATGGTGCTTACACTAGTGGTTTCGTGTTTGCCTACCCAAATAGACTTCAATCACTTCTGGGTCGCTCTTAACAAAAGAGAACTCTCCTTCTTTCAGCACATGCCCTTGGTGCAAGACCGTCACTCGTCGGGCAATTTGCCTAACGAATTCCATATCATGCTCGATGACGATCAAACTGTGTTTTCCTTCTAAACTCAGCAATAGCTCCCCAGTCCTGTCGGTTTCTTCATCGCTCATGCCAGCCGCTGGTTCGTCCACCAGCATAATCTTAGGGTCCTGAGCCAACAGCATTCCAATTTCCAACCACTGTTTTTGTCCGTGGGAAAGAGCTCCCGCGAGACTGTCTTTAAACTCACTTAGCCTTACAGTATTCAATACCTCATGGATCTTTTCTCGATCAGAATTCGATTCTCGATAAAAAAGAGAACTCAACAAAGTACGCTTCCCGCTTAAAGACAGCTTCAGATTGTCATAAACGGTATGTGAACGATAGACTGTCGGATTTTGGAATTTTCGGCCAATGCCTAGCTGACTCACATCGTGTTCGCGCACCCGTGTTAAATCAACATCTTCGCCATTTTCCTTATGGTACACGATCCTGCCCGCATCAGGTTTGGTTCGAGCCGTTATCAGATCCATGAAAGTGCTTTTACCAGCCCCGTTGGGGCCAATTACCGTACGAAGTTCACCTTCACTCAAATAGAAATTGAGGTCATTGATCGCCTTGAAGCCATCAAATGATTTCGTAACACCATCAACCGATAGGACAAGAGGTGTGTGCTTCTTATCTGGTATCCTTATCATTAGGGAGCAGAAGGGCTTGTAGCTTCGACAACTTTCGAGCCTCTGTTTTTGATCCGGTCAATCCACGGTTTGAGCTGCTTTGGCAGGCCAACCAATCCATTTGGCATGAACAAAACTACTAGAACAAAAATGAGCCCAAGAATAATCAACCAACTATCCGGATAAGCCCTAGTCGTATAGCTTTTTATGATACTCACAACAATCGCTCCAAGAATCGGCCCAAATTTCGTTCCTCGTCCACCTAAGGCAACCCAAACAACAACGTCCAACGATTTCGCTGGAGTCATTTCGTTCGCATTGATTCCCCCAACTTGTGGTACATACAAAGCTCCAGCTAATCCCGCGATCATAGCCGATCCAACGAAGATCAGCATTTTGTAGGAAGTAGTCGAATATCCAGAAAACCGAACGCGATTTTCACTGTCCCGTATGGCCTGTTGAATTTTGCCAAACTTGGTTGTGATCAGCCAGGCGATGAGCAGGTAGACTCCAAGCATCAGCAACGAGCTCGAGATAAACAGCCATCGCTGAGTACTTGCAGCGTTAACATCCGCACCCATGATTTCCTTGAAGTCAGTCAGTCCATTATTACCGCCAAAAAGAATGAAAGAGCGTCCAAACAGCTCGAGATTGTTCTTAAAGAAGAGCAACATCAGAGCGTAGGTTAGTGCCTGTGTGAGTATAGAAAAATAGACTCCCTTTATCCGTGAGCTAAAGGCTAGGTAACCAAAAATAAATGCGACAAACCCTGGAATCAAAAAAACTGCGACGACCGTAAAGGAAATACTTTCAAAGGGTGCCCAATAGAAAGGCAGCTCCGTGTACCCCTGAAAGTCCATAAAGTCAGGGAGCGACGTGTTATAGACACTATCAACACCGACATGGAGCATAAGATACATTCCGAACGCATACGCGCCCAACGCAAAGAAAAGACTTTGGCATAGGCAGAGTAACCCCGTGTATCCCCAGAGAATATTGAGACTCATGGCCAAAACCGCATAGGTGATATATTTCCCCCAAAGTGAAAGCTCGAATGCGGAAACGTGAAACAAGGAACCTTCAGAGCCAAACGCATTGAGTAGTGGTATCACTAGAATCAATACAATTACTGCTCCAATAAAGCCTCGAAATTCTAGTTTACTATCAAAGATATTCATAGCCACTTCAGAGACTAGTCCTCCATGCTGCGGGATTTGGAGGGGAAGAGCCCTCCAGGCTTTTGTTGCAGGAATAGAATGATCGCGAAAAATACCACGATCTTGCCCATCACTGGTCCCAGCAAAGGTTGCATAAACTGGTCTATGGTACCGATCCCCATAGCTGATATACCTGCACCCAGCAGATTTCCAACACCACCCACAACCACTACCATAAAACTATCTACAATATAGGCCTGACCCATTGACGGGCCGACGTTGCCAATCTGGGAAAGTGCCGCTCCAGCAAGCGCCGCTAGTCCGCATCCGTACGCAAACGTTAAGGAATTAACCCTACTGACGGGGATACCCAGACTCGCTGCCATTTGCCGATTTTGC
>CALDFV010000266.1 GCA_937942145.1 uncultured Opitutaceae bacterium
ATGCTGCCGAATCGTTCAAGAATTTTTCCATCGCGGCCAACCAGAAACTTGCTGAAGTTCCACTTAATTCTACCCTTAACAGGAGAGCTCTCCCCTGTGAGAAAGGAGTAGAGGGGGTGTTGGTTGGGTCCGTTGACGTCAACTTTCTCAAACATAGGGAAAGTGACGCCGTAGGTTAGCGAGCAAAAGGACTTGATGTCTTCATTGGTTCCCGGCTCTTGGCCTCCAAACTGGTTGCAGGGAAATCCCAAAATAACAAGGCCGTCGTCTTTGTACTTTTGATACAGTGATTCCAGGTTTTCGTACTGGCCGGTGAAGCCGCATTTAGAAGCGACATTCACAATCAGCAAGACCTTGCCAGCGAACTCCTCTAGTTTCCTGGTTTCGTTGTCGATGTCGGTGGCGGTAATATCGTAGATCATTTCTCCTCTGAGTGGATTGTGGGCGGCTATGAGCAGTGCGAATGCGAGCAGCGGTAGTTTAGCAGTCATGTTAGTAAAGGTTTGGTCTTATGAGAAATTGACGGTAGCGTGAATATCGAGGTCCAAGTAGTGCAAGTCTTAAAATTAACAGGGACAGGGACCTTTTGGCAATGTTCAATAGGGAGTTGAACCTGTTTTGAATCGAATCTTAAATCCAACGAAGTCAATTACTTGCAGATAGTTTTTATTCGGAACAATTTATTGTTTGAAGGATCAGAAGCGGTGTTCAATGTTCCGCGCTCCGTTGGAACGTAAATCATAATCCAAATGAAAATAAAATTAGCAGTAACCTTAATGTCGTTATTTGGGCTGACCAGCTTGTCCTCGGTCGCTCTCGCAGGAACAACCATAGAGTTGTCCGCTAATGACACGATGCAATTTGATAGCAAAGCGTTCGAAGTCCCTGCCGGGGAAGAGATAACGCTTGTTTTCACGAACAAGGGTGCGTTGCCCAAGGCGGCGATGGGACACAATGTGGTGATCCTCAAGCCAGGCTCGGACGTCATGGGGTTTGGAGCGGGAGCGGTCGCGGCTGCTGCGACGGAATACGTTCCTCAGTCCGGTCCTCTGGCGGAGCAGGTAGTGGCTTACACGAAGTTGCTGGGTCCCGGGGAAACCGACACGATCAAATTCAAGCTAGACGCTCCGGGTGAATACGCATTCATCTGCTCCTTCCCTGGACACTACGCTCTGATGAAGGGCATTATTACGGCCAAGTAAACTCCTCGTTGAAGCCGATCAAGAATTCAGGAGCCTTTCGATGAGGGCTCCTTATTTTGCCCGTCAAATAGTTGAATCCAGGACCGCGATTTTTTCGAATGAGTTGCCATGGCCAAATTCCTTAAAAAGAAAGGTCAGAAGATTAGATTGAGAGTTTTCAGTCCATTGGGTCTGTGCCGCAGGGTTTTCGGGCTTTGTGCATTGGGAATTTGGCTCAGCGGATTGCATGCAGAATTGTCCATAGAAAGGCTCCTCGAAGACCAAGTAGCACGTCTTGTGATAAAAGGGGAAAAGGATGATACTTGGTCGGTGGAATTCTCAAACGATTTAGAGCTGTGGCAGGGATTGGGCGGGGCTGGATTGGTAGTTCTCGATGGATCTGGGAAAGGAGAGCTTGTGGTCACCCTGACCACGGAAGCCCAGTTTTATCGAACAACGCTTTCTGAGAAGGCCAACAGTTTGCCGGCTCCCTACAACCTGTTTTCGGAGGAACTGACTCTGTACGTAGACGGAGATTTTATGGTGATCGAATCTTCCAATGTACCCAACCATCCGAGTCCGTACTTTTCTCGAGGAGATGATCGGTATGAGGCGTACAATGGCCCGAATGGCAGCTTTCGGTTAAACCCAAATTCAATAGGTTCCCAAAGTTTTGTTTACAGAATTCCGCTCAATCCGGCAGAAGCCTCGAACAAGCGCAGCACCAATTTGGGCTCAATTGGAATCGCTATAAACGGGGTCGCACTATTCAATCAATACGCAGGCCCGAATAACCAGCCATTGACAAATGAAATCGACAGTTTCGACCAATTTAATGGACACCCGCAAAATACGGGGGTTTATCATTACCATATCGAGCCGCTCTATCTCACTGGTTTGGAAGGGAAGGATGGGCTTATAGGTGTACTTCTCGATGGCTTTCCGGTGTATGGTCCAATTGAGAATGGTGTGGCTGTCACCAATACCGAATTGGATGAGTATCATGGGCACTTTCACGCCACTGAGGAATTTCCTGACGGAATCTACCACTACCACTTTACGGATACAGATCCCTACTTAAATGGTGGAGAGTATTTTGGCAATCCTGGAACGCAAACCAACTAGGATGATGTTACGTCTTGTCGTCTTGGGTTTCGCTTCCGTGCTTGCCTTATTGAGTATTCACTCGGAAGATACTGATTTAGTGGGTTCGAATGTCGCTGAACTTTACAGATCCAATGGATTGATGGTGCAAGGTGGAGCGCCCTATTCTGGAATTACTCGCGAATACTATAGCAAGGGTAGCTTGCAGTCTGAGACTCTCTGGGAAAACGGAAAGCGTGAAGGGCTTTACTCTAGCTGGTACGAAAACGGTCAATTAAAAGAAAAGCGCTACTACCGCAAAAACCGAAAAGAAGGAGAGCATCTCGGTTGGTTTGAGAATGGAAAATTGAGGTTTCAATTCAATTTTTCGTATGGCAACTACCATGGGAGCTGTAAACAGTGGTATTCGGATGGGAGCCGTTACTCGTTGTTTCATTATGAAAACGGTGAGGAAGTGGGGTCCCAGCAAATGTGGGAGGCGGATGGACGGGTTCGGGCAAATTACGTCGTTAAGAATGGACGCCGGTACGGGATTATTGGTTCTAAGCGATGCGTAACAATTTCGGATTGAAAACATGGGTCGTAGTCCTGTCTTTAGTTGGATCGGTCTCTAGTTTGGCTGAGGATTCCGATCTTCAATCGTCGATTCCCTTCTTTAGCGAACCTAGCCTGACTCCAAAATGGCTTGGCGAAGATCAAGGAGGACCGGAAGGATTTCACCGTATCGCCGACTTTGAACTTATTGATCAAAATGGCCAGTTAGTGGGCCGGGAGTCGCTTAGGGGAAAGCTCTATCTAGCGAATTTCTTCTTCACTACGTGTCCAGGTATTTGCTCGACCATGACTGGAAACTTGAAGCGAGTTCAGGCCGCTTTCCAAGGGAGTGAGGAGATTAAGATCCTGTCCCATTCGGTAACTCCAGATTACGATTCGGTTTCCTTGCTAAAGGAGTACGAAGCTAAGCACGGAATATCGGGAGATATTTGGCACCTTTTGACAGGAGAGAAGGAATTGATATACAGATTAGCAAGAGACTCATATTTTGCTGACGATGAGGGGTCCCCAATAGAAAATGTGGGAGAGAGCTTTCTCCATACTGAGAAAGTTTTCCTCATCGATAGACTCGGTAGGATTCGAGGCGTTTACAACGGTGTGATGACCGTCGATATGAAACGTATTATCGACGATGTGAAAGCACTCTTGGAAGAGCATTAGCCTTTTCCGTCGCCGATGGTGTGAAGCGCTCGAATTTGGGCCTTACTTCTTAGACCACTGTCCGCTAGTTTGCTGTATCCAGACGCCTGTGGCGGATTTTTCGCGAATCGAATCAGCTCTGCCTTGTCCCACGACCGCCACGGAAAGCCCGAGCCGGTTTGCGAGAATGGTGTACAAAGCCTTGCGGTCGCTGTTCTCATCATTCATGGTTTTTGTTTGAGTAGGGTTGAGCATCGCTCTTTGTTCCAGAAACCCCTTGTTGTTCTCCCCGACCGAACCGCTGAGTTTCAAGGCATCGACGCTTGCGATTCTTTCAAGCATCCGTTGCTTGATCGACACTTCGTCATTTTGGGCCATTGCGTTTTGAGGCACGAGCCCGAAAGCGACTGCGGCAATGGCAAAGATAAGGTTCCAGCTGGGTATTTTCATCTTATTGATAACGTTGGAAAATTAGGAATCTGAGACGGAGGTTGATGCACTGTCGATATCGCCAAACACGTCTGAAAGCTCCTTTTGAAGTTGCACCTTTAGGTTGACATCGAGGGTCATGTAAACCGGCTCGAATGAGCTATGCGTCTTTATGCTGATACAGCCGGAAAGGCCAAGGAGAATAGCAGACGCGAGGGCGAACTTTGCGACGGAGCGAGTATCGATTTTCATGATTTTTGAGTAAGACGGCTCCCGTTAGAACCGTATTCAGAATATTTGTTTAGAATGCTGCTTTAGAGTTCGGATTGCGAGGGGATTATTGTTTAAAGATTGTTAGATTCCAGCATGGCCTATTGGTTAGGCTTTTGGTCGGCGATGAGACCGAGCGAGTCCAGCCGGATGAGGAAATTGAGCAATTCCGCTACGGTTCCGTTAACATTGGTAGTGATGTTTAGCGGAATTTGTGTGTTCCCGGTATCAGCGGTTCCCGCGAGTTGTATTCGCATCGGAGTATTTGGCAGGTTCTTGTTGAACAGATCGAGTCGCAGCTTTTGGAGGGTAAGGCTTTCCAAAGCATCTTCTAGCAAAGCGTTCGGCTCAAGTTCCAGGCGTTCGAGCAACTTGTCCCCTAGCGTTTTCTTCACGAGCGGATTAGAGCCTTGATCGGTGAAGAAACCGGTGGCGTTGTAGGAGAACTGAGCAGGCTCACTAGGATCCAGTTCCAGATATCCCTCGCCGAGAATAGGGTATCCATCTTCGATGCGGATTGGCAGCGTTCCGTTTAGTCGACCGCTCACGTATCCATCAAAAAAATCAAGCATCGTAATCGCTGGAGTGATCGAGAGGCGATTGAAGTGTATGAGTAAGTCCGCATTGGGATCTGTGATAGAGATTGTGAAGGGATCAAGAGTGACTCGGCCCTCAAAGATCGATAACCCGGCTTTTTCCACTGAGAGCTGGGACCCGTCAGCGATCATGAAAGCAGATTCAACTTGAGTGGCTTCAATATCCCCGATCGTAATCCGATCCGCCGCGATTGTTTGGGAAGGAGAAGTAGTTAAGCTGAGGAGTGAGGGAAAATTGACATCGGTCCGAACGGAATCGACCGTCAGCTCTTGCGAAGGCAATCGGAGCCCTCCTTCCCGCAGTTGAATATGCATGGAGGCATCCCAAGACTTCCCCTTGGCCTGAGTCTCGCCATTGAGCACGATCTTTGCAGAAACGGATGAATCTTTCAGTGCGGGCAGGTGACGAGCGAGAATATCAGAACTGACGAGATGGATCCCCTTAATCTCGTATTTCCCTTTGGATACAAATTCTTTAGTACCCGATTCCAAAGACTGTTCCAGACTGATTGAAACCGGTTCGTTTTCGAGAAGGAGCGTAGCACCTGTATTAGTCTCCAAGAAATTATAGGATCCTTTGATTTCAGAATCTAGTGAGAACTGATTTACTGTTTCGGTTCCCAGTTGAACAATGCCGGCTCCGAGCTTGAGTCGGGAGTGTATCGGTGATGATGGCAGACGGTCCAATGAACGGATTCCGGCTGAAAACCATTGCACTACCAGGTCCGATGGACCGTTAAGTTCGGATCCCTGAAGGTTGAATTCGTATTTTGTCAAGTGAGCCGCGTACTCAATCAGTGCGGGGGTGTTGTTGATGTGTTTCCCCAGCAGGAGCAAATCGACTGGCTCGGTTGAGAGAGAAAGGGAAGCCGTGGCTCCTTGAAGTGCCCAGTCATTAAAATCCGTTGCGAGGTCGGCGGCGGTCAAATTCAGGGCCAGAGCCGCTTGGTTGTCTGTGGGCCAATAGTCTAGGTCGGCTCGGAGTAGGGCGGTCCCGTAGAGAGTTGCGAAAGGTAGGCTAGCGATTCTGGTTTCCCCTTCCGGGGTAATGGTGACGCTGGCTTTTTGCGTATCTAGCCCGTGCGATAGACTGGCTTGCAGATTCCACCTGCCCGTTAGAGGCGGTTTTTGATGGGAAGATGGGAGTTCCTTCGAAACGATTGCGGCGGAGGCTTCGATTTGCGGAGATTCAGTGGTAAGTCCTACGATCGTGGTTTCCAAGTTTTCAATTACCAACCAAGGCATCGTCTGGGTCACAAGATTTCCGAGGGACGCGTTGGCTGATTCTAGATCTCCTTTGAAGGCAATATCGAAGGGAGCAAGGTTGAAGGAATCGCTTTGCAGTTCACTGAAAGTCAATTCACCAGAATAGCTTTCGATTGAGTAATCATCGTTTAAAACGGGAGTCGCAACGATTGAGAATACTCCATTTTCGCCGTTGGTAGATTCCCATTGCGTATCG
>CALDFV010000267.1 GCA_937942145.1 uncultured Opitutaceae bacterium
CCAGCCACTTATGACCGGTATCCAGGCAATCGACTCGATGATTCCGATTGGTCGTGGTCAGCGTGAGCTCATTATTGGGGACCGTGGAACGGGCAAAACAACGATCGCGATTGATACGATTATCAACCAGGCGAACATCAATAAGGTCGGACTCGCATCAGGAGATCCTGACTTCCGTCCGGTCTATTCTATCTATGTCGCGGTGGGACAGAAGAATTCGAACGTCGCCCGTACCCTAGGTGTACTGGAAGAAAAGGGTGCATTGGAGTATACGATTGTCGTTTCGGCGCCGGCAGCGGACTCGGCAGCGAATCAGTATTTGGCTCCGTACACAGGGGCAGCTTTGGGCGAATGGTTTATGGCCAACGGTCAAGATGCGTTGATTGTCTATGATGATCTTTCCAAGCACGCGGCGGCCTACCGTCAGATGTCTTTGATTTTGAAACGACCATCGGGACGTGAAGCCTATCCGGGAGATGTTTTCTACCTTCACTCACGGCTGCTCGAACGCTCGGCTCGGGTCAATGAAGACAATGGTAATGGATCCCTCACAGCGCTTCCCATCATTGAAACGTTGGCCGGTGACCTTTCCGCCTACATCCCGACTAATGTAATTTCGATTACGGACGGTCAGATCTTCTTGGAAACCGATCTTTTCAACCAGGGCATTCGTCCTGCGGTTTCGGTGGGACTTTCCGTATCTCGAGTAGGATCTGCTGCCCAGATTAAAGCGACCAAGCAGGTTGCGGGTAAGATTAAACTTGAGCTGGCTCAGTTCCGTGAATTGGCGGCGTTTGCCCAGTTTGGTTCCGACCTCGATGCCAAAACGAGAGCTCAGCTAGATCGTGGCGCGCGGATTGTAGAGCTTTTTAAGCAACCCGCATTCAACCCGATTGCGATTGAGCAGCAGGTGGGCGTGCTATGGGCGATGCAGAATAATTACTTCGACGATATCGATGTCTCCAAAATGGTATCGGCTAGTGATTCCCTGAGAGATTTCCTGGTATCCCGAAAAGAAGCGTTACTCACCAGTATTCGTGAGAAGGCAAAGATTGACGACGATCTCTCAAGTCAGCTCAAGACCGCAGTTGATGAGTGGAAAAACAGCTTCGCTTAAAGTAAGAAGTAAGAACGAAGATTTAAGAAGTGGAGCCAGATGATAAGAATGATCTCAGAATTAGGACATTTGAATATTCAAGAAGAATCATCCGACTCTTTGGATCGCTTCCAAACACAACAATCGCTCAAGTCGTCGGCAAGCAATGCCTTAGAAGCGGCACGTCAATTGGGGCAAACTATCGCGAAGCCTATCGTTCAAGATCCCGAGCCGAATTTATCGCGAAGATAGGGGATTGCTTAAAAGAAGCGGAAGAAACACAATACTGGCTAGAACTAATGATTGCGGAAGAAATTGTATCCAATAACAAGTTGAGTAGCCTTGTGAAAGAGACTGATGAATTAGTGGCAATCTTCGTTTCCTCCATGAATACTGCCAAAAGCAATGCCACTTCCTAAATCTTCAATCTTACTTCCTAATTTAATCCATGCCAAATCTAAGAGAAATCCGCCGCCGTATTAAGTCGGTTAAGAATACTCGCCAAATTACAAAGGCGATGGAGCTTGTTGCGGCCTCTAAGATGAAAAAGGCGCAGCAAGCAGCGATCTCTGGGCAACCCTACGCAGCTTTGCTGGCAGAAACGCTTTCTCATATCTCTTCACGTATTGAGGAACTAGATCATCCGTTTTTCAAGGAGCGGGAAGTTAAGACAAGAGGTATCATCATTGTCAGTACAGACCGTGGTTTGTGTGGACCTTTGAATGGAAATTTAATTCGCGAGATCTTAAACTCCAAAGAAGAGATGAAGTTCGTGAGTGTCGGTAGAAAAGGAAGACAATTCCTTAGCCGGACAAATCGCGACTTGCTGGCCGATTTTGAGATTGGAGACGCGGTTAAATATACGAAAGTTAAGCAGCTTACGGAGTTTATGATCGATAAGTACCTCTCTGGCGAAGTGGATACGGTCGAGATTTTGTACCCTCGTTTTGTAAACGTACTGACTCAAGCTCCTTCATTCGGGAAACTGCTTCCTATTGCAGGACTGGACGATATGATTACAGAGTTGCGTGGCAAAGATGCCCAACCTTTTGAATCGTCTAGTGATGATCGCAATTTCGTTTTCGAACCGGATCCTGTAACGATTTTGAACGAACTGCTTCCGCTTTTCGTTGATCGTCAAGCGTACCAAGCAATTCTGAGTGCCCGAGCTTCCGAGCATAGTGCGCGAATGGTTGCGATGAAATCGGCTAATGATAACGCCACCAAGTTGCTCGATTCACTTACCCTTCAATTCAACAAAGCGCGACAGGCTGCAATCACTCAAGAAATCCTGGAGATCGCAGCGGCTACCTCTCAAGGATAGACGACTAACCAAACACTTTCCCAATTCATCTTTAATACACAATGAGTAACACTGGAAAAATCCTCCAAGTAATCGGACCTGTCGTGGACGTCCAATTTTCTAAAGACGCTTTGCCTTCCATTTATCAAGCGTTGACAATTGATTTCACTGTATCAGGTGAAAGCCAGAAACTGACGCTCGAAGTGCAGCAGCATTTAGGTGAAGGTGTCGTGCGATCGGTTGCCATGTCTTCCACGGAAGGGTTGAAGCGAGCGATGGAAGTAACAGATACAGGAGCCCCTATATCTGTACCAGTAGGCGAGGGCGTATTAGGCCGCATTTTCAATGTTACGGGCGATGCCGTAGATGATCGAGGTCCGGTAAAGCATGATAAGCGCTATCAAATCCATCGTCCAGCACCTCCTTTAACCGAGCAAGACACCAAGGCCAATATTCTGGAAACGGGAATCAAGGTCATCGATCTCATTTGCCCTTTCATCAAGGGAGGTAAGGTCGGCGCTTTTGGTGGTGCGGGTGTAGGCAAGACCGTTGTTATCATGGAGTTGATTAACAACATCGCGAAAACGCATGGTGGTTATTCGCTATTCGCAGGGGTAGGGGAGCGATCTAGAGAAGGGAATGATCTGTATCACGAAATGTCCGACTCAGGTGTTATCGATCAAGAGAACCTCGAAAACTCAAAAGTGGCGCTCGTATACGGACA
>CALDFV010000268.1 GCA_937942145.1 uncultured Opitutaceae bacterium
TAAAGCCGCTCCTACATTAGTTTGCTTCGCCATCTACGCTCTGCTCCGTCAGTTTGCTAAAACCAGACCGCTGGAGACATTGCTACGCCGAGTCAAGAGCTCTCGATTTTGCGACCGACTTGCGATTTGCGCAAGCGAAGCAACTATGAAGGTAGGGAGGACCGGCTCGGTCCTCCAATTCATCAACCCTATGCGGAGGACCGAGCCAGTCCTCCCTACCAAAGCCACCGGGGAGTCGGGGTCTCCGACAAACTTCGGTTTATAAAACCCAAAGAGATTAGAAAGCAAAGAAGGACAAAGCATCATTCGAAGGAGAAGCTTGTGTTTCAAAAATCTGGCCGCAAGTGATAACTCCATTGTATTGTGAGCCACAAAAAACATGCCAGTAAGACGGGAATTCATCGCGATCAAATTACCGAATTCGGTTAGTGAATATCTCGCGAGCCTATACGACGACTCGCTTTCAAATACTCGCTGGATAGCCAAGGAGAACCTACATTTGACGATGCGGTTTGTGGGCAACGTGGAGGATGAAGACGGTCTCCGACGCGTTTTACGCTCGGTAGCGGTGTCATCCTTTACCCTCGAGATCGGCAACATCGGCACGTTTCCTTCCAAAGGCGATCCCAAAGTAATTTGGGTAGGATTGGGAACAGGGCATCCTTTGCTATTCCAATTACGCCAGCAAATTGACGACGCGGTTATTAGGGCTGGAATTGAGTGTGAAATGCGCGATTTCATTCCGCACATTACAATCGGTCGATGCGCCACTTGTTCACGAGAAGCAATAAAGGCGCTGTCCTCAAAAACTAAGGTGAAAAACGGTCCAGTGTTCTCCGTGCGGGAGTTCTCGCTTTTCGAAAGTAGGCGCGGTCCAGACAAGAGTCGCTACATTGAGATCGAGTCCTATCCCCTTCGCCGCTCTTAGGCACACGCTGGTTCTTTGTATTAAAATATCAACGACGTTTTGAATCCAACGACTTCTTTAATCTTATCCCCTTTCCATCAAGTGCCACAAAACGTCTCGTGAACAACCTCTTCCGGTAGCGGTGGTGATTCGAGATCTTCATACTCAGTCTGCTCATCGAATGGATTGGCCAATGCATCGACAAGCCGATGGAAGAGAGAATAGTCTCCGCGGTAGGCGGCCTGAATCGCTTGCTCAATGCGATGATTTCGCGGGATAATTACAGGATTGGCCAAGCTCATTTCCGAATAGCGCTTGGCGGGATCCGCTTCCTTCCGCCAATTGCTAAACCACTTCTCAAAGGGCTCTTTCTCGGAAAAGAGGGCTTCGAGATCGCCCGGTGAATCCCCGCCAGCCTCTTGAGTGAGTCGCCGAAAGAAGAGAGTGAAGTCAATCTTCTGTGACGCCAGAAGATCAAGGCTATCCTGAATGAGCGTTACCGGCGCGGATGCGGGGAGCCCTAATTTTGTACGGAAACGGGAGATGTACTGGTCCGCGAATCGATCTGAAAATTGGGAGAGAGCACCCTCGGCCAAGCTCATCGCTTCCTCCGCATTCTCCGACAGCAGAGGCAACAAGGTCTCCGCAAATCGAGTCAGATTCCATAATCCGATATCAGGCTGGTTTCCCCAAGCGTAACGGGCGCCTCTATCGATCGAACTAAAAACGCATTGCGGATGAAAGGCGTCCATAAACGCGCAGGGGCCGTAGTCGATCGTTTCGCCTGACACCGCCATATTGTCCGTGTTCATTACTCCATGAATAAAGCCAAGCGACATCCACTGGGCGATCAAATCCGCTTGAGCCTTCGCAACCGAACCTATCAGGGCGCTATAGGGATTCGACGAATCGGCTGCTTCAGGATAATGCCTGGCGATCACGTAATCGGCCAGCAGTCGGGTCCCCTCACGGTCATTGCGAGCGTAGTAGTACTGAAACGTACCGACGCGGATATGACTCGCTGCAATCCGAGTAAAAACGCCACCCGGCAAAGAGCCCTCCGCTCGCAAAACATTCTCGCCCGAAGCAACCGCTGCCAAAGCCCGCGTTGTCGGAACACCCAGCGCCGCCATCGCTTCGCTGACGATGTACTCCCGAATCACCGGTCCCAAGGCAGATTTTCCATCTCCCTGGCGGGAATAAGGCGTACGCCCCGAGCCCTTCAGCTGCAGATCAAAACGATCCCCTTTGGTATCGACGATCTCACCGAGCAATAGGGCTCGGCCGTCACCGAGCTGCGGTACGAAACCGCCGAACTGGTGTCCCGCATAGGCTTGGGCAATCGGTTCTGCCCCTTCAGGAGCTTGATTGCCCGAGAGCATCGCTACTCCTTCCTCGGACTCTAGCCAATCCCTAGAAATGGATAAGCTCTCCGCGAGTCCTCGGTTGACTCGAATTAATTTTGGCACCCGAAGGCTCGCCGGAGCAAGCCTAGCATAGAATCGCTCGGGTAAACGCGCATAGGTGTTGTCGAAGTTGATGCTCACTATTTCGGTCAGGAGGTTGGCATGAAGAAGATACCGAATGACTGCGTCCACATAAAAACACTCATTCGCGAACTCAAGCGCCGACGGCTTGTAATGGTAGCACAGCTACAACTCGCATCCAAAATTATTACTTCCCAATCTGGACGTTTTGCTATTCGCTCAAGATACAGAAACGATCTTTTTCTGCAAAATGAAAATCACCTCGCTAACACTTTACAAAGTCAAACCCCGCTGGGTCTTTCTGAAGATTGAAACCGACCAAGGCATCACCGGATGGGGAGAGCCGATTGTCGAAAGCCGGCCCGATACCACCATCACCGCGGTAAAAGAACTCGAGCCCTATCTCATTGGCAAAGATCCCCGACTGATCGAGCGTCACTTCCAAACGATGTACCGCGGCTCATTCTATCGAGGGGGACCGGTTTTGATGAGCGCCATTTCGGGTATTGAACAGGCCCTCTGGGACATTCGAGGCAAGGCCCTAGAAATTCCTGTCTACGACATACTGGGTGGAGCGGTTCGAGATAAAATCAAAGCTTATGCCTGGGTAGGAGGCGATGACCCTAACAAGTCGGACCAAGACGCTAAGAGCCGGCTCGAGCAAGGTTTTCGCAATGTCAAAATGAACGCGACGGGCGCTTGTGAGCGCATCGGCAGCTACGCGGAGATCGACGCGGCAGTCGCTCGTTTAGCGAGCGTGCGTGAAATTGTCGGCCCAGACGTTGGAATCGGTATCGATTTCCATGGTCGGGTACACAAGTCCATGGCCAAATTTCTGGCGAAAGAAATGGAGCCACTTCGTCCCCTCTTTTACGAAGAGCCTGTTCTTCCGGAACACCTTGATTTCCTTCCCGAGCTCGCCCGACACACACGGATCCCTCTAGCAACTGGAGAACGTCTGTATGGACGTTGGGGGTACAAGGAGATCATTGCCCAGGGAACCGTGGACATCATCCAGCCAGATTTGTCTCACGCGGGTGGAATCTGGGAGAGCAGAAAGATCGCGGCAATGGCGGAAGCTTACGACATCGGTGTCGCGCCTCATTGCCCACTGGGACCCATTGCTCTGGCTAGTTCCATGCAGCTCGACGCGTGTACGCCGAATTTTGTCATACAGGAGATGTCTTTAAAAATGCAGTACAATGATTCGGGGGATCTTCAGGACTATGTCAAAAACAAGGACGTTTTCAAGATTACGGAAGGTTATTTGGATCTGCCCCAATTGCCTGGTTTGGGTATAGAGATTGACGAAGACGCGGTCATCGAGGCCAACAAAGAAAGCTTCATGCGAAACGATCGAGACTGGCGCCATGAAGATGGATCTGTCGCGGAATGGTAGATCAGGTGGGGCAAGGACCTCACTCCTTCGCGACACCTTCAGCTCTCCTGACCCGGATCGATTGGCCTCGAGGGATCCACCGTCATCCAGCAAACCGCCGTTATCACATACATGACCGCAACCACAATAAACATGGGGAAATAGTTGGTCACGACCTCTGAAACACCATCAACCATCTGCGTAGTGGCAAACCCATCCAACAAGGGCCCCAAGAGCAATACCGGCACAAGAACCGCGCCAATATTTCCTGACATATTCACAATGCTGAATACGGTCCCCGAATGACGCCCCCCAATATCGGTACACGTACCCCAAACCGTTGGTTGAGACCAATCACTAAAAAACTTAACAACGAACAAACCAATCGCCAGAGCAAGGACGTTGGTTTGTGAAATCGCAAAGAAAAGGCATATCGTTGCGATGATTTTTCCCGAGGAGCCCATTATTCGCCTAGCATTCTTTCGACTCCCCGTGAGACGAATGCAATAGTCATTTAGATAGCCTCCCACAAAGCCTCCCACGGCTCCGCCAAAGAGCGGAAAACTCGCATAGACTCCCATCTCTGCGATCGAAATTCCTTTTGAAAGGAAATAGCTACCGAGGACCGAAGTATAAATAATGTCCGCTCCCGCATTTGATATTTGGGCGAAGACCATTATCTGCAATGTTCGATGCTTCAATGCCTGCTTAAAACTCAGGACTTTCGATTGAGTTTTTTGGGCTAGGTTCTCCGCTCTAAAAAGCTCTCTCTCAGCTTCGTTCACCCGCTTGTCATCTTCCGGGTTATTCCGGTAGAGGGCAAAAAAGACCAGCGCTAAGAAGATCCCCGCTCCCGCCATTATCATGAGCGCCACCTTCCAATGAAAACCGAAGTAGCTCATCAGCACGGTCGCCATTATGATCGGAGCGAGAGCCCCACCTGCTCTACCCGCGAAACTCGCTACAAATCCTTGCATGGTCGTCCGGTTGGCAGGTGGAAACCAGTTCCGGGATACGCTGTTCAAACTAGGATACGCTCCTGCTTGCGCGGCGCCAAAAATAAGCCGTGCGATACAAAAGGTCACAAACGAGCCTCCTAAGGCAAATAAGACTAAACTCAGCGACCATCCCCCAATAAGCGAACTCAGAAAAAACCTTGCTCCAAAGTAGTCACACACCACACCACTCGGAATTTGACCCAGGGCGTAAGTGATATTGAAAAACGTGAAAATCTGTTCCAGCTCTGTATTTGTATATCCATACTCACGAGCGAGTTCAGGTCGGATAACCGCCCATGTGTACCGGTGCAAGTACAGCATCAGTGAAGTAACCGACGCCATGACGAAGATCAGCTTGTGAACATTTGTCGGGTTCGGGTTGCCGATAATTTCGCGTTGAGTAGATTCTGACGAGGAGCTCATGGGGACATAGGGGATACGAGAGGAATTCGAACAATCAGGCTTAATCCCGCATTTGGCAACGCCTAAGAAGAAAGACGATCTTTACGCCGACCACAACGCCCCTTTAAGTTGTTCCCATGATGAGATTCTCGCAGAACCGCTCCCGACAACCGAGGATCTCCTTCGTTTATGGGCAAAGGCTATCACTCATTCTTCTTCTCTGCCTCCTGCCCCTGCTCACTTCTTGCGAACCCGAGCCAACGGGACCCCTTCAAACCAGCAAGCTGCAGAAAATAGACCGAGCGATCGAGAAAGCGATTCGACAAGGCAAAACTCCCGGTGGCGTTTTCTGGTTAGAGCACAAGGGAGGAGTCTATACCAAGGCTTACGGCTACGCCGCTCTCGAGCCCCAGATCGCTTTCGCTTCGATCGATACCCTTTATGATTCAGCATCCCTGACTAAGGTGATGGCAACCGCTCCCGCGATCTTACTGCTAATGGAAC
>CALDFV010000269.1 GCA_937942145.1 uncultured Opitutaceae bacterium
CACCTTAATTCGTCGACTTATCCATTGCAGGAGGCATCCTGCCTCAATCTGATGACAAGGTATTCATCAACCCCCTTCGGTTAGAAACTCCCGAATTGAATCACCGGTTTCTCTGCCATCCGCCTACCCGCTGATATTGTAACGACCGCTTCCTTATTTCAATTGTGCCAGATATTTCTGAGACAGCGCACTAGAATCATTGGGAAACAATGACTTCGAAGATCCTTAAGAGTCAATTATTTGGAGGGTCCTGAGCCAAAGAAAGCGACTGGGCCCTATCCCTTCTGAGTGCCGGGCTTGCTATTGCCGAAGAGACTTTTTATATCCTTGATTTTTGTAATGAGTAGTTGGTTACTATTCTCACTTCCGTCTCCGGTAAGCGTGATGGGTGTTCCAACATGATAAGCGAGATTAAAATCATGAAAGTCCCTGAACTCGATCTCGATGCGTACCGGCAACTTTCCTTCGATATCGATGTAGAAGACCTTCGCCTCGTCGAGGTTTTCGGACATGCGGAGCCGACCTTGAGCAGTGATGGATCCGCCCTGACGCGTGACCCAACTATCAAAGGGACGTTCTTGAAATTCGGGAAAGTAGCCACCGTCGATTCCAGGAAGCGGGGTATCCGACGCGGAATAGGAGTCCGCTTCAATCCCAAATGCTTTCAGCAGGGAAAGGTGCAGGCTGCTAAGTTCCTGGTTTTCTGAATACCGAACGTAGCGCCCCGTTTTGATACGTCCGTTTCCACCCCCCGCTAGCACGATTGGAATTCGTTGAGCAGTATGATTGTCGCTATGGCCCATCCCGGATCCGAAGAGTACCACGCTATGGTCGAGCAGGCTGCCGTTATGGTCCTTGTAGGACTTGAGCTTTGTCAGGAGATAGTCGAACTTCTCCATATGCCAAAGACTGATCTTAAGCAGGGAATCCAGGTTTTTGCGGCTGAAATTTCGGAAAAAATGAGACAGGTAATGGTGCTGCTCTTGAATACCAAGAAAGTCGAATACCATGCGACTGTTGCTATTGCCCAACATATAGGTGATACAGCGAGTGGAGTCGGTCCAGAGGGCAAGAGCGATCAGGTCGATCATGGCTTCCACTTGCTCGTCTAGGTTCGCCCCGACGGGAGGCCGCTGGAGGCTCCCGAAGTCGATTCTCGGCTGGGCCTTTGCTTGCTCCATGTTCTGGATACGACGTTCGGTTTCACGAACAACGGTCAAGTACTCGTCCAATGTCTGGCGATCCTCGTAGCCCGATCTGCGAGAGAGAGCATTGGCATCGCCTTTGACTCGGTCCAGCAAGCTCGACATGGATTGCCGCTGTTTCGGATCGCTCATCGGATTGCGGAAAAGGCGATCGAAAACGAGCTGAGGATCGCTTTCGCGCGGAATGGCTCCTCCGTCTTTGTCGTAAGAAATGTAGCTACAGCCGAATTGCCCGGTGAAAAGCCCTTCCGTGGTTAGTTCGAGAGAGCGATGGGCCGTGTCCCCACCAATCTTATCCGCGATAATCTGATCGACGGAAGCAGTATGCTTGTTCTCATGGTGACCGGCGAGAAAGCGGCGAGTGGAATTGGCGTGAGACGAAAACCCAAAATCTCCCATGTTATCGAGAATGAGCAGATCGTCCTTGTGCTTGGCGAAGGGAGCCATGAGCGGCGACATTCGAAAGTCGAATTCCGTCCCGCCATTGATATTCCATGAAGGCGGATGGACGCCGTTGGGCTTGAAGAGGGTTAGGAATCTGAGCGGCGGAGATTCCGTTGCCGAGCCTTTGCCCAATTCATTGCTCACCTTGCCTTCCATCAAGTTGAGGAAAGGAAGCGGCAACAAGGCTCCGGCAGTGCCTCGCAAGAAGGTGCGGCGGTCAATTTTCCAGCTTCTGCTCATGAATCAGTTTGGGGGCTAGGGGCAATAAAGGTTTCCCGGAAAGGCAGGCTTTGGGAAACTTCTACGAAGAGATCGCGCCATGTTCCGTTCGTTTCGTCAATCTTCTCTGTAATCGCGTCGATGGTTGGGCGGTCAAAGGCCTCAAGTTTTCGGCAGAGAGCGTAGGCCAAGGTTCGCTCGACTGCGTTCCGAATGATGTCGCGTCGCTTGCTCCCGAGAAGAATGGACTTCAATTCATCGAAATTTTGAAAGGCTTCCCCATCAGGGAGCTGACCGGAGGTGTCGATCCGATCGGGGTCGTCATCGTGTCCGGCTCTTCTCCTCGGAGGCTTATAGTCTAAAGCGAGCTTATAGGACCCCTCGTCGTCGTACATCTGAAGCGCGAATCCGAGTGGATCGATCCGATCATGGCAACGGGCGCAGGTTGAGTCACTACGATGGACTTCGAAACGTTCGCGAAAGCTGAGGTCGGCATTTGGAGCGGCGGCTTCGACCGGCGGAATGTCCGCGGGCGGCTCGCCGAGCCGTTCACCAAGAATACGTCGGAGCATCCAGGTGCCGCGGAGAACAGGACCTCGATTCATGGCCAGAATGCCAGGCATGGTAAGAATGCCGCCGCGACCCTCAGGCGGATCCAGAGTCATTCGCTGATTCGGAACTAGCTTTCGTTCGATCCCCTTAGGCCTAACGTATTTTTCCAACTGATGATTGTTTTCGGGATAGAAGGAAGCGGTATTGTGACTAGCGAAGGCGACATTCGAGTCGATCAATTCGATGACGGGACGATTTTCGGTAAAGAGGTAGTTCAAAAAATCGAAGGGCTGACTGCGGAGTGCTTGTCGACTCAATACGTCGTCTCGAGCGTTATCTATGTCGGCGAGTCCGAGCCATTGGTGGCCGAAGCTCTCGGCCAGATTGCGGGCCCTGGGCGAGGCGAGCATGCGGTCCACCTGCTTTGCGATTTCGTCGGCATGTTCAAGGTCACCCCTCGCTGCCGCCTCGAATAGCTGCGTGTCCGGCATATCCTCCCAGAGGAAATACGAGAGACGTTCCGCAAGTTCGTAGGAGTCGACAAGTTGTTGTTTTCCAGGCGTGGCTTCGATCAGGAGACCTCGGTAGAGGAAGGATGGTGAGACGAGAAGGGCCTTCATTTCGTTCCGGGTGGCGCTGAGGAGCTCCCCTCCCTTTAATCCTCTCAGAGAGGCGAGCATTCGTTTTAGCTCCTTCCGAGCTATAGGACGGCGGAGAGCCCGAGGGGCGAAGGAGCGAAGCAGGGATTCCGCTTGAGCTGGGGTGAGTTCGATGGATTCGGAATAATGGGGAAGCGGCTGACCGACGAGCGTCTCGAACGCGTCGCTCCGCTCTTTGGAGAAGAGTTCCTGAAGGGCCCGATCTGCCATGTAGGCATACTGCTCCCAGATGAAACTCGATAAGCGAGCATCGCTGGTGTCGTTGACGAATTCGCTCGGCCCGGGAGGATCGGTGGGCAGGAGTTTGATAACGAGGGATTTTTCGACAAAGGTTTGCTCGGCGGCGATGATCTGGTTTTCGAGATCGAATCCGAAGAGAGAGCGCAGGGTGTTGCGGTATTCGTTTGCTGAGAGACGGCGGGCTTGAAAGGTTCCCGGGCGGGCTTCCATTGAGTTAACGAATCGTTCCTCGTACCAATCGAGAATCTGCTGGGTTTCGGTGGGATCCGGGCGATTTTCCTCTTCCTCAGGCGGCATTTCCTCGTAGGCGAGCACATCGGCTACCGTTTCCCAAAGCTCGAATCTCGAATCGATATCTTGGGAACGGACTATTTCCGAAAAGTCCACCTCACCTTTGACCTTCTCGCCTCCGTGGCAATTGATGCAGTACTGCTCGAGCAAGGGCTGGATTTGGGTATCGAATACTCCGTCTTCCGTCGGCCTACCCTCCAACCCGGCAGCGGCGACAAACGCAGTAAAAAGGGCAGAAGCGAATCTGGTTCGGGTATAAATCATCGGGGGATCCCTATTCTTTAAGATAGAAACGCGATGACGGACAAGGAAAGATTCTAGATAAGGATGTGGATCGCGGACGGCCCAACGGATTTCGACATATTTAACAGTCTTTTCGGTAATGTCGAATGGCGTGAAAAGGTAACGGCTTTGCCTCTCAACTAAAGGGGGCAAGTACATCCTCTACGGAAAGAAATCCGCATCGGGAATTGCTCGCAACTCATCGGCTATCTGCTTCATTTCAAGGTAGCGGTCTTGCTTTGTTTCATCCGGCTGAGTTATACGAAACTGCCCGAAGCGCCAACATGCGGTAACGCTTGCGGCATAAACCGCGAAAGGCTTGAGCTTAGCGACTTCGATTTGATTGAGGGGACTAATCGACTGATACCCGCTAACCAATGCGTTCACTTTGGAGCGATTTATGGTTCCCGCATCGCAGCACAAACCTACGATAGCCATACCCAGATCGAAATTGAGGTAATAATGGCCCGCGTCTTCGAAGTCCATAATGACCGGCCCTGCATTTTCAGTAATCACCACGTTGTTGAAGAAAATATCGGCGTGGATCAACCCCTTCCTCAGTCCTTCGCATATATTCCCGCCGATGTATTTCTTCGTACCTGCCACCCACTCGGCAAACGGATGATCTGCGAATGAATCCGCTACTGTCATTGTTTCCATTCCGTATAGAAATTGGTTCTGCATGTATTCAGGAACGGGTACGGCATGCAGGGCTGCCATCGTGGCCCCAATTTCAAACAGCGTTTCCTCCCGCAGGTTCTCAATTATGTCACCATGCAAGAATTCTTTGAGCAATATGGGCTTGCCCCTGTATAAACTCAGATAATCGCCTCTGCTTGTGGCCAACACGCGGGAACTCTTAAACCCATGCGCCTCAAGGTGAGTCAGCAGGTCAGCGAGTTCACGTACCGTTTCCTTCGATCTACCTTCGCATAGAGTCAGAACATAGGCCTTGGCGTCGGTATCGATCCGATAGTTGCTGTTCTGGGATCCGCCTTCCAAGGCTTTGAATTGAGTGACCCTGCCGATATCAAATACAGCGGTGATTTCGTCTATCTGTTTCTCGTCCAGTTCAGTATAAGGTGGCATGGTTTCTTCGAATACGTTCTATCTATCTCCAATCAGGATTCTCTTCATTCAAGGTAAGCATCTTGTTTGAAATCCATTGATTTTCCTGTCAACAATTCGGATTATCGATGGAAGGAGGAACTGACGGTCTCGAATTCGACTATCTTCTTCGCGGCATTAAGAGTTCGCTTGTAGGGCATAGGTTCAAAACTCTTGTCCGATATTGATTAAACCTTATTGTTTTTGCAATACGGATACGTATCCTGGTTCTAAAAACTAATATTTTTAAATAATTTCAATCTGTGATTATCTATGTATTTGGGCTACAAGGCAGTGACGTGTCGCTTCGCTCGGTAGTGGTAAAGAATTTTAAAAGTTGAGATTAAGAGATTGTGGGGAATGCTTATGCCGCTTTTTCGAAAGTGTCCAATTAGGGTACTGTTCGTGGCATTATTGGAGATCTACTAGTAAACCCAAACCTATCTCCCGTTATGAAACCCACCCTCTTTCTATTACTTTTCCTGGTTGGCGCATCGCTGACTACTGCGATTGAGAAACCGAATATCGTCTATATTATCTGCGATGATCTTGGGTATGGTGAAATCCATGCGCTAGCTCCGAAAACCTCCAAGATACCAACGCCCGGCGCGGACAGACTCGCGGCTCAGGGAATGGTTTTTACGGACGCCCATAGCGGGTCGTCGGTTTGCACGCCTACCAGATACGGGATCATGACGGGTCGTTATAGTTGGCGCACGCAGCTGCAAAAGGGCGTCGTTTCAGGTTTTGCTCCGAACTTGATCGCCGAGGACAGGCCAACGGTAGCG
>CALDFV010000270.1 GCA_937942145.1 uncultured Opitutaceae bacterium
ACCTCGTTGACACCAGGCAAGTCTAGACGTAGCGCTCCATCCGGTCCCGCCGCACCGTAGCCGCCGGGGTTCGGGGCAAGGTACGCGTCCTGCGTGTCCGAACGCTCAGCGTACAGAGCCACGATGTTGCCGCCGAGGAACGAGCTCTGCAAGCTCCAGGCCTCCGACTCCAGCTGGCTCTTGTTGTAGCTGGCTGGGCCCTCATTCTCGATGATGCGCCAGATCGCCTGCTTGTCCGTCTTCTCACGGTTGTCGAAGTACCAGATGCCGTACTCGTCCCCAATCTTTGGAAACGGAGTTTGGAGAACACCAGAAATGCGAACGTCGTCCGCGCTCGTGAAGCTGCGAGCGTCCGGCCCTAAGTAAACCTGTGTCTTGACGATACGACGGAAATTGTCGCTCAGACCGTTGGAGATAAAAGCGCTACCAGGCCAATCGCTGTTGTCCGCCCACCAAGATCCACGGATCTGACGGGTCAGGTTGATGTTTTCGCGGTCCTCGTAGAGTCCTGTGAAGGTGTGCTTGCCCAAGATCTTCGCCAGTCCGTCGTTCTGCATGAAGTTCTGGAAGTCAACTGTCGCAAACGCGGTCGCGCGGAAGGTGTCCTGCTCGTTGACCCGAGTTTTCGAGAAATTGTCGTTCCAGCGGATAACTGGACGGCCCAAGTTCTCGTTGAACAAGCGGTCGGGAACCCCGTCAAAATCAGAGTCACCTGGTGAGAGGTTCTCGCTAATGTCGAGCTGGATCGCCTTGCGGTCGCCTTGGTCGAAGGGAGTGAACTCGAACTGGTCACGCGTCTGCGTGTCGAACGCCATTTCGATACCCGCGCTGCCGTTGAAGAACTCCTGCACCAGGAACACCTGGTTCATGTCGAACTCGGTCACGATTTCATTGGTTGTTCCCATGAACAGCCTGTTGTGGTAATCGAAAACGTTCCGGTTTCTGAGGGACTTAGAAGTAAAGCCAGTCCCGCCGGTAGCTGCTGCCGTCCACTGGACATCCTGAGTAGCGAAGCCTCTCGGGCGCCAGCGACCCATGATACCCTGAATGCCGAAGCCGCCCAATGCTCCGCTCAGTTCGGGATCGTTGTCCCAACCGGGAACCTGATCCTCTGGCGAATTGAAATTGATGGCTGGGAAAAGGAAGTAGGGTGTCCCGCTAACTTGGTTGTCGCGTCCTCCTTGATTGGTGCCTCCTAGGGGATTGCCCCGCTTGAAGCGATCAATCGTCGTACGGGGCACAAACTGGCCTTCCAAGGCGATGAATTCATCACGAGTGCCGTCGAACGCGTCTGGAATGGTCTCGATACCGGCGTCCAAAAGCGCCCTTACATTAGCCTGTGACAAGGCACCGTTATTGATATCATCCAGGTCCGTTCCGGGAACGCTCAGGATAGCGTTGATCTCCTCCTGAGTTCCCAAGCCGTTCCACCAAGAAGAGAAAGAGTCCGTTGGAGGAATCACGTCTGGCGGGTTCGAGTCGATCTTGCCGCTCTCGTAACTACCGCGAACCGATGTGCGGCCCAGCCAGTTTGAATTCTCATTCTTGAAAAGCGTCGCTTCCCACGCCAAGTAGAGGCGGGTGTCGTCTGAAAAAGCCGGATCCTGCTTGTACTTCTGCTCCTCGCGCAAACCGGCGATGCGGATTGCCAGGCGATCATCCACCAGAGTGCGAGCCACGTCGAAAGTGCCACGCATGGAACCGCGATGGTCGAAGCGGAAAGCCACCTCCGTAGAGTCCTGCCCAATGTAGGCCCGCTTCAAATTGTTGTTAATGACACCTCCAGGAGAGCCCAGTCCGAACAGAATAGAGTTCGGTCCACGATTCACTACGACACGAGACGTGTTGTAGGAATCAAACGGGATGTCCGTCTGGAAGTAGTCGCGGGTCAGGTTCGCGCTCACCAGACCGCGGACACGCTGCCCACGCTGCGGATTCACACGAGACTCCACTGTGCCGTTGCCGCCGTCGGAGTTGGAGAAGTTGCCGAGAACCCCGCCGACTTCCATATTGCCCACGAACTGGAGCAACGACTCGCCGTCGGTCGCTCCGGTGTCCTGCATGAACTCCTCAGTAATAACCGCGATGGAGGCGCCCAAGTCGCCGATGTTAGATCGGACACGCGAACCTGCAAGGGTTGTCGTGGCCCGGTAGCCAATGTCCTCAGCGGCGTCGACCGCGAAGGGGGACAACTCGATAACCTCGTCGTCGTCCTGGGCTTGCAGAAACAAGCCCGTAGTTGTAAGGCCAGCTATAGCTAGCCTGAGTATCTTCAGTTTCCTCATAGTGGTAGTTTTTTGTTTATCTAGATGAACTCATAAAATACTCGTTCGAAAACACCAAATCCGACCAAAAAATAGCCAGGAGGCGCGACTCGAAGAGCGTAATGGGAAAGTTCGTTTTAATGAAATCGTATGGAATACTCGCGGGAACGGGTTTGAAAAAATCGAAATAACGCGCTCCTCCGAGCCGCCAATCGGTATGAAAAGTCTGTAGGAATTTGATATTATAAATTCGCAACCCCTTGATCAATATAAACTTACGCGAAACACTGAGGGTTATTTGACCGAGGGGAAAGGGTGCTCTAAAGCTTGTTTTTAAGTCTGATGCCAAACAATCGAAAAAAAATCGCTTTTGACGTCAAGCCAAAGTTATCACCGATTGGAAATCCAAGATTCACCCCCATAGGCCGATCTCCATCGGCTTTAGACGGCCTCAGAAACAGGCTAGAAATGCAGAATTAGGAGATTGGGAAGCTGGTTCTCTTCCACAGATTTCACAAAGAGAGCAGATGGACAATTTGGGACATTGGCGATGTGAATAGTCGAACCATTTCGCCTAATCGCAGAAACCGCTTGAACAATTTTCTCTGTCACCTCCTGACAATAACAGACCGCCCTTCGACCGAGCTCAGTATCGGACGAGACGACGGTCTTACTTCTGTATTCACTGTTTCGCCGACCGTTGGAGCGGTTTGCGACAGTCCTCCATAGCGTTCGCGAAGGATGGAACACCGCGATAAAAACCTCTAAAATCGCCCCGACTTGTCGGGGCTCCTAAATTTCAGAGTACACAAAAAAAGACCCTCGCCGTTAAGCAAGGGTCTCGAAAGTTCTATTTGGATTATCCGACTAGAAGCGGAAGGTGTTCGTTAGGAACCACTGTTGCTCCACTGGGATACGCACGTAGGTGACTGATCCGTCCGGATTGAACTCAATCGGAATGTCCTCGTCACCGTTCTTGCGGTAGATGTTACGAGCGTTGATCTGGATGCTCCAGTCCGCCTTGCCGTTCATGATCGGACGACTGTAACGGGCGAAGATGTCACCGTTGATGTCGTCTTCACCAAACCATGGGCTGGTCACATCAGGAAGAACATTACCCGCCTCATCGAGCAGGTTCGGGTAACCGCCGGCCACCTTGTCCTGATAGCGGAGACTACCGCCAACCTGAACGCCTTTAAGCGCACCGTCCAAGAAGTCATAGCGACCCGTCATGTTGACGCGCCACTCGCGCTGCTCGGGCAACTG
>CALDFV010000271.1 GCA_937942145.1 uncultured Opitutaceae bacterium
CTGATTAAGAGATGGAACTCCGGTCTTCTCTCATGCAAAACCCTATCAAAGCGTTTTTAATGACCTGCCTCGACAAGAACTTTAGCCATCGTGTCCTATCCCTTTTGCCGTTCGGATTAATTTGGCTGCTTTTTGGCTGTCGCTCCAAACAAGGCCTCTCTCCTGAGGAACTAGTCGAGGCAAAAGCAGCCCTCGAATCTTGTCTGATTTGCCATAGCACTCAGGAGATGCAAAGAGGTCCGATTATCGATGGTTTACCTGCCTGGTATAATCGACAACAGTTACGCAAATTCTTGGAGGGCACTCGTGGTCAAAATCCGGAAAACAAGTCTGAACTCCTCATGGGATCGGCTCGTGATCGCATATCAGATGAGAGAACGATCAACCTGCTTTCTCAGTACATTGCATCACTACCTCCAAAGCCCTACCAACCGGTCGTTAAAGGAAATGCGTTGAATGGCTCAGTCCTTTACCAGAGTTGCATTCCCTGCCATGGAGCCAAGGGCGAAGGAAACGAGATCCTCAAGTCCCCTCCGCTCAATATTCAGGAAGACTGGTATCTTCTCGATCAACTGCGAAAGTTCGCTTCAGGAAAGCGGGGACACCACCCTAAGGACATTGAAGGTATTCAAATGGCGTATACTTTGGTGAATCTTGACGGAGAATCCCTCAAGGATTTGACCGCCCACATGCAGGAGTTCAGCAAGTCCACTCAATAAGGACCGGCTGAAATCATGACGTTACAAACTCCTGCAACGCTGACTTTAATTGAGGGTACGCCATAGCAAATACCGTGATCAGGGGAATCATTCCGATCGTGGAACCTGCCATGAGAACTGCCTGGGGCGAATTCAAACTGCTTCCATAAAGCGCCGCTAAACTAATCGGCAAAGTCCTCGCTTCCTCGCTATGCAGAATAAGCATCGGAATGACATGGGCATGCCAAGCGAGGACAAAATGAGCGAAGCCAAATGTGATGAGGAAGGGTTTAACAAGCGGAAGCACGGAAAGAAAGATCCTCCACTCGGACGCTCCCTCCATGCGAGCGACTTCAATCAATTCCTTCGGCACGAGCCGGAAAACTCGAGTGAAAAACAGGAGGCCAAGACCACTTGCCATACCTGGTAATGCCACGCCTAAGGGATTGTCAAACAGACCGAGTGTGTTGACCCAAACAAAAAGAGGCAGTGCCACCATCTGCGCGGGGATCAGAACCACCATAACGCCCAAGGCGACGAGAGTCATTCTTCCGCGAAAGTGGTACGTTCCGATGATGTAGCCAGCCATTGCGGCCAAGAGGGTTGCTCCGACACCTTGGGAAATTGAGATGGCAATCGAATTGAAAAGCGCACGTTCGAAATTGAAATACTCTCCCGAAAACAGGATGCCAAAATATTGCCCAGTCCATTCCATCGGCCAATAGACTCGTGTATTGAAAATTTCACTATTCGACTTAAAGCTACCTAGAACCATCCAGAATAGCGGATAGAGGAAAATAAACGCGGCGAGTAACATGGCTAGACTCACGACAAAAGTTGCGATTCGAGAAGTTCTCACATTCTAGCTCCTTTCCACAGGTAACGGGGGGCGAGAGCTACCAGGATCAGCATTCCTGCCAGCCACGGTAAAATGGAAAGGCTTACCGCCGCTCCACTGCCAAATCCTCCTCCGACAAAGGCCTTCTGGTAGGCATAAGTGACAAGCAGCAGTCCCGCATCGTTAGTGCCGCCCGAACCACCGAAAAGCACGTAAGAGCCGGCAAATTGGGCAAAGCAATCCACCAGCAGGTAGATCAGGCAAAACGTAATCGTCGGGGAAATGAGAGGAAGCGTGATTTTGTAAAACCTCTGCCAGGTATTGACTCCATCTATCGCTGCCGCATCGAGCACGTCCCGCGGGCGAGCGTTCAAAGCGCACAGTAGAAAAAAGGTCATGAATCCCGTCCATCGCCAGACTGCTTGGATGACAATTGCTGGCATTATGAAGTCAGGATCCGACAACCAATTGACAGTCTCAAATCCCAAAGGCTCGATGAGCCATCGATTCAATAGCCCTTCTTTCCCGTGAAACACAAGGAGGAACAGTAGCGCGAGCACGGTAGGGGGACAAAGACCGGGGACCATCAACGCAAATGTCAGCGGCCCCTGCAATCCCTTCCGGCACATTCTGATTCCATGGGCGAATAGCAGAGCCAGCCCGATAGAAAAAGTGATCGTGGATAGGGCAAATACAGAGGTGTTGGCGACCGAGTGCCAATATCGTGAATCCTGAAGCAATTCACTGTAGTGCTTAAAGCCGACAAAAGACGACTCGCCCCACAACGTGTCTGACTCAAGGCTTAGCAAAAAACCTTTAACCAGAGGCGTAGCCCAAAAAACGAGAAGGAACAAAAAGAACGGAGCGGCCAAGAATAGCCGCCCCCGATTGATTTTTAAAAACCCAGAATACCGTAGCATTGCGTCAGCAGAGACTAATTCTGCTCTGGCGGACCGCCACCCCCTTCGAGCTGCTCCTTAAATCGTTCGAGGGCTACCCGAGCATCGCCTTCCCCGTACATGATGCTACTAAGCATTCCTTCCCGGATCATGAAAACTGCCATCGGCCGTTTTGGATTCATCATAACTCGGGGAACCTCCGGAGCAAGATCCACTAAGATTTGGCCCATCGAGTCGTATCCGAAAAACGGTTGCGGCTGGAGCAGTCGAATGTCCTCAAATGCCGGTTTGTAAGCGGGGAAGCTGTTCCCTTGCAGGAAGCGCTGCGCATTTGCCTCTTTGTTAGTCATAACGAATTTCATGAACTCCCAGGATGCGTCAATGGATTGGCTTCCCTTGTAAATCACGAGTCCTTGTCCGGCAAAGGTCGAAGTGCGAACTGAATTCGGGTTGCCTTGGTCATCGGTCCAGACCGGAAGTGGCATCATTCCCCACTCCCCTTCCAAGTCGGAAGAGAATTGCTGAATCATGTCCAGGCCATACCAATCCGCACCCATGATCGCCACAACTTCGTTGTTGGCCACATCACCCCCAAAAAAGACAGGATCGAAAATCGAGCTACGATCCGGCATTAGGCCGATCCGCTTTTGAGCGAGCTCTCCCAAAAATTCCAGCGTGTCGACTGCCAGGTCGAAGTCCGGCAGGAGGTCGCCCGTTTCTGAAAACAAGTCCGATCCTCGCTGGCGCAAGAGGATCTCAAAATAGCTCGGATCCATGGCGAGAAAGGACTGATTTTTGGCTACCAGTTCTTCGCCAATTTCCACAAGGTCATCCCAAGTCTTAAACTCGCTCGGCGAGAGCCCGTATTGCTCAAACAGGTCTCGGCGGTAGTATATCAGCATCGCGCTCATGGACTGCGGCAATCCAAGAACGCGTCCTTTCTGGCTGAAGAGCTCCAGGCGTTGAGGCATGATGTCCTCCTTCAACCCCGCTTCAATTACTCGCTCAGTCAAATCCACAAAAGGCGTCTCATCCTGAAGATACATTCCAAAGAAGACTTCATCGAGTTGGATGATGTCCGGTGTGTTCGTTTGGGTTTTAAAAGCGATTGCCAGCTTATCGGGCATCTCCCGAAAGCCGAATGCCTGAACCTCCGCTTCGAAATCCGAATCGACTTCCTGCTGGTAAAGCCGAACCATATTGTCGTAGTAGATCTTGTCCTGCTGGGAGCTGATCCAGATTTTAACGGGTTCCGCGGAAACCGCCGCCGTGGCAATTCCTGACAGAAGAACGAGGAACAAGGTCTTTGATCTCATCGTGAAACGAATTATGGTCGAACGCATAGCAATTTAATACTCAACCGAATAGAGTGTTATCTATACGACGTCGAGGGTGAAGATTTAGGACAAGCGAGAATGATCGTTCGTTCCCTTTTCAATCGACCGGGCTCAGAGACCCAGGAATTGCCGACTGAGTGTAAACACCTCCTTTGGCGTGCCCAAGGCGGCCTTGAGGCGCACATCCCGATCCCATGAGTTCCGAGTTCGCCATAGGGACCAAAGTTGACTGAACTTCAGATTGAGAGGAAACTGAAGCGGCGATGCCATAGGCGTATTCGTTAGTGGATAGTCTGTTCCGTACATCATCCGGCCCTTCAGTCTCGGATCGTTCAGTACCTTGTTTAGATAACGCTTTCGATTGAACTGAGTGAGGGTTGAAATATCGGTATACAGGTTAGGGTATACGGGCATCATCTCCAGCAAGCGATCGATATTCTCCTGTCCGTCTCGCTCGCCTGAACTGGCGACATGGGCGGCGATCACACGAACCCCGCATTCCAGAGGAAAGCGGAGGAGCTGTGGATCCGCGAGGGCATTGTTCGTTTTGGAGAACGAGTCTTCATCACCTACGTGAGTCAACAATGGCAGATTGAGGGCCACCATCCTCTGGTAGTAGTCTCTATAAGACGGATTGGAGGGGTCGATATCCTGAATATTGGGAAGCCACTTGATGAGGACGGCCCCATTCTCCTTTGACCACTCCAACTCTTCCAAGGCATCCTTTCGATTAGGATGTACCGAAGCTCCAAAGTAGAGATTTTCGTATGGCTTTACAGACTCGCCCACAAATCGGTTGGGGACGCAGACTTCACCGTCAGCTAGATTGATCTCCCCATCAATTGAATACGGCTCATCCATCGCCAAGATCACGGCCCCATCAACATGCTCAGATTCATTCACAGATTGAGCAATGATTTCCAAAATCGCTTGGTCACCTTTGGCTTTCAGCATCGCGTGGCTGCTCCCAAATATTTTTAGATAGAGGGGAAACTTCCAGCTTTGTCTCAATTCTTCCGATATCCAGGCGCCACTTCCTCCTTCACCAATTCCCGCGGTATGGCAGTGCATGTCGATGATACCTTTAGGCGGCTCGGGAGCGTTCGCGAATGGCCCGCGGAACCAGGCTAGGCGAATTAGCGCTACTGCCAAAACTAAGGCGATCACTATGAATCCATAGGACATCGCCACCCAGCCAATCGCAGGGATCACTTTCGTGCAACGCTGCATTGGACTCTTTTCACTATTCTCTTAGCGGGTCGTCTTTGAATGCCCTATCGTTTGCGCGAACCAGATATTTCGTTGGAAAATCTTCGAATCCCTTCTTTTTCCTCCCATTCCCAAAGGAGTCCGCTACGGTTTCTTTCATCCATGGCCCAAGTCGGAAAACAGAACCGTCTCAATCTGCTGAGAGAATCGCCCCAGGGAGTCTACCTGGATGCGGAAAATCTCGGAGAGATTTTGCTGCCTAAGCATCTCGTTCCTGATTGGGCGAAAATAGGCGATGTCGTCGACACTTTCCTCTATCGAGACTCGGAGGATCGATTGATCGCCACCACAAAATCACCCAAAGTTCAGGTTGGACAGTTTGCCTGCCTAGAGGTTTTGGAGGTTAATGATCGAATTGGGGCCTTTCTGGATTGGGGTCTAGAAAAGGACCTCCTACTTCCTTTTAGGGAGCAAAAGACGAATGTACGACCTGGCCAGAAGGTCGTCGTATTTGTCATGATTGACGATCACAATGATCGTCTCGTTGCCAGCGCTCGGCTGAATCGCCATTGGAATCAATCTGAACCAGATTACCAGGCCGGTGATCCCGTCCATCTACTGGTTGCGGAAGAGACTCCCATGGGATACCGGGCGATTATCGAAAACCGGCACACGGGTCTACTCTACAAAAGCGAGTTGTCAGAACCCCTTGAATACGGACAGTCCTTTCAAGGGTACATCAAGGAAGTTCGCCCGGACGGTAAAATCGATTTGAGACGCGACGCCGCCGGTTATCGACGCGTTCTCCCACTGGCAGAGGATATCTTTGACAAACTGACCGATGATGGCGGATTCCTCCCATTCAACGACAAGACAGATCCCGAAGTTATTCGGAAAACGTTCGGCGTCAGCAAAAAGGCATTTAAGCAAGCCATTGGCTCACTTTACAAACAACGCCGTATTGCGTTTGAGGACGATGGTATCAAACTGACTAAGAACTAGCAGCCAAACCCGCCCTTCCACGAGGCGCTAGGATAAGGCTAAAACCCAATTCCGACTTTTCTACATTCCTTTAAAATACGAATCCAGCAACGAAGCCGGTTTCTTTTTGCGTTTCAGGGCTCGAGACGGAGGCTTATCAGAATTCTCTTCAACCTCCAGGGGGCCCCCATTAGCATTCGGATCGCTTTTGGCCAACACACGCTTGGGTCGAGTTAGGGGGATCGTATCGAAGTCCAACTGAGGAATCAGCGCTTCGAGGACGCCGTAGTCGTTCTTGCCCGATCCGAGATTCGCGATCAACTGTTCGTCGACGGCGCGTTGGTGAGCACCCTTCTCCGATTCTTCCTCACGCTCGTTCAAAGCATCCAATATCTCTGACTCCAACTCATCTTCGCCACCTGCGGGTTCACCCATCTTGAGAATCGATTCCTCCCCTTCGGTCTTCGCTTGTTCATTGGAGGGCCCACCTCCGATTTCTGCCGCCTGCTGGGTTGGGTCTGTCGACTCCGCGCGCTTTGGCTGCTGGGCGTTCAAGCGTTCAAAATCCGAGTTGTCTTTTCCTTTCGAAGCCATGGCTAATTTGACAAGTCTAGGTCTAGATTTCCGTTTGTAAATACCTCTAGATTATCGACACATTTAAAGAATTGTTAAACGGGGTCTACACCGGGCTTTCTGGAGGCTCAACTGCAGGATTGGGCGCTCGTTGCCGATTTAGAAAGTGGGCTGGTTTCGAATCTGCGATTATGGCGACAAAGATAAGTTTTTTGAATATCAAAGGAGGTACGGGAAAAACCTCTTTACTCGTAAATGTGGCATCGTGTCTCGCGTACATGGGAAAACGCGTTTTGGTGGTCGATTTTGATGCTCAGAGTAATTCGAGTATTTGGCTCATGCGACTCGACCGGTGGAACGCGTTGAACCGGAATCCAGCGAATTTTGTTCTGAGTGTTTTTAAAGAAAACGGCTCCTTGCTACGCAATTGTATCCAAAAGGATGTGGTTCGTGATGCCGAGGGTGATATCGCCCTCAGAGGTCTTGATTTAGCTCCATCGAGCTTCTCGCTAATGGATCTTGAGCACGAGGTGCCCAACCCTTGGGAGAAGCCGTTCTACGCTCACTTTTTCGACGAGCTCCAGGACGTTGAGGATCAGTACGACTACATCTTCTTTGACTGCCCACCCAATTTCTTCCACGGAACGCAATGCTCGGTCTTTTGCAGCGAGCACATTGTGGTACCGGCCAACCCAGACGCTTTGAGTGTCGTCGGCTTCCACCTCCTCATCGACAAACTGGAATCCTTCAAGAAGCAAAGCTACCGCTGGCGTGAGGAGCGTTCCGCTCCTGCTCCGGAAGTGCTTGGGATTTCACTGAACGCGGTTAAGCCAGGCGCCAACATCGATGTGCCTATCGAAAGATTCACTGCGCAGATCGAGCGATTCGTAGCCCAAAAGAAGGTGCCGCAAAAGGCCTGTGTTTTCCCCGAGCAAATTCGTCACTCCATTTCCGTTGGGCGGGCAGTCCTGCAAGGCCTGCCAATGGTGCTGATGAGCAAGCGAGAGGCTTCCATGCAGGTTGCGGAAGACTACGTCCATACGACCCAAAGGATTCTAAAGCTCACCTCAGGCACCATGCCCCGCATCCCTATTCCGGACCGCTCCCTGTCACTCAATTAGGTTAGAAATCGACTCCTTAACGGAGCTCGCGGAGCTCTTTAGGTCGACGGGTGACTCACTTGATCGCTCCATTTTTGGTACAATCAATCTTGTCTTCTGAGAAATTAGGGCCATCACTTCCTTGGATTTGGCGTTCCTGCGGGAACTTTGGCACTTTAATTTCCTCATTTCCTCACCAATTTCCAATGGCTAATTCATTCAGTGACAGCGCTTTTTTAGTCACAGGATCTACAAGAGGTATCGGACGCGGGATAGCCGAGCTGCTCATTGAAGAAGGCGCCTCGGTCGGGATTCACGGGCGCGATATCGAACGAGTCAAAGCCGTTAGCGATGAGCTCGGAGCCGAAAAAGCGGCCCCATTTGCCGCTGACCTCTCCAATCCCGAAAATGCAGCGGAACTGGTTAAAGCGTTTTACGCTCATTTCGGTCGCCTAGACGGTCTTGTAAATAACGCAGGCGCCGGCAACCCGGTCGCATTTCGCGGTCTCAAGCTGGAAGCCTGGAGAGCCACGCAAAGCTTAAATTTAGAATCCGCGTTCATTGCATCCCAAGAGGCCTACAAATTGATGCGGAAATCGCGTTCTGGCAGTATCGTGAATATGGCCTCAATCTCGGCTCATGGACCCGGAAACCTAATGGGCGCGGATTACGCTGCCTCCAAAGCAGGTCTCGTCAGTCTCACACGAACGTTTGCCCTCGAAGCCGCTCGCTTTGGCATCCGCTGCAATGCCGTGTCTCCCGGAATCGTGGAAACTGATATGGCTGAAGGCATGAGCGAGGAGATGATCCAAAAAATGGCGATCCCTCTCAACCGCCTTGCGACAACCCGCGATGTTGCCAACGTGACGGCATTTCTCCTCTCAGAAAACGCATCCTACTTAACCGGGCAGGTCATCCACGTCGATGGCGGTCAGTTCATCTACGGATAGCCCTACTATATGACTAATGAAACCAGCCAAAGAACCGGCTCCGCCCGCCATCGAGTCGTCGTAACCGGTATGGGAATCGCCTCGCCCCTTGGCGTTGATGAAAAAACTGTCTGGAAGAATTTGATTGAGGGCAGAACCGGCATCGGACCCATTCGCGCCATCGACACCTCCGCATTGAAAGTGCACAATGGCGCAGAAGTGCCGGAGGGACTGGCGGAAGCACGGCTGAAATCCATGGGTCGACGTCCCAGTGATCGGGCTCTCGACCTGGCGGTCGTTTCTGCCCAAGATGCCCTGCTCGATTCTAAACTCATCTCTCAAGAGCAGGAACTCGTCCCTCAAGATGTATCCGTTATTTATGGCACAGGGGTTGGGAGCGCGGAAAGCCACTACAAGTCCATGCAGGCGATGTTTGAGAAAGGACCTCAGAGAGCTCGACCCACTGCAGTGCCTCGCTGCATGTACAACGCGATTTCCGCAGGCATTTCCCTTCAGTTCAAACTCACGGGTGCCAACTACATGGTCGTATCCGCTTGCACATCGGCAACCAATGCAATTGGAACCGCTTATCGCATGGTCCGTGACGGATATGCCCAGACCGTTCTTACCGGTGGATCGGACGGCTTTTTCGACCCCTTTTTCTATCCTGTCTGGAATAACATAGGCGTGCTTTCCAAAATTGAGGACCCCATCAAAGCCTGCCGCCCTTTCGCCGCAGATCGGGAAGGTACTATTTTAGGCGAAGGGGCCGGGACGCTCATCCTAGAAACCTTGGAAAGCGCCCTTTCTCGAGGTGTACCTATTCGTGGAGAGGTCCTCGGCTATGGGGAGTCGTCAGATGCGACCCACTTGACAAACCCAAGTTCGGAAGGCCAAGCGAAAGCCATGAGAATGGCCTTGAATGAGGCGGGTGTCTCACCTCAGGACATAGGTCACATCAACGCCCACGGCACTGCCACTCACGGGAATGACGCCTGTGAAAGTAAGTCAATCCGCAGTGTCTTTGGCGATGCCGCCGACGACGTTCCTGTCGTCGCCAACAAAAGCTATTTCGGCCATACCCTCGGCGCTTCAGGGGCTCTCGAGTGCATATCTGCGTTTCTCGCCCTTGAGCATGGCATCTCCCCTCCCAATCTAAACATTGAAAATCCCGACCCGGAATGCCGAATCCATATGGTCGGATCAAAACCAGTATCCATTGATTCAAGACCAGTAATGAAAAATAGTTTCGGATTCGGCGGCGGCAACGGCGTATTGGTACTTGGACCTAGCAACTAGAAATAATTTATGAGCGACACCGCAAAAGAAGAAAAAATCATCGGGCAGCTTCGACGCATACTCGAAGAATCCTCTACCACAGAACCGGATTGGGATAATTTCGGTCGAAATTCGACGATCGAATCCCTCGGGCTCGATTCTCTCACCATCCTCGATTTACTCTACGATATCGAGGAGGAAATTGGAGTCCATTTGGAGGCAAAGGAAGTTCTCAACATTACTACGCTTGGAGAGCTCGTCGATTTGCTCATCAAAAACGGCGCTTGAAACACCTTCGTCATCTCATAGAGTATGGCTTGTTCCGAGTCGTACTTTTTCTCTTCGATTCCCTTCCCTACACGTTTACTTGTATGGTGGCTCGCGGCGCTGCCAATGTATGGTGGGTATTCGACCGCAAACGCCAGATAGTGGGACGCGACAATGTCATCCGCAGCGGAATTGAGACCGATCCCAAGAAGGCTCGAGCCATCGCGAAAAAGGCGGCTCACCACATGGCCATCGTCGTCGTAGAGTCGCTTCGTTCTACAGATTTCCTAAGCGACGAAGATACCACTGATCACCTCGTGCTCGACATAAAGCCAGATGTGCTTGCCGTGATGCAGGATCCCGAGCAGAGCCTCATTATCGCATCAGGACACTTTGGGAATTGGGAGGTCGCTGGACATTGGGTCTCTAGGTTCAAGCCCGTAGCGGGTATCACCCGAGCCATGAACAATCCGCTCATTGAGTCCATGGTCAAGAAAAGGAAGTCCCGGTTCCAGTTTCGCCCGATCCCCAAGCACGACAGCAATATGGGTCGATTTCTTGAGGTTCTCGACAATAAGGAATTCCTTGCCCTCCTATTCGATCAGCACGCGGGCGACTATGGAATGATGATCGATTTCTTTGGTCATCCGGCGTCCACTTTTAAGACCCCGGCCATGTTGCACCTGGTCACCCGCACGCCACTTTGCTTCGCCTCCTGCCGCCGTATTGGACCGATGAAATTCGAGATCTCCACTTCGAACCTAATCCATCAGCCGCGCAGTGGAAACAAGAACGAAGATCTCAAAGGAATCCTGGACAGCTTGAATCGTGACCTAGAGGCCGCCATCCGCAAAGACCCCACCCAGTATCTCTGGGGACATCGGCGCTGGCGGGACTAAGCCCCTCCTACACCCTTTTTCCCATATAGAGGTGATCGTATCGATTGGCATCGATTTCAGCGATCCCAGGGAGTCGTCCCCACTCTTCAAATCCGAATTTCAGTAATAGGTTGATGCTCGGAGCATTGGATCCGAGCAATATGGCGACGAGTATCTCGATACCCAGACGGGAACAATCTGAGATCGCACGCTCGACGAGCCCGGTACCGACTCCCTTGCCTCGATGCGTTTCTGAAATGTAGTAACTGATTTCTGCAGTCTTGTCGAAGGCCGATCGGCCGTAACGGTAAGGACTCAGACTGCACCATCCCTCCGTCTCTGCATTATTTTCGGCAACGTAAATGGGATACCTTTCTTCAGAGTGTTCCTTCAGCCAGTTTTCCTTGTTTTCAATTGATACGTAATCCGTATCCGCTGTTGATATACGGGTGTCGATCGCTTCGTTATAAATCCTAACGATACTCTCCCAGTCACCCACTTCGGCTATTCGTATACCCATCTCTGACAAAACCTGCTGATTCTTTAGCCTTTGTAATCTACCCCGTCTGGCCAAATAAAAGTGCAGAAAAGGGGTCCGGACGCTAACCTTTTTGTCTACCCATTGAATCTCCACGCAGCGGCTGCCTCAAAAGCAGGCTACATCAGTGAAATCTCCTTATTTTCGATCTTGAGTTTTCGAAACGCGTCGTGTTTCGTTCCGGCTCGTTACGCGTGTGCGTGACCCGTGGGGCAGTAGCTCAGCTGGATAGAGCACCTGATTTCTAATCCGGTGGTCGGGGGTTCGAGTCCCTCCTGCCCTACCAATTGGAGGGACGAGAACCACCGAAGGGGGTTTGACGGAGCGACGCGGCTCAATACCGCGACAATGACTACCATTTATCGCGGTGTAAAACCGCACCTACTTACTTAAAAGGCTAAATCCGAACCGCATATCGCTAGTTGCTAACAACTAACAGCTAATCGCCAAACGCCAGCACCAACCTACGCCAACGCGTATTTCTTTTCCGTCAGCTCAGTAAGCGACACCCAGTCTTTCCAGGCAGTTTGTAGCTCTTTGCGCAGTTCCTTGATTTCGAGCAACAATATTTGGCGGCGTTCTTCTGTCGCCACTTTCAGTTCACGGTAGGCTTTGGCCAATTCAGCGGCCTTCCCCTCAAACTGCTTCGACATCTCCTCAAGCTTGTGCCGCACCTCTTGCGCGCCTTCGTCGAATTCATGTCGAATACGCTCCAGAAGCAGCTGCTTGTCGTTTTTGACCAAGGTTTGCTGGATGCGAATGTTGTTCACCCAGCGAAGGTTCTTTACGAGACCGATCTTGGACGAGGTCCAGATCAGCCATTTGGTAGGGTCAAAATGGTACCAGCGGATGCCGTTGCGGTAGTCGTTGGCGATCGCGTGGTGGTAGTTGTGGTAGCCTTCTCCGAAAGTCACCACGGCCAGCAGGGCGTTGTCCGCCGCTGTCTGTTCCTTAGAATAAGTGCGAGACCCCCAGATGTGGGCCAGTGAATTGATGAACCAAGTGCAATGGTGAATCGTAAAAATGCGAAGCAGCACGCAACCGACAAAGGAAGCCAGCGGAGACATGAACAGGCAGCCGAGAGCGAATACGGCCCCATTTACGAGCAGAAACAGCTTCCCGTAGTGTTTGTGCTGAAACATGACTCGTTTGTTTTTCAAAAGGTCCCCGACGATGCGATCATTGATTGGAATGGGCTTGCTGACGAAAAGCCAACCGACGTGGGCGAACCAGAATCCTCGGTTAATATTGTAGGGATCTTTCTCCGTGTCCACGTGGCTGTGGTGGATGCGGTGGTCATTGGACCAGCTCAAGGCGGACATCTGACCCGAGAGCATCGACATTATGAGCCAAAACCACTCGTAGACCGGGTTCGCGTCATAAGTTTTGTGGGCAAACAAGCGATGATAGGCGGCAGTAATCGCGAACCCAGAGAGGACAAAAGTCACGAAGTAGATTACGAAAGTCGCAAAGTTGAAATCGCTAATAACGAATGGTAGCAGAGCGAAAAGCGCGACGTGATAGCCCGCTATCGTGGCAAAAGTTCCCCAGTTTTGTATACGCATGTGTAAGATAGAAGTCCCTAAGTGGGAAGGTTTGTTCAAAAAAAGCCACGGCATTTGTCGCGATTTTCTTTCATTACGCAACCCTTAGATAACGGTTTTTAGGTTAATTTCCTGATTATTAGCAAAATCAGTAGTAGAAATAAGACCGTTAAACTGACGAAACACGCAAAATTGAATCGATTTAGGAGAGAATGCAAAAGCGGATCTCGCTCGTTAAAACTTTGAATCTTTTCGAGGAATCAGCTTACTCATGTTAGAAAGGATCGAATCCTGCTATCTCGCCCATAATTCAGTGGAACGCCCATACTCACCCCCAGCTTCGAACCTGCAGAATCCCCTTGATCGACTCAAGGGATCTTTAGCTGCCCGCTTACACGGGAAAAGCGACGCCATCGACGCGATTGTGACCTGCCTCCTTGCGGAGGGCCACATTTTGATCGAAGACGTGCCGGGTGTTGGTAAAACCACCCTCGCCTACGTCTTGGCAAAGTCGCTCGACTGCCAATTCAACCGCATCCAATTTACCAGTGATATTCTGCCATCCGACATCCTCGGTGTCTCCATTTACAAAGGATCCGATAATCAGTTCGAGTTTTTCAAGGGTCCTGTCTTCTCCAACATCGTACTCGCCGACGAGATTAACCGGGCCTCGCCTAAATCCCAGTCCGCCCTGCTCGAAGCGATGGAGCGAGGTTTGGTAACGATCGATGGCGCCTCGCGTCCGATCGAGCCGCCGTTCATGGTGATCGCCACGCAAAACCCCATCGACTTTGA
Organism: uncultured Opitutaceae bacterium; assembly: GCA_937942145.1. GTDB lineage: Bacteria > Verrucomicrobiota > Verrucomicrobiia > Opitutales > Opitutaceae > Pelagisphaera. The sequence goes on from CALDFV010000271.1 coordinate 13,865, forward strand.
AAGCACTTTTCCACTCCCAAGCGCCCAACTGGATCGCTTCCTCATGCGTATTTCGATGGGCTACCTCGAGAAGGAAGACGAATCCCGCATGCTTCGATCCGGAAAACTCCACTACGACCACATGGATATCGAACCCGTGGTCTCGAAAGCGGAGATCATCTCCCTGCAGGAACAAGTCGAAACCGTGTTCATGGAGGACTCCCTCTACGAATACCTCCATGAGATTATTCTGGCAACCC
>CALDFV010000272.1 GCA_937942145.1 uncultured Opitutaceae bacterium
AGTACGGCAATATCTGGTGGCTGCCTGCCGACCTAAAGGCCCAGCCCGACGCTGCTCAGCTAGTAGGGAATTTCAGGGAACTCGTCCCCAACTTGGAAAACATCCTGGGCCTCGCTTTTCACCCAGATTTCAATGAGACGCACGAGGCCTTCGCCTACTATGGTACGGAACGCAGCGATGAATTCAAGGACATGCGAGCGAGCCGATTCAAGCTGGATGCCAACTTTCGGATCGTCCCCGGAAGCCTGGAACCAATCCTCCATTTCAAGGGACAAGGCCATGTCGGCGGCGACATTCAATTCGGACCGGACCGGATGCTCTACATTTCCGTTGGCGATCTTTCTCCGCCCTCACCTCCGGACCGGCATGATATGGGTCAAGACCTCTCGAAGTGGGGCTCAAAAATTCTTCGTGTCGATGTATTGAATACGGATCACGATGAACCCTATCGCATTCCTGAGGACAATCCCTATATCGATTTCCCCGGAGCGCGTCCCGAGACATGGGCCTACGGATTTCGCAATCCCTGGAAATTCTGCTTTCATCCGGAGACGGGAAATGTATGGACGGGAGACGTGGGCTGGGAAGGCTGGGAGATGGTCTACCGAGTCGAGAAAGGGAATAACTTTGGCTGGGCTATCAAGGAGGGGCCCGTTCCCTTACGTTCGGATCTCACTCCCGGACCTACTCCCATTATTCCCCCAACCGCCTACTACTCGCACGTCGAAGGCGCATCTGTAACAGGTGGGTACTTCGTCACGAGCTCACGGATACCTGAACTACAAGGCTCTTACGTGTATGGAGACTACGTCACCGGAAGGGTATGGGCTTTAAAATGGGACGGAACTAAGGTAACTCAAAACACCCTCATCGCCGATACCCGAAGAAATATTGTCTCATTCGGACAGGACAATCAGGGGGATTTGATATTTTTGAATCATCCGACAGACGGTCACCTCTATCGACTCGTTCCCTCCCAGGAATCTACCGCAACTCCCGCCTTTCCTCGGCGCCTCAGTGAATCCGGTCTGTTCAGCGACGTCGCAGAAGAGACTCCGTCGCCCGGAGTCTATTCCTTTAAGATCAACGCCCCTACCTGGCAGGACGACTACGATTCCCGATACTGGATTGGATTGCCCGGCAACGGACGCATTGATGCTCGAGTGGGCTCTCGCGATGGGCTGCCCCTTTTAGGCTACCGAGAGCCAAAGGATGCCGTGTTGGCAAAGACTATCCACAAAAACGGCAGGCGCGTTGAAACACAGATCCTTCACTTCGACGGCTACTGGAACGGATACAGTTATCGATGGAACGAAGCCCAGACCGACGCTACCCTCGTACCCAAGGACGGGCTGGATACCATAATCGACGGAAGCGCCTACAGATTCCCCGCTCGTAGCGAATGTGCCCGTTGTCATGGAAGCAATTTCAACCGTCCACTCGCCTTCCATCCAGGGCAACTGGACCGAGACGGACAGCTAGAATTGGTAGAATCTCTGGGCCTCGTAAATCAGAAGTTCATCGAGACCGCCTCCTTTCAAAAAATGGCCGACCCTAAGGACGAGTCTGCCTCTCTGAATACGCGGGCCCGCTCTTGGATCCAAACCAACTGCGCCCATTGTCACCGGGTTTCTGGAGGAGCTGGCGTTACTTCAATGATGAACATTGGCGTTCCCAATGATCGCATGGTGTTGATTGGCCACCCTCCCCAGAGGGGCAACTTCGGTATCGACAACGGTCTTCTGATCGACGCCGGCAATCCTTACCGCTCCATATTCTACTACCGTATCAACACTCTGGGTGCCGGCCACATGCCCATGATCGGATTCCGAACTCCCGATGATGAAGGCATCGAGTTGATCCACGACTGGATCCGTTCCATGGCTCCTGAAGCACCGATTCCGGAAAAGACCCTCAAACCCACCAACGTCGAGCAAGCGCTCGCGCTCATGCACCGCATCCGTGCAGGCGAATTGTCAAAGCCGGAAGCGGAACAAGCGATCGCTTTCTGCATGCAATCGACCGATCCCTTCATCATTAATCTCTTTGCTGGGTTCAGCCTAGAATAATCCAGCTACGACTGACACTCATCATCTCAGACGAGTGCCCAGACACAACGAGGATCTCAAATCTACTCAAAGCCCGTCGGCTTATTATGAATTGCTTTGAGGTAGCGGATTTATCGGCACCTACAAACGAGCGTAACAATGGGTCAAGTGTACCCGATAAGCACATTGGATACCTGACTTCGTAAAATGTGTTCCCGGGATCGTCCACTAAACTTCTAAACAATCTCGTTACAATAAATGGCCCCACGTATTTGAATATTTTTTACTGATACTCCTTCGCGAGACGAAATCTAAACCACTTATACTGAAATAACCTTAACTTATATATTGAGATTTAAAATACAGATTGTTGGTTGTTCAATTTCCATTTGGAACCTGAACCTATTCGAGAGCACATACTGGCGAGGCATTGGTATCGCCACAGGGGAGATACTGCCGTCGGGCTGGGTTTAAACCTATCCAGTTCCGGCGTCTTCAAAATCTCATTACCATGGTAGCCTAGATCGCCATAGCCCTGATCGTCGGTCATCATGAGAATAACGTTTGATTTCGCCAGGCTCACCACAGGTGGCTTGCCGGCTGGAACCTTGCCTAAGGCGGAGGGCTCATCTGCACCGACCTAGAGGGTGCAAGAGACGAGTGCTGCCACAAGTATTGTTTCGATGAATCTATTCTTAATTAGATGTAAGCCTAGATTGTCTCTGCTAATTTGGCTTCCTTCTATTATTGAATCGACGACATTTCAGCCAATACGCCTGTCTTCCACTCATTCAGCTCGTGTTTCATGCTTTCAGCTATCGCAGGCAGATCAGCGGAGAGATCTGCTTTCTCTGCTGGATCTTTAACGATATCGAAAAGCCGATCGCTGTCGGGTGTTGAAATCAATTTATATCGCGAGCCCATCCAGACCGCTTCAGCGGCTTCCTTGTTTAGAAAACCGATGGGCTTCGTCCGCTCTTTCGATTGCCCTTGTATAAGCGGCCACAGATCAATCCCATCGTAAATGCGGTCGTTGGGAAGATCGATGCCAAGACTGCTCAGTATCGTCGGGAAGTAGTCGGAGGTGACACAGGGCTCTGAAACGGTAATGGGCTTTTTGATCTGGTCTGGCCAAACCAGCAAACCGGGAACTCGGATGCCACCTTCCTGAATGGAGAGTTTGTAGCCAGATAGGTGCCCGGGCGATCCGACATGCCTTGGAGACCCTTGACGTGCCGGGCCATTGTCAGAACAAAACCAAACCATCGTGTTGTCGGCTACTCCGAGCTCGGAAAGCGTCGACCGCAATCTTCCGACCTGCTCGTCCATGGCAGTCACGCAGGCATAATAGTGCTGCGTATCTTCCGGGTGCTCTTTATACATAGCCCGGTATTTGTCTCCACCCACTACAGGGGAATGGGGAGTATGAAACCATATAACCGCGAAAAAAGGCTGATCGCGATCAACTGCCTTTTGGATAAACGGAATAGCGCGATCCATGATTATCCGCGAATCATCGCCCTCCATGTTTTCCGTTTCAATTCGTCCTTCCCCCACAAAGTAGTCATTGCCGTACGAGCTCCCCTTAAGGCCCGCTACAGAAGCGCCATCCGTTGGACGCTTAATAATGGTTCCAGGATGAAGAAGCGGATCCCACGTGGGCACCTTCGATTCGGTAACAAAGCTTTCGTCAACATCCCGCTCCCATGGCGGGCAATAATACCGCACCGGATCCTCTTCGAATGCCCCCCAACGCGACTGGTCTCCCTTTGTTCTGGAAAGGGTTCCCAAGTGCCATTTGCCAAAGTGTCCCGTTGTGTAGCCGGCGTTTTTGACAACGGTTGTAATGGGAATCTCCGTATCCTCTAGTCGCCCCTTCATGGCGTATGTAATCCCAAATCGGTAGGGATTGCGGCCCGTGTATACACTTCCACGAGTTGGAGAGCACATAGCGGCAGCCGAGTAGAAGCGATCGAATCGAACTCCTTCCCGACTCATTCGGTCGAGGTTCGGCGTTTTCAGGTGTGGGTGCCCGTTGTATCCGGTGTCCCCCCAACCCTGGTCGTCGGTCATCATAAGGATAACATTGGGCCGTTCGGAATTTGATTGAGCGAGCAGCTCTACCGATCCGATCAGGAAGACGATACTTGAGATTGAAAATAGAAGGATCGATCTGAATTTCATCGCTTGGGGAACTAGAGTTATAATTAGTATTGGAAGAAACATTGAGAGTGAGGGCAACGAAATCCCGACACGGCGACAGGTTCTGGCGGGCGACCTTAGTCGAATTAATTGCCGCGTTGGCTTGATATTAAACGTCGATGGCAGGGCAGCGACATCCCGGCGGGCCGCGTTGGTATGATCGCATATTACGGCTGGCCCGGAGGTCCATGCTCTACCTTGATTTACAAAAAAAGCCCTCCTCGCGGAACCCGCGAGGAGGGCTTAGACTAACTACTAATATATCGCTACTAAGCTATATATCGGTTGAGACGGAAAACAGAACCGTTCGGGGAGCGCTAAAAGCTCCGCGGGACCGAGCGAAAAACGCGTCGTTCACGTTGTCGATATTCACGCCAAACGTCACTTGCCGACCACCGATCTCCGTCGGATAGCGAGCAAACAAATCAACGGTGGTGTATCCATCTTCGGCCACGAGCGCATTGACGGGAGTTCCGAATTGCTGGATGGGGCCGTCCGCCCATACAATTCCGCCGCCAAAGCGAAGCCCCTCCAATGATCCTTCGCTGATCGTATAGCTGTTGAAGAACGTTAGGCGATGTGGCGTGGCGCCTTCCAATCGAAGCCCTTCCAGTTCCGGAGAAATCGCGCCGACGACTCTGCCGTCGATGTAGCTGTAGGCGAAGGTCATATTCCAGTTGTCTATGGGATTGGCAAACAGCTCGATTTCAAAGCCTTCGCTTTCATCACTGGTAATCGCCTGGTCCGTCATAAAGGTCACCGGATTAAAGTCGTTTCGCACCACATTAGCTTTCTGTATATTGAAGAGCGCTACCGAACCACTAAGCCGTCCATCGTACAAATCAACGAATTTGACCCCCACTTCGATCGCGTCGCTCGTCACTGGAGCGAAGAAATCGCCGGTATCCGGGTTGACAGCGGTGTTGGGTTCAAAGGCATCCGCTATGCTCACGAAAGCGCTAACGGTTGGATTAATCCGGTAGACTGCTCCGAACTGAAAGTTGGTATCGCCCACGTCGACAGCCCTACCTCGCGGCGCCCCTCCCAGCGCTATGCTTCGTTGCGAGATATCATTTTTTCGCACTCCCAGCAAGATGTTGAAGCGATCCTCCATCAAATAGATATTATCGGTCGCGTAGATTGTATCCACCTCTTGGAAACTTCTATCTAAATCATTCGTTCGAATGCCATTTGCCCTAATTTCCGCACCGCTTAAACTACGCTCCTCCCAGATTCGCGCTCCCGCCAGGACTTCGTCCTTAAACAGAAAGCGTCGCAGCGTCTTGCCCGTCTTCGCTTCGAGGTCATCTAGAATAGCCGCTTCGTTAGCTCGGGTAGCCCTAAGCCTCCAGGTACCACCGCTGTACGAAGTGCTTTCCGACTTGCGATATCCAAGTAGCAACTGATGCTTCGCCTCGCCTGTATTGAATCGGACAATATCGTTAAGCGTATGAACTTCGTCGCGAGCTCTGCTATTGTCGATAGAGTAGTTCGCATCGGACCGTCCATCCGAAGCTCGAAATGTGTTAAATGCTCGGAAATTAACGACGGATTCCGTTTCGTAAAAGTTGTACTTGTATTGCAGCGTGTTGTTCTCATTCGTATTCACTCGATACCCAAAGCTTAGATAGTCCTGCTCAAGTTCATGGAAGTTGTCCTGGGTCATGGTCGTGAAGTCTTCGGGCACGAATGAATTGTTGTACCGCGCAGTCGACTCGCGAATTTGCCGCACGGTATCGTCGAAATCCCCGTCTCCATTCAAGTCGGTCATCCGCTGCTCAAATCCAAACGTAGACCGTTGCGTGGGAATCTGACTAATTTCGTTTCCGGAAACGAGGAAGGTGAAATCCGAGTTTTCCGTGAGGTCGTAGTCGCCTGCAACTCCAAGGAACTTAGAGTTTGAACCGTCGATAGCGTACCAACCATCGAGCTCCTTGTGATCCGTCAGAACACGAAGGCCGAGCTTGTCGTCCATAGCGCGGACAGTTATGTCCGCTTGAGCCTGCAACCAGCCATGCTCTCCTGCTTTGAAGGTAATCCGACCCCCTTCTTGAGCTTGAGGGGTTTTAGTAATTACATTGATCAGACCGCCCGGATCCGACTGGCCATACAGGGTGTTCGGCCCCTTTACCACTTCGATCCGATCGATCATTTGCGACGGGAAAAAAGTGCCTGCCGAGACTCCGTCGATCAAATTGTTTCGGTTGCGAAAACCCCGGATCGAAAACGTAGACGGACGGGCGTTGTTGCCTCCTTGACGCGTCGTTTGAGTAATCGACGAATTATAGTCGAGTGCCTTTTCGAAGTCGCCGATGTTGCTGTCGTCGAGAAAATCCGATGTGATGACATTAATCGACATGGGCACATTGGACAATGGGGTATTCAAACCAGTACCAGATATTGTGCTGGTGGCCGTATAGCCTTGAGTCGCCTCGACCGTGAACGGATCGAGCGTAAACGTTTCGTTGTCTTGAGCAGTAGCAAGTGGCACTACAGCGAGTGCCAGCAGCCCCTTAAAAAGGGAGCCAGTTAATTTATTATTTTGATTCATAGGGGGTTTGGGTTGCGTTCTGATAGAAATATCGAACTTCAGTGCTTTGCGGGGTCGGTTGATACTCCGACCGATGAGCCCCACGCTTAAATGATGGAATTACCTGAAATAATTTCAACCAAAATCTATCCGGGCTCCAATTGCGAAATCCCCACCCGTAGTTTTTCAAAATCCACTAAAACAATTTTGTTGTTTTCGAGATTGCAGCGGAAAGGCAAGTTCTGCTGATAAAGAGGATCGTCTTACTCCTTCGCCCTGCGGGCTACGGCGGCACAGGCAGGGGGCGTTTTTTAATGTCGATTCCTGGGAACGCCGAGCCCCAGCTCGGCCAGAACCGGGACCACTTGGTGCCGAGCTGAGACTCGGCGTTCCCAGAACTCTTAGACTACAAATACAGGGTTCGCGGCACGATGGCTTTCTGCTTCAAAAAAGGTTCCGCCACTTTCAACG